>NZ_JBEAFZ010000081.1:0-94511 GCF_040062415.1 Klebsiella sp. GG_Kp173
ACACACTTTCCAGGCGTGCTCCTTCAGCCACTCGGACACCTCACCATATTGTCTTGCTGCTCACCTTGGGTGGGCAACGGGGCGCTACTATAGGGAGTTGCGTTAAAACGGTCAAGCATATTTTCTTCTTTCTTTACCGACCGCTCACGCAATGAACAACGCCCCGCTGCGACGCAGTGGGGCGGGTGTTTTAGCGCTGGGAATCAAGCTGTTCGTTATTTTTCACCACGTCCTGCGCTTTGCTGTAGCTTTCGATCAGCAGTTGGTAGGCCGGGAAGACTTTGGTGTACACCTCCGCCCATTCTGCCGCGTCCGGGCGATTCCAGGTGCGCTGCAGCTCAGAGGCGACGGCGGCGGTATCCATCGGCACTACGCCAGCCTGTACCACGCGAGCCAGGGTGATCTCCTGCGCCATTTTGCTGTAGGTGCCGGAAGCGTCAATCACGGCAAACACTTTATAACCGTCGGCGACGGCGGCAATCGCCGGGAAGGCCATGCAGACGCTGGTGATGGTCCCGGCGATAATCAGCGTTTTGCGACCGGTCGCTTTCACCGCGGCGACGAACTCCGGGTTATCCCAGGCGTTGATCTCGCCTTTACGGGCGATGTATTTCGCATGCGGCGCGTTCTCATGAATCTCCGGGATCAGCGGACCGTTCGGCCCCTGTGGCACGGAGGCGGTGGTGATCACCGGGATCCCGGCAAGCGAGGCCATCTTCGCCAGCGCGGCGGCGCGAGCGCGCAGCTCTGGCATCGGCATATCGCCGACGGTCTGGAACAGGCCGCTCTGGTGGTCAATCAACAGCATTGCGGTATCGTTGACATCAATCACCGGACGAGCACCGTTAAAATTAGCGGGAGTAGACATAGTATTCACCTCAATCAGTTAGATTTGGCCAAAGCGGCCGCTGTTAAAATCGCGAACGGCTTCTGCGATCTGCGTTTTGTTATTCATGACAAAGGGGCCATAGCCCACAATCGGCTCCTGCAGCGGTTCTCCGGCCATCAGCAGAACTTTTGCCAGGGTGGTCGCCTCCAGATGCAGTGCCTCTCCTGCCTGGCTCAGGACGGCGAGCTGTCCTTCGCGGGCGGATTCGGAACCGTTGATGATCACTTCCCCTTCCAGTACCACCAGCGCGGTACTCCAGCCTTCCGGCTGGCGCAGCGTGAGGTCGCTCCCCTGATTCAGCTGCATATCCCACACGTTAAGCGGTGAGAAGGTATGGGCCGGGCCGCTGACGTCGTCATACTGGCCGGCAATAACCCGAACCTGTCCGGCGCCATTCGTCAGCGCGACGGTGGGGATCGTCCCGGCGGTAATGCTCTGGTAGCCGGGGGCCGTCATTTTGTCTTTGGCGGGCAGGTTTACCCACAGCTGGATCATCTTCAGCTCGCCGCCGCTGCGGGTGAAGGCCTCAGAGTGGAACTCTTCGTGCAGGATCCCGGCGCCAGCCGTCATCCACTGCACGTCGCCTGGGCCAATTACCCCGCCACGGCCGGTGGAGTCACGATGTTCTACCTCACCGGCGTAGACGATGGTGACGGTTTCGAATCCGCGATGCGGATGCTCACCGACGCCGCGTTTATCGCTGCCCGCCGGGAAGGTGTACGGCCCGGCATAGTCGAGCAGTAAGAAGGGGCTCAGCTGCTGGCCGTGCGTCTGATAGGAAAACATCGAACGAACCGGGAAGCCGTCGCCTACCCAATGCTGCGCGGGCGCGGTGTAGACTCCTGTAATCTGTTTCATGGCTTTCTCCTGTGTATCGGTATCTGATGTGAATAAGCTTATATCCGGGACGACATGTGCGGTAGTAAGCAAAAATGGCCTATACTGTTCCAAAAATGGAACAATGGAGGAAGGATGCAGGATCTCAATGACTTCGCCTGGTTTGTCCAGGTCGTGGACCATGGCGGTTTCGCCGCGGCGGGGCGAGCGCTTGACCAGCCGAAATCCAAGCTCAGCCGCCGCATTGCGCAACTCGAGGAGCGGCTGGGCGTGCGTTTGATTCAGCGAACCACTCGCCAGTTCGCGGTTACCGAGGTCGGGCAGACCTTTTACCAGCATTGCAAAGCGATGCTGATAGAGGCCGAGGCGGCGCAGCAGGCGGTCGACACGCTGCGCGCCGAGCCGCGCGGCAGCGTCAGGATCACTTGTCCGGTCACCTTGCTGCATGTCCATATTGGACCGATGCTGGCGCGATTTATGGCGCGCTATCCCGGGGTCACTTTGCATCTTGAGGCGACCAACCGCCGGGTGGATGTGGTCGGGGAGGGCATTGATGTGGCGATCCGCGTCCGGCCCCGGCCTATCGAGGACAGCGATTTGGTAATGCGCGTGCTGGCGGACCGAGGGCACCGGCTGGTGGCCAGTCCGGAGCTGATTTCCCGGCTCGGACGTCCGCAGGCGCCGTCTGAGCTGAGCGCCTGGCCTGGGCTCAGCCTGGGGGCGAACAAGCATCAGCATAAATGGCAGCTTACCGGGCCTGAGGGGGCAAGGGCGGAGGTGTATTTCACGCCGCGAATGGTGACCACCGATATGCTGGCGCTGCGCGAGGCGGCGATGGCCGGCGTAGGGGTGGTGCAGCTTCCTTTGTTAATGGTGCGCGATCAGCTGGCGTCAGGGGAGTTAGAGGTGGTACTGGGTGAGTGGGAGCCGCGGCGGGAAGTGATCCATGCGGTATTTGCTTCACGGCGCGGGCTGCTGCCCTCCGTCAGGGCGCTGGTGGATTACCTCAGCGAAGAGTATCAGCGGATGGAAGAGGATTAGCTTCGGGATTGGCTTTTCTCGGGGGGCTCCCCCCAGCGGAGAATATAAAAGGAAAGAGCCCGTACTTGCGTACAGGCTCTCATCTCGAATATGGCGGTGAGGGGGGGATTCGAACCCCCGATACGTTGCCGTATACACACTTTCCAGGCGTGCTCCTTCAGCCACTCGGACACCTCACCATATTGTCTTTCCCGTTGTTGTCGGGAACGGGCGCTAATGTAGGGAAATACGTATCGCCCGTCAATCAACTTTTTGCAAAATCAGCGCGTTTAGACAAACTTCGAACAACTTGCTCCTTAAACGTGCGAAATCCGTTTTTTTTGTCGCCACTCCCTTTTCACTTTGCGACAAGGGGAAATTTGTTATGCTGGCAAACCAATAGAAAACAATGAGTAAAATAAGACGCCTGCATTAACCTGCTCCGGGCGTCTGCTATCAGGAGCCCCTATGGAGATTATTTTTTACCATCCGACCTTTGATACCCAATACTGGATCCGAGAGCTGGAAAAGCAGTTACCCGGCGCGCGAGTACGCGAATGGAAAGCGGGCGATAACCAGCCGGCGGACTATGCCCTGGTCTGGCATCCACCGGTAGAGATGCTGCAAGGCAGGGCGCTGAAGGCCGTGTTCGCCCTTGGGGCGGGGGTGGATTCGATCCTTAGTAAGCTGCGCGATCATCCGGATATGTTGCCCTTGTCGATCCCGCTGTTTCGTCTCGAAGATACCGGTATGGGACGGCAGATGCAGGAGTATGCCGTGAGCCAGGTGCTCCACTGGTTCCGCCGGTTCGATGACTATCAGGCGTTGAAGTTGGCTTCCCGCTGGCAGCCGCTGCCCGAGTACCGCGCCGACGAATTCACCATCGGGATTATGGGCGCCGGCGTGCTGGGGGCGAAGGTTGCGGAAAGCCTGCAACCCTGGGGATTCCCGCTTCGCGTTTGGAGCCGTAGCCGTAAATCCTGGCCGCAGGTACAGAGCTTTGCCGGCCAGGCCGAGCTGGGTGGATTCTTGCAGGGGACTCGCGTCCTGATCAACTTGCTGCCGAATACCGCCGAAACCGTCGGTATTATCAACCAGACGCTTTTAGCGCAGCTGCCTGATGAGAGTTATCTCCTCAACCTTGCCCGCGGCGTGCATGTCGTAGAAGAGGATCTGCTGGCGGCACTGAACAACGGTAAGCTCAAAGGCGCGATGCTCGATGTCTTCAGTCGCGAACCGCTGCCGCAGGAGAGTCCGCTATGGGCGCACCCGCGGGTGGCTATGACTCCCCACGTGGCGGCAGTCACCCGCCCGATGGAGGCAATTGCCTATATCGCCGGGACCATTAGCCGGCTGGAGCGAGGGGAATCGGTTAGCGGTCAGGTCGATCGTCAGCGCGGTTATTAAGATAAGCGAACCCCGCCACGGCGGGGTTTTTGCTAATCAATAGCCCGGTTTCCTGCTATTCTTGCGGCAAACAGAAGAGGAGAATGTGATGTATCCCGTTGACCTGCACATGCATACCGTCGCCAGCACCCACGCCTACAGCACCCTGCACGATTATATTGCGGAAGCAAAGCGTAAAGGGATCAAACTCTTCGCCATCACCGACCATGGCCCGGATATGGCGGATGCCCCGCACTACTGGCACTTCGTTAATATGCGCATTTGGCCCCGCCTGGTAGACGGGGTGGGGATCCTGCGCGGTATTGAGTCGAATATTAAAAATATCGAAGGTGAGATCGACTGCTCCGGGCCGATGTTGACGTCGCTCGATTTGATCATCGCCGGATTCCACGAGCCGGTGTTTCCGCCGCAGGATAGCGCCACCCATACGCAGGCGATGATTGCCGCGATGGCCAGCGGTAAAGTGCATATGATTAGCCATCCCGGTAATCCGAAATTCCCGGTGGATATCCCGGCCATTGCCGAAGCGGCGGCCCGTTACCAGGTGGCGCTGGAGATCAATAACTCCTCTTTCGTTTCATCGCGCGTGGGCAGTGAAGATAACTGCCGTGCTATCGCCGCCGCGGTGCGCGACGCGGGAGGGTGGGTGGCGCTGGGCTCGGACTCTCATACGGCGTTTACCCTCGGAGAGTTTACCGAGTGCCGCAAGATCCTCGATGCTGTCGATTTCCCGGAGGAGAGGATCCTCAACGTTTCTCCGCGTCGCCTGCTCGACTTCCTCGAGTCGCGTGGTATGCCGGCGATCCCGGAATTTGCTGACTTTTAATTTGTATAACTGGAATAACTGAATGAACGAGTTTTCAATCCTCTGCCGCGTGCTGGGTTCGCTGTATTACCGTCAACCGCAGGACCCGCTGCTGGTGCCGCTGTTTAGCCTGATCCGCGAGGGCAAACTGGCCGCCAGCTGGCCGCTGGAGCAGGACGAGCTGCTGGCGCGTCTGCAGAAAAGCTGTGAAATGCAGTCCCTGGCGACGGACTATAATGCGCTGTTCGTCGGTGAAGCCTGCAGCGTTCCGCCGTACCGTAGCGCGTGGGTGGAGGGTTCCTCTGAAGCGGAGGTCCGGGCTTTTCTGAGCAATCACGGCATCCCGACAGGAGAAGGTCCGGCGGATCATCTCGGATCGCTGCTGCTGGCCGCCTCCTGGCTGGAGGATCATGCCACAGAAGCGCAGAGCGAGACGCTGGAGCTCCTGTTTGCCGACTATATCCTGCCGTGGTGCGGGACGATGCTGGGGAAAGTCGAAGCGCATGCGCACACACCGTTCTGGCGCACCATGGCACCGTTAACCCGCGACGCCATCGCCGCGATGTGGGACGAGCTTCAGGAAGAAGATGAGCAATAAAATGTGATTTAAGTCACTAATTTAATGTAACTGAAATCAGGTTCATTCATTTAGTGTGTTTTAGATCGCATTCTTTCGGTGCGTATCTGCTAGGATACGCGCCATGAACATACTCTTCGCAATCGCATTGACGACGGGCATTCTCTCCGGGATTTGGGGATGGGTGGCCGTCGCCCTCGGCCTGCTGAGCTGGGCCGGTTTCCTCGGCTGTACGGCCTATTTCGCCTGCCCGCAGGGCGGTCTGAAAGGTCTGGCCATCTCCTCCTGCACGGTAATGAGCGGCGTGGTCTGGGCGTTGGTGATTATCCACGGTAGCGCGCTGGCCCCACAGCTGCAGATCCTCAGCTATATGATGACCGGCGTCGTGGCCTTTCTGATGTGCATCCAGGCGCGACAGAGGCTGCTGTCGTTTGTCCCTGGCACCTTTATCGGCGCCTGCGCGACCTTCGCGGCAGATGGCGACTGGCGTCTGGTGATCCCTTCCCTGGCGCTGGGCCTGGTCTTTGGCTATGCCATGAAGAATAGTGGCCTGTGGCTGGCGGCCCGTGCGGAAAAGCAAAAATCGTTCGTCAACGACAACGCCTGAACGGCGGGACGATGATATCAACAGGACCCTCAGGGTCCTGTTTTTTTTACCATCTTGTCGCCGGCGCTGCGGGATAATCTTGCTCCCGGGGGCGGGTATGCCCTAGTATCGGCAGAAAGCCGTACCCACGCGCTATGCCGACAGGAGGAGAAATGGCTGTTCAACCTGAAGTAATTCTCGGCGATATTACGACGCTTGATGTCGATGTGATTGTGAATGCGGCAAACCCCTCGCTGTTGGGCGGCGGCGGGGTGGATGGCGCGATCCACCGGGCGGCCGGTCCCGCGCTGCTGGCGGCCTGCAAGCAGGTGTTGCAGCAGCAGGGCGAATGTCCCCCTGGTCATGCGGTGATCACGATGGCGGGCGATCTTCCCGCCAGCGCGGTGATCCATACCGTGGGTCCGGTCTGGCACGGCGGCGACCGCATGGAGGCGCAAACCCTGGCCGATGCCTACAAAAACAGCCTGCAGCTGGCGGCGGCAAACAACTATCGCTCCATTGCGTTTCCGGCGATCAGCACCGGCGTGTATGGCTATCCGAAAGAGGAAGCGGCGGCGATCGCCGTGCGCACCGTGACCGCGTTTCTCACCCGCTATAACCCGCTTGAACGGGTCCTGTTCGTCTGTTTCGACGAGGAAACGGCAGCTATCTATCGTCGCCTGCTGGCGGCATGCCCCTGATTCAGCAGAATAGGCTATGATAACCGCCGATATTGACAGGAATGATGGATTGCAGGAGGGAGCAGGGTGTCAGAAGGAAAAGTACAGCAGAAGCAGCAGGCGCGCCGCGCGGAGATCGTTGCCGCTGCGCAAAGATGTTTCGCGGCGAAGGGATTGCATGGCGCCTCTGTCGCGGATATCGCCCGCGAGGCGGGTCTGAGCGTCGGTCAGCTGTATCGCATTTTTGCCAGCAAGGAAGCGATCATCGAAGCGATTGTCAGCGAAATCGTCAACGCCAGAGTCGGCGAGATGATCGATGAGAACCACAATCTGGCGCGAAAAGCGGCGGTGCTGGCGGGCAGGATCCCGACTTCGGCAGCCACCAAAAGCGACAATTATCTGTTGATGGAAATTAACGCCGAAGCCTCGCGCAACCCACGCTTGCGCGAGATCCTGGTGCAGGCCGACCGGCGGTTGAAAGAGGAGGGCGGGCGTTTGTCGCAGCGTTATCATCCCGGGCTCAGCGATGCGCGACGCAATGCCGCTTCAGAGCTCATCGCCGTTCTGACGGAGGGGGCAGCCTACCGCTGTGAGCTGAGCGCCTCCACCCCGGTCGATAAAGCGGATTTAGAAGCCCTGTATAACATGATCTTCGACCGGCTGTTTGATGAGCAAGCGTAGCGCGGCACGCCAGGCGTGCCGCAAAAGCTAAAGGTTAACTGGCCGAGGCCGGGGTTTTGGCCGGTTTGTTCATCGGTTTACCGGAGAACAGGAAACGCAGCAGCGGAATACGCAGGTGAATTTCATACAGGATCAGAGCAATACCCACCACAAAAACCAACCCGCCAATAAAGCCTAAGGTATTCGACTTGATGGCCGGGGTGATCCACGCCCCGTACAACAGCGTCAGCGGATGGTGCACCAGGTAAATAAACAGCGAAGCATTGACGAAATAGGTCACCCGCGCCGACTGGAAGTTAAGCAGGCGATGGCCGAGCGAAAAGACGACATTGACCATCCACAACCCCAGCACCATGGTGATCACCGATTCCGTTTCATACATCCAGCCGTCGCCGGAGCCGTACTGCTGGTTCAGCCGATAGGCGATAAATCCCAGCAGCGCTGCCGCGCAGCACCATGGCGACGGCGTGGTGAACATCGCCTTTAAGCGCGGATTAATAAAGGTCTGCGCCCCCAGCACAAAGAAGGGCAGATAGAACAGCGTCTGCATGACCACAAAGTTAAACAGACCATTGCTCAGCAGGGGCGGATAGATCACGAACAATGACCGACGGATCAGCGCGTAAAGCACCCCTAGCGCAAGGAAAATCATCGTCAGCTGGCCCATAGTGACAGTGTCACCGAAAGCGTGAGCACCTCCTGCCGGGCGGCGCGTCAGCCATTTGAACAGCACCACGCCCAGCGAAGTCAGCACCACCAGGACCAGCAAAAACCACAGGTGGGAAATGAGCTCCCACGCCAGGGTGTTGAATTTGTCGTACCCGGAAAGGGTGTGCCAGTTTTCCGCCTTGCCGTTGACGTACTGCAGCATAATAAACTGCGGCAGCGTCAGCAGCGGGATGGCGGTCAGCATCGGAATGCCGACCCGTTCGACGCGCACTTTCCACCACTTTTTCAGCGGGTAGCGCAGGAACAGCATGTAGGAAAAATAGCCGGAGATGACGAAGAAGACCTGCATGCGGAAGGCATGAATGAAATCATTAAACAGCGTCAGCCACCACGAGGGCTCAGCGCTGTTGACATGCCAGCTGTGGCTGGAATAAATCAGCGAAATGTGAAAAGGGATCCCCAGCAGCATCAGCCAGGCGCGGATGCTGTCGAAAAAATATTCACGCTGTACCGGAGTATTATTCATACGATTCACGACAATCTCAGATAATTCGTCTTATCACTCAAGATGATAACGCTTACATTATCAGCAACCCTACATGAACTCGGGGTACCTGTCTCCAGGATAAGCACGCAAAGTGCAAACGGGACTGCGAACTGTTTATTCCCTGCGCCGCTACGCTGAACAAAGCAGGGATTATGTTGTCGGATTGCCTGAGTTTCCATTAAAATAGATCGGATCGATTTAAGCACACAAAGGGGGAAGTGCTTACTTATATGAAACATAAACCACAGATGATGAAAATGCGTTGGTTAAGCGCAGCCGTAATGTTGTCCCTGTGTACTTCATCTGCATGGGCATTTAGCATTGATGACGTTGCAAAAGAGGCCAAAACGTTAGCCGGGAAAGGCTATGAAGCGCCAAAGAGTAACCTGCCCTCCGCTTTCCGCGACATGAAATACGCGGACTACCAGCAAATTCAGTTTAATCACGATAAAGCTTACTGGAATAACCAGAAAACCCCATTCAAGCTTGAATTTTACCATCAGGGTATGTACTTCGACACGCCGGTCACCATCAATGAAGTGACGGCCACCAGCGTGCGTAAAATTAAATATAGCCCGGACTATTTTAACTTTGGTAACGTTCAGCACGATAAAGACACGGTGAAAGATCTTGGTTTCGCCGGCTTCAAAGTACTGTATCCGATCAACAGCAAAGATAAGAACGATGAAATCGTCAGCATGCTCGGTGCCAGCTACTTCCGCGTGCTGGGTCAGGGTCAGGTATACGGTCTGTCCGCGCGAGGTCTGGCTATCGATACCGCGCTGCCTTCCGGCGAAGAGTTCCCGCGTTTTCGTGAGTTCTGGATCGAGCGTCCAAAAGCTACCGACAAGCGTCTGACTATCTATGCGCTGCTGGATTCACCGCGGGCAACCGGCGCCTATCGCTTTGTGATCATGCCGGGACGCGACACCGTGGTGGATGTCCAGTCCAAAGTTTACCTGCGTGACAAAGTGGGCAAACTGGGCGTGGCGCCGCTGACCAGCATGTTCCTGTTCGGTTCCAACCAGCCTTCTCCGGCGCTCAACTATCGTCCGGCGCTGCACGACTCAAATGGTCTGTCGATCCTGGCGGGCAACGGCGAGTGGATCTGGCGTCCGCTGAACAACCCGAAACACCTGGCCGTTAGCAGCTATGCGATGGAAAACCCGCAAGGGTTCGGCCTGCTGCAGCGCGGCCGTCAGTTCTCGCGCTTCGAGGACCTTGAAGATCGTTATGACCTGCGCCCGAGCGCCTGGATCACCCCGAAAGGGGAGTGGGGCAAAGGGAAAATCGAACTGGTCGAAATCCCGACCAACGATGAAACCAACGATAACATCGTGACTTACTGGACGCCGGATCAGCTGCCGGAGCCGGGCAAGGAGATGAACTTCAAGTACACCATCACCTTCAGCCGCGATGAAGACAAGCTGCATGCGCCGGATAACGCGTACGTTATGCAGACCCGCCGCTCTACCGGCGACGTGAAGCAGTCGAACCTGATCCGCCAGCCGGACGGCACCATTGCTTTCATTGTCGACTTCACCGGCGCCGATATGAAAAAACTGCCAGCGGATACCCCGGTCGCCGCCCAGGCGAGCACCGGCGATAACGCTGAAATCGTTGAAAATACCGTGCGTTACAATCCGGTGACCAAAGGCTGGCGTATGATCCTGCGTTTGAAGGTGAAAGATCCGAAGAAAACGACGGAAATGCGCGCCGCACTGGTTAACGGTGATGACACGTTGAGCGAAACCTGGAGCTATCAGCTGCCTGCCAATGAATAAGATAACGAAGTACATTGACGCATTGCCGCTGTCGGACGCCGAGAAATCGGCGCTGCCGGACACCAGCCTGCAGGCCGTTCATCAGGCCCTGGATGACGAACATCAGACCTTCGCCCGCGAAGACG
Organism: Klebsiella sp. GG_Kp173; assembly: GCF_040062415.1. Taxonomy (NCBI): domain Bacteria; kingdom Pseudomonadati; phylum Pseudomonadota; class Gammaproteobacteria; order Enterobacterales; family Enterobacteriaceae; genus Klebsiella; species Klebsiella sp. GG_Kp173. The sequence continues at coordinate 10,608 of NZ_JBEAFZ010000081.1, forward strand.
ACTCCCCGCTGGGGTCGGTCAAGGCGCGGCTGGCGCACAGCTGGCCGGATTCGCTGTCTGGCGATCAGCTGGTGAAGGATGATGAAGGCCGCACCCAGCTGCATGCGATGCCGAAAGCCAAGCGCTCCTCGATGATCCCGGACCCGTGGCGTACCAACCCGGTTGGCCGCTTCTGGGACCGCCTGCGCGGACGCGATGTCACGCCGCGCTATCTCTCCCGCCTGACGCAAGAAGAGCGCGAGAGCGAGCAAAAATGGCGTACCGTCGGCACTATTCGTCGCTACATCCTGCTGCTGCTGACGCTGTCGCAGACCGTGGTGGCCACCTGGTACATGAAAACCATTCTGCCTTATCAGGGCTGGGCGCTGATCAACCCGGCCGACATGGTGGGGCAGAACCTGTGGATCTCGTTCATGCAGCTGCTGCCGTACGTGTTGCAGAGCGGCATTCTGATCCTCTTCGCGGTGCTGTTCTGCTGGGTTTCCGCTGGCTTCTGGACCGCGTTAATGGGCTTCCTGCAGCTGTTGATCGGTCGCGATAAGTACAGTATTTCCGCCTCGACGGTCGGTGACGAACCGTTGAACCCGGCGCACCGGACAGCGCTTATTATGCCGATCTGTAACGAAGACGTTGACCGCGTGTTCGCCGGGCTGCGGGCGACCTGGGAGTCGGTGAAAGCCACCGGCAACGCCGCCCATTTCGACGTCTATATCCTCAGCGACAGCTATAACCCCGATATCTGTGTTGCTGAGCAAAAGGCGTGGATGGAGCTGATTGCCGAAGTGCAGGGCGAAGGGCAGATCTTCTACCGTCGTCGTCGTCGTCGCGTGAAGCGTAAGAGCGGCAACATCGATGATTTCTGCCGCCGCTGGGGCAGCCAGTATAGCTACATGGTGGTGCTTGACGCGGACTCGGTAATGACCGGAGAGTGTCTGAGCAGCCTGGTGCGTCTGATGGAAGCGAACCCGAACGCCGGGATCATCCAGTCATCCCCACGCGCCTCGGGCATGGACACGCTGTATGCGCGTTGCCAGCAGTTTGCCACCCGGGTGTATGGTCCGCTGTTTACGGCGGGTCTGCACTTCTGGCAGCTGGGGGAGTCCCACTACTGGGGACATAACGCCATTATCCGCGTGAAGCCGTTCATTGAGCACTGCGCGCTGGCGCCGCTGCCGGGCGAGGGCAATTTTGCCGGGTCAATTTTGTCGCACGACTTTGTTGAAGCCGCGCTGATGCGTCGCGCCGGCTGGGGCGTGTGGATTGCCTACGATCTGCCGGGCTCTTATGAAGAGCTGCCGCCGAACCTGCTGGACGAGCTGAAACGCGACCGCCGCTGGTGCCAGGGCAACCTGATGAACTTCCGCCTGTTCCTCGTGAGAGGGATGCACCCGGTCCACCGAGCGGTGTTCCTTACCGGCGTGATGTCCTACCTGTCAGCGCCGCTGTGGTTTATGTTCCTTGCCCTGTCGACAGCGCTGCAGGTGGTGCATGCCCTGACCGAACCGCAGTACTTCCTGCAGCCTCGTCAGCTGTTCCCGGTGTGGCCGCAGTGGCGTCCGGAGCTGGCTATTGCACTGTTCGCTTCGACCATGGTGCTGCTGTTCCTGCCGAAGCTGTTGAGTATTATACTGGTGTGGTGTAAGGGGCCGAAGGAGTACGGTGGATTTATCCGCGTGACGCTTTCCCTGCTGCTGGAGGTTCTGTTCTCGGTCCTGCTGGCGCCGGTTCGCATGCTGTTCCACACCGTCTTCGTGGTCAGCGCCTTCCTCGGCTGGGAAGTGGTGTGGAATTCGCCGCAGCGTGATGATGACTCCACGCCGTGGGGAGAAGCCTTTATGCGTCACGGCTCACAGCTGCTGCTGGGGCTGGTATGGGCGGTCGGAATGGCATGGCTGGATCTGCGCTTCCTGTTCTGGCTGGCGCCGATTGTCGTATCGCTGATTCTGTCGCCGTTCGTGTCGGCTATCTCCAGCCGGGCGACCGTGGGCCTGCGCACCAAGCGCTGGAAGCTGTTCCTGATTCCGGAAGAGTATTCGCCGCCGCAGGTGCTCAAGGATACCGATGCGTACCTGACGCTGAACCGTCAGCGTTCGCTGGACGATGGCTTTATGCACGCGGTGTTTAACCCGTCGTTTAACGCCCTTGCCACCGCGATGGCCACCGCGCGGCACCGTCAGGGTCATATCCTGGAGATCGCCCGCGAGCGTCATGTCGAGCAGGCGCTGAATGAAACGCCGGATAAGCTGAACCGCGATCGTCGACTGGTGCTGTTGAGCGACCCGGTAACCATGTCGCGTCTTCACTATCGCGTATGGGCCGCGCCGGAGAAATACTCCTCGTGGGTGAACGCCTATCAGCAGCTGGCGCTTAACCCGCTGGCGCTGAAAACGAAATAAGCCGTACGTTAATGAAAATACCGGCAGCGATGCCGGTATTTTTTTATCTGAAAGACGAGGTTGTGGATGCGAATACTACCGATCATTGCCATGGCGCTGTTGCTCAGCGGCTGCGGCAGCATTATCAGCCGGACGGTCCCCGGGCAGGGGCATGGCAATCAATATTACCCGGGCGTGCAGTGGGACGTTCGCGATTCAGGATGGCGCTATCTCACCATTCTGGACCTGCCGTTCTCGCTGGTATTCGATACGCTTCTGCTGCCGCTGGACGCCAGCCACGGGCCCTATAACTGATTAACGCTCGTCCCACTCGTCGGCCGCCGTCTGTCCCTCTTCGGTGTCCAGAGAGGGTTCGAGCTGGAATTCACCTTCATCCCACTCATGAAGCGTATTTTCCTCCAGCCACTCCTGACGGAGCTCTATCTCATCATAATCCCCATCGAAGACGCTCTGCGCGGCTTCGCCGCTAAGCATCGGTAAGCATTCGCCTTGTTCCTCTTCGTCAGCAAAAAATTCGGCCTGCCAGGCGATATCGCCATCCTGCAGCACATACTTTTGAATATTGAGCTGCTCAACGTTAGCGCTCTCTTCATCGCTGTCAGGGTTGTTGGCGAGAAATTCTTCACGTGCTGCATCAATAGCTTCTTCGAGCGTGGCATAGAACATCGAATCCTTTGGCATAGCGAATCTCCTGAGAAGAATATGAATTGAACACGATTCAATCTATAGAAGGCGCTTGGCAAGGCGTCAAGGGGCTGAGCCCCTCTGGACGTTAATTTACTGAATGGCGGTCGGGCTGCGAGGCGTCCGCGGCTGGTCGGCGCAGGCTAAGGGTCGAATAGATCGCGTTAAACAATACCACTCCTGCGGTGACAAGGAAGACGGCGCGAAAGCCGTAGTTGGCGGAAACCGAGGCGCCGATCAGGGGGCCGGTGACGTTGCCAATATCACGAAATGACTGGTTATAGCTGAAAATCCGCCCGGAGATCTGGCTGGTGGAGTTATACACCAGCAGGGTTTGCACAGCCGGCAACAGCGCGCCGTCCGCGGCGCCGAGCAGGAACCGTAAGATACCTAACTGCAGCGGGGTCTGGACGAACGCCATCGGGATCAGCAACAGCACCGAGATAATCAGCGCCACGATGAGGATTTTTTCCGGTCCGATACGATCCCCCAGTTTGCCCAGACGGGGGGCGCTCATCAGGGCGGCAATGCCCGGCACTGAGGCGATCATCCCGCTGATAAAAGCGATATTGCTGACGTTACCCGCCAGATCGCGCACGTAAAGCGTCAGGATCGGCGCAATGGAGCCGGTGGCGACCTGGATGATCAGCGAGGTGACAAACAGGCTGAGCACCAGTTTCGGATTCTGCAGCGAGGAGAACACCGCCTTCGCGCTGAGCATCTCTTTTTTAGCGATTGGGACAAAATTTTCACGGATTAAAAACAGGGTAAACAAAAAGCAGATAAACAGCACCGCGGCGGTCATAAAGAAGACGGTACGCAGGCCCCAGTGGTCTGCCAGGAAGCCACCCGCCAGCGGGCCGAGCAGGGCGCCGCTTACCGCGCCGGTTGACAGCGTGCCCAGCGCCCAGCCGCTTTTATGGCGTGGGATCTGGGTGGCGATCAGGGCGTTGGCGTTGGGAATAAAGCCGCCCAGCAGGCCGAGCAGCGCGCGCAGCAGCAGAAACTGCCAGATATTCTGCGCCATCCCCATCAACATCATGACGATGGCCATCCCGAGGGCTGAACGCAGCAGCATGATTTTACGTCCCTTGCGGTCAGCAAGTCCGCCCCAGAACGGCGAGGCGATGGCGGAGAAGAGAAAGGTAATGCTAAAGACCAGCCCGGACCACATGTTCAGGGCGCTATGGCCTGTGACGCCGAGTTGTTCGACATAGAGCGGCAGAAAGGGCATGACCAGGCTGAAGGCGGCGCCGGTTAAAAAGCAGCCAAGCCAGGTGACGGTCAGGTTTCGTTTCCAGTTGATGGGGGTATCAGCAGACGACATAGGGTTCCACTGGCCTGCGCAGCAGGTCAAATTAAGAGAAAATATGAGCCTGCTAATTATGCGCCTGGGAAATAAATGCCGCAATGGAGGAGAGCTTTTAAAGCTAAAGCAGAGCGTAAAGCCTGAGCGGTGGGGATTCCCGGCCGGGAGGCGCGCGGCCGGGAAAGGGGATCAGTAGCGGGAGGGCGTCCCCTCGGGGCGGGTTTTAAAGCGGCGATGGAGCCACATATATTGTTCCGGGGCCATCATAATGCACTGCTCTACGATCTTGTTCATCCACGCGGCGGTGGTTTCCGCGTCGTCCAGCGGCGGGGAGCACTCTGGCGGCAGGATAATCAGTTCATAACCTTTACCGTCCGGTTTACGGCGTGGAACAAAGGGCACGATGCAGGCTTTGGACATTTTCGCCAGCATCCAGGTGCCGGAGGTGGTCGCCGCCTGGTCAACGGCAAACAGTGGGGCAAAGACGCTGGCGGTCGGGCCGTAATCATGATCCGGCGCGTACCACACCACCTCACCTTTTTTCAGCGCGCGGATCATACCTTTCAGATCCTTGCGGTCGATCATGTCCTTGTTGGAGCGCAGCCGGCCCCAGGTCTGCAGCCAGTCGATGACCGGGTTATCGTTGGGACGATAGACGCCAATCCCCGGCTCGTTCATGCCGAACATCCGCGCGCCCATTTCCAGTGTCAGGAAATGAATGCCGATCAGCAGAATGCCGCGCTGCTGCGCCTGCACATCGCGAATATGCTCAAAGCCGATGGTGTCGGTCCAGCGGGCGATTCGGCGAACCGGCCAGAACCAGGCCATCCCGGTCTCCATCAGCCCCATGCCAACCGATTCGAAGTTCATCACCACCATCCGGTGACGTTCCTGCTCGCTTTTCTCGGGGAAGCAGAGCTCAAGGTTGCGATAGGCGATCTTCGCCCGGCGCTTCATAAAGCGCATGGCCAGGCGGCCGATGGCGTTCCCGATGCGGTAGATCAGCGGGTAGGGCAGTTGGACAACCAGCCACAGCAGGCCGATACCCAGCCACAGCAGCCAATAGCGCGGATGCAGCAGCGCCGGAGAAAATTTAGGCAAATGAGTCATTTCATACCCGTATCAGTAAGCAACATCTTATATTATCGCATTTTTTTACCGGCCAGCCAAAGGCGGCGACAGCCACATTGTTTTGTTAAGTGGGTGGGCGACCGGGTGAGAAAAATGTAGCGTAAAATGTAGGGATGTAAATTAATAAGCTTTGCTATATCATGCCCGCCGTTTATTTCCTCATTTCTATGTCGAGCAGGTACACCATGCCAGTGTTACACAACCGCATTTCAAATGAGACGTTAAAGGCGCAAATGCTGGCTGAAACCGAGCCGCGCACGACGATCTCGTTCTATAAATATTTCACCATTGTCGATCCGCAGGCGACCCGCGATGCGCTGTGGGTTGCCTTAACCCAGCTGAAAGTCTTTGGCCGCATCTATCTGGCCCGGGAAGGGATCAACGCGCAAATCAGCGTGCCGCAAAGCAACGTTGAAGCCCTGCGTGAGTTTCTCTATGGCTTCGATCCTGCGCTGGCGGGGCTGCGTTTCAATATCGCTCTCGAGGACGACGGTAAATCGTTCTGGGTACTACGCCTGAAAGTGCGTGACCGCATCGTTGCCGACGGCATCGACGATCCCTCCTTCGACGCCTCCAACGTCGGAGACTATCTCAAGGCGGCTGAGGTCAACGCGATGCTTGACGATCCGGATGCCGTGTTTATCGATATGCGCAACCACTATGAATATGAGGTGGGCCATTTCGAAAACGCGCTGGAGATCCCGGCGGATACCTTCCGCGACCAGTTGCCGAAAGCCGTGGAAATGATGCAGGACCATAAAGACAAGAAAATTGTCATGTATTGCACCGGCGGTATTCGCTGTGAAAAAGCCAGCGCCTGGATGAAGCATAACGGCTTCAATAAGGTCTGGCACATCGAGGGTGGCATCATCGAGTACGCCCGCCGCGCCCGTGAGCAGGGGCTGCCTGTGCGTTTCATTGGCAAAAACTTTGTCTTTGATGAACGGATGGGCGAGCGGATCTCCAATGACGTTATCGCGCACTGTCATCAGTGCGGCGTGCCGTGCGACACCCATACCAACTGCCTGAACGATGGTTGCCATCTGCTGTTTATCCAGTGCCCGAGCTGCGCCGAGAAGTTTGCCGGCTGCTGTAGCGAAGCCTGCATGGAAGAGCATAAGCTACCGGAAGAGGAGCAGCGTAAGCTGCGCGCCGGGCGTGAAAACGGCAATAAAATCTTTAATAAATCGCGTGGTCGGCTGAACACCAAACTCGGGATCCTCGATCCTGAGCCATCAGAAAAACCATAACCAGACGAGATCGATGATCGCCAGCAGCAGCCAAAGCGCCAGGTAGATCATAAAGTGCTCGCGGACGTTATTGACCAGCAAATTAAACAGGCGACGCATAATCGCTCTCAATGACTAACGGCCTCGACAGAGGCCGTTTTTTTTCCCGACGGCAAAAGTGCCGCATTCCATTACGCGTTAAATCGCGCCAGCGAGAAGGGCGCCAGGTTGAAGCTCGATGCTTCGCCCTGAGCAAACTGACTGGCAATTTCCCCCAACACCGGGGCAAACTTAAAGCCATGCCCGCTCAGACCGGTGATAAGCAACGTGTCTGGTCTGCCGGGTAAGGTATCGATAATAAAGTCTTCATCGACGGTATTGTCATAAGTACAGGAGGCGCCGTGCAGGCAGCCGCCGATCCCTGGCAGGACGTTGCGCAAAAAAGGAAACGATTCGGAGCCATCGCTGGCGACAGCGCCAAACGCCACTCGCTCCTGCGGCATGGAGATCGGTTGACCGCCGTTATGCTTGCCAATCTTCAGCTCGTTATCTTCTGCCGGGAAACCGTAGTATTGATCGCCGTTGGGCAACTCGCCGGTGAAGGCCGGAAAGTGATTCTTGCTGCTGTAACGGCCATCGGCCTGGTACCAGGCAAACACCTTACGTACCGGCTGGATGGGGAGGTCCGGGAGCAGGCGGGTGACCCAGGTCCCGGCGCTGACCAGCAGCTTTTTACCATGATATTCACCATCGAGGGTATCGATGGTGATCCCGTCAGCATGGTGATGAATAGCCGAGACCGGACAGTTGAATAGCTGCGCGCAGCCTGCTTCCCGCGCCAGACGGATCCAGGTTTCGACGGCCAGTTCGCTGCGCAGTACGCCGGAAGCGGGTTCGTAAATCGCCCGATAGTCCTCGGGGAGGCGTATCTCTGGCCAGCGCTGCATCACGGCCTGGGCATCCAGCTCTTCCACCTCAAGCTTGAACGCACGGGCGCTGGCGGCGACGTTGGCGAGAAAAGCGGAGCTGGCTGGGCCGAGGTTAATGACGCCGGTGCGTTCAAACACGGCTTCACCACTGATCTCTGCCAGTTCATCCCATAGCTGCTGGGCACGCAGCACCAGCGGAACATATTTCTCACCTTCGCCATAGGCGTGACGGATAAGACGGCTGCTGCCGTGATGGCTGCCTTCCTGGTGAGGAGGTTGATGGGCATCGGTCATCAGAACATTGAGTCCGGCACGGCGCGCATAATAGCCAGCGGCGGCGCCGACGGAGCCGCTGCCAATAATGATAAGATCGTATTGCATGGTGAGTTCCGGGTAATTGCCTTGTTAGCAGGGTAATTAACTCCCTGTGCTTATACAAGCCCGAAAATAATTCAGGCACCCGCAGGTGCCTGTTAAGTTTAATGTTAAGTCATTCGCAAGCCGCGTTAATGTCGGCGGTACTCGTTTTCCTGGTATTCGCCAGATTCAATCTTCGCAATGCCTGCTTCCAGGATTGAAATAAACTGACGTGCGACGTCCGTCGTTAGCCATAGCGTCTGGCCGATCTCAGCATCATTACTGTTTTCTTGAGTGGGGTTCTGGTAGTGCAGGCGCAACATCAGCGCATCGTAGCTATCAACGGTGCTGATGTCCCATCCAACGAGGGGATGGGTCTGAATGACTTCATTATTTTTTTCCATCATAACCCCTTATTCATATGTTAAAAGACAACAATTCTCGAGGTTTAATGCATATTTTTTGAAGCAAGTTAATTATATCAGGGATCAAGAATAAACTCGAGAAATTAAATGAAAGGCAGCATGATTTTCTTCTTTTGCCGCTTTTTTATTCAAGATAAGCGCGTAAAATGGCCACTTTAGTCGATATTGAGCAGAATAATCAGGACTATTCTGAACAGAAGAGGGGCTAAAAAAAGCCGGGGCGACCCGGCAAAAAAAGCACAATGAGGGAGCAAACCAGAGTAACTGGATCCCGCCATGCTTCAGGAGAGATCGTGGACAAACCAGTCGTCCGCGCTTTCCCATGTTTCCTGCAGGATTTCGCTTATCCGGTCTTTGTCTTCTTTCAGGGCGCCAAACACCGAGAGCTGATTGCCGGTGGCGTAGCGGACGCTCACCTGGCTGTCGATGGCCGGGAATTGCTCGGCGATACGGCGAGAGAGTTCGTTATTCAGCGCTTCCAGCGCGCCGTTGGGTAAGGCGGTAGTTTTGGCGATAGACACTTCAATGCGCATAATTGCCCCCTGCGTTCGATACTGGTTATTTATACAGTATCCGGTTGGCGTTGACAACAGGGGGCTACGTTTTTATTTCTTCACGGTCCAGCGAACGGTTTCACCTGCCAGGAAAGGCACCAGGGTGTCATTAGGCAGGGAAATGCTGTCCACAACGGTCGTCTCTTCACGCACCAGTTCAACGTAGCTCTCATTGACCGGCAGACCGTAGAAGCGCGGGCCGTTCAGCGAGCAGAAAGCCTCAAAGTGCTGCAGAGCGTTCATTTCTTCAAACACCGTGGCGTAGCTGCCGAGGGCGGTCGGGGCGTTGAAGCAGCCGGCGCAGCCGCAGCTGGCCTCCTTACGGTGGCGGGCATGCGGTGCGGAGTCGGTGCCGAGGAAGGCGCGGCTGAAGCCGCTGGCGACCAGCTCCCGCAGAGCCTGCTGATGAATATTGCGTTTAAGTACCGGCAGGCAGTACAAGTGAGGACGAATACCGCCGACCAGCATATGGTTACGGTTGAACATCAGATGCTGCGGGGTGATAGTGGCCGCCAGCAGTTCATTGCCGTCACGCACATACTCGGCGGCATCTTTAGTGGTGATATGCTCAAAGACCACCTTCAGTCCGGGCAGGCGCTGGCGCAGCGGCTCCATCACGGTTTCAATAAAGCGCGCTTCGCGATCGAATATATCAATCTCGGCGTGGGTGACTTCCCCATGTACCAGCAGCGGCATCCCCAGTTTTTCCATCCGCTCCAGCACCGGCATAATGGCGTCGGTGCTGGTGACGCCGTGGCTGGAGTTGGTGGTGGCGTTGGCCGGGTAGAGCTTGGCGGCGGTGAATACGCCTTCGTTAAAGCCGCGCTCCAGCTCCGCCGGGTCGAGGGAGTCTGTCAGATAGCAGGTCATCAGCGGGGTAAAATCATGCCCGGCCGGGACGGCGTCCATAATGCGCTGGCGATAGGCGATAGCCGCCGCGACGGTGGTGACAGGCGGCACCAGATTCGGCATCACGATCGCCCGGCCATAAAACTCACTGGTATAAGGCACGACGGTTTTCAGCATATCGTCATCACGTAGATGGATATGCCAGTCGTCTGGGCGGCGGATTTTCAATACCTGGGATTGTGCTGTCATGGAAGGCTCCGGCTAATAGGTTCAGTCATCAGGGCTGTTTTTTGCCGGGCACTAAGGATAAGCGTAAACGTTTTCCTTTGCACTCATTTCCGTAAAAAATTGAGGGCGCCGCGGCGCCCTGGAGATTAATTGGTAAAGGGGATGACAATCTCGCCCGGCTTCACCTCGATGCCTTTGGCGTATTTCTTCGCCAGCGCTTCACCGGTGCTGGCGTCCTCACGCAGGACATAGGCCGGCTGCTGGCTGAAGTAACTGCGCAGCGACTGATTCAGGTAGGGGAGCAGGGCCTGAATGACCGACTGCAGCTTCTCGGGCGCCACTTTGGCATCCACCACCTCCATTTCCTGCAGGAAGATGGCGCCTTTCTCTCTGTCAAAGGTTGGCAGCGCTTTGAGCTTCAGATCGATCGTCGCTTTCTGCGTGCCGAACAGGGAGTTCAGGTCAACGTTAGCGATCCCGGTCAGCGTGACTTTGCCCGGCTCCTCGCGCCCGATGGCGCTGGTGAGATTCTGCAGTTCGATATGGGCGTCGGCAACGCCTTTCAGACCAATATCTTTGGCAAAATGGTTTCGCTTCTGCAGGGCCTGGTTAATCTCCTGCTCGCTTACCGTGTATTGGGTCAGCTGATTACAGCCGCTCAGCAGGCCGCTGACAATCAGCGCGGCGGCGATCAAAATCTTTTTCATGGGGTTCCTCTGGCTCATACCTTCATTCATCCTGACACAAAGCATCATGACCTGTCAGCATCCTCGATACCAGCAGAATAGGCTGAAAGCAGGAGAAACCGCCGCCGCGCGCATCAGGTCCGCGGCTCCAGCATGCCGGAGGCAGAGCGTTTCGGACTAAACTGCCACCACAGCGCCAGGAAGGTGATAACCCCGATGACCCCGAGCATCAGCCACGGCAGCTCGGGCTGACCGGCGGCTTTACCAGCATCAAACAGCCAGCCGCCGCCCGCATATCCCAGCGCGCCGCCAAAGGCGAGCCCCAGGCGGCTGAAGCCCATATAGCTGCCGCGCGCCCGGGCGTCCGCCAGCGAGGCGCCCAGCGTCTCCCGGGCAGGTTCGGCAATGATGGAACCGATGTAAAACAGGCAGATCAGGGTAAACAGCTGCTGCAAACTGCTGGTCATGCCGATGGGGAGCATGGCCAGGGTCATCACCAGCAGACCGGCCATCAGCCGGTGCTCAAGGCGAAAACGTTTTTCGCTCCAGCGGGCAATGGGATAGAGCAGGGTCAGCGAAATGGTGGCTTCGATGGCGTACATCCACTTTACGGCGGCCGGCGAGCCGGCGATGTCATTCACCATGATCGGCAGCATCAGCATCACCTGAACCGCCAGCATGTAATAGCCCGTCAGCGTCAGGACATAGGTGACGAAGCGCTTGTCCCGCAGCACCCGGCCCAGCCCCTCGCGGATCGGCGTTTTTACCGTCGAGAGCTTCCACGCCGGCAGATACCAGGCGTTAAACGCCGCGCAGGCGATAAACAGCGCGGCGCCGGCGCTGCACACCAGGCGGAAATCATACTGCAGCAGCCAGCTGCCCAGCAGCGCGCCAATCACCGCGCCGGCGCTATCCTGCATCATCAGGATGGAGAAAAAGCGGCCGCGCTGATGCGGGCGCACCAGCTTAACCACCAGCGCCGCCCGCGGCGGGTCGAACAGCGTGCCGCCGAGCCCGGAAAGTATGCATGAGAACCACAGCACCCACGGCTCATGGGCGACGGCCATCGCCGCGAAGCCGCCGGCGCGCATCAGCATACCGGTGACGATCATCGGTTTGGCGCCAAAGCGGTCGGCGATGGCGCCGCCAAAGATACCTAATCCCTGCTGCACGAGCTGGCGCAGGCCGAGCGCGATGCCGACCATCAGCGCCGCCCAGCCCATCTGATCGACAAAGCGGATGGAAATCAGCGGGAAGACGACAAAAAAGCCCAGCACGACCAGCATGTTATCGACTAACAGGAAATATTTACCCAGGCTCCTTGCCTGCGAGACGCGGGACATTTCCCCTCCAGGGAAAAATAGAGATAAGCGTGGATATTCTGCGGGCAATCTGCTGCTTTTCCCAGCGCCCTTGCGACAATATTTTTTTATCAAAATGCAAGTTTGATTGAGGCTATTCATCGAAAAGAGGAGATGGCGCAGAAAATGGTATGTTGCTGTTTTCACACCGTCGCGCAGGACAGGTATAGTGAAGGCAGCAAGAATGAAGTCAGGGGGACTGAAAAGGAAATGTTTGGCTATCGCAGTAACGTGCCGAAGGTGCGTTTGACGACGGACCGGCTGGTGGTGCGCCTGGTTCACGATCGTGACGCCTGGCGTCTGGCCGATTATTACGCCGAGAATAAGGCGTTCTTAAAACCCTGGGAGCCGGTTCGTGACGACAGCCACTGCTATCCTTCCGGATGGCAGGCGCGTCTGTCGATGATCGCCGAGTTTCATAAGCAGGGGTCTGCTTTTTATTTCGCGCTACTCGATCCGGAGGAAAAGGAGATCGTCGGCGTGGCGAATTTTTCCAACGTGGTGCGCGGGTCATTCCATGCCTGTTATCTCGGCTACTCTATTGGCGAGAAGTGGCAGGGGCAGGGACTGATGTTTGAAGCGCTGACGTCGGCGATTCGCTATATGCAGCGTACGCAGCATATTCATCGCATTATGGCCAACTATATGCCGCATAATCAGCGCAGCGGCGCGCTGCTGGCGCGGTTGGGGTTTGAAAAAGAGGGTTACGCCAAAGATTACCTGCTGATTGACGGGCAGTGGCGTGACCATGTATTGACGGCGCTAACGACGCCGGACTGGTCAGCGGGACGTTAAGGAGAGAGGATGAAATATCAGTTAACCGCGCACGAAGCGCGCGTCATTGGCTGTCTGCTGGAAAAGCAGGTCACCACGCCTGAGCAGTATCCGCTGTCGGTGAACGCCGTAGTGACCGCCTGCAATCAGAAAACCAACCGCGAGCCGGTGATGTCGCTGAGCGAAGGCGAAGTCCAGGCTTTGCTGGATACCCTGGTGAAACGCCATTATCTGCGTACGGTCAGTGGCTTCGGCAATCGGGTCACTAAGTATGAGCAGCGCTTTTGCAACTCCGAATTTGGCGATCTGAAGCTCAGCGCCGGCGAGGTGGCGGTGGTGACGACGCTGCTGCTGCGTGGCGCCCAGACGCCGGGTGAATTACGCAGTCGAGCGCAGCGGATGCATGAGTTCAGCGATATGGCGGAAGTGGAAAGCGTGCTGGAAGGGCTGGCGACCCGCGAAGATGGTCCCTTTGTCGCCCGTCTGCCCCGGGAGCCGGGGAAACGGGAAAGCCGCTATATGCATCTGTTTTGCGACGACATGGACACACTGATCACGACAGTGGAAGCACTCTCGCCGCTGGAAGAGGAAGACGATCTGCGTGCCAGGGTTGAAGCGCTGGAAGGCGAGGTGGCGGAGCTGAAAGCGCGCCTCGATTCGCTGTTACACCATCTGGGGGACTAAACGTGGGGACAAGATTGCGCATCGGGGTGGTTGGCCTGGGCGGTATTGCGCAGAAAGCGTGGCTGCCGGTTCTGGGGGCGGCGGAAAGCTGGACGCTGCAGGCGGCCTGGTCGCCGGGAAAAGAGAAGGCGCTGCGGGTTTGCGAAACCTGGCGGATGCCATACGCTGAATCGCTGGATGCCCTGGCGGCGCAGTGCGATGCGGTCTTTGTTCATACGTCGACGGCTTCACATTATGAAGTGGTGAATCATTTGCTGAATGCCGGGGTTCATGTTTGCGTGGATAAACCGCTGGCGGACAAGCTGAGTGAGGCGGAGATGCTGGTCGAGCTGGCGGCGCGGCGTCGTCTGACGCTGATGGTCGGTTTCAATCGCCGCTTCGCACCGCTCTATCGGGAGCTAAAGGGGCGGCTGGGCGAGGCGGCCTCGCTGCGGATGGATAAGCACCGCAGCGATAGCGTGGGCAACGATCTGCGCTTTACCCTGCTTGATGACTATCTGCACGTGGTGGATACCGCGCTATGGCTGGCCGACGGTCAGGCGCGTCTGCGCGGTGGCGCGCTACAGATCACTCCGCAGGGCGAGATGCTGTATGCCGAACACCAGTTCAGTTCGCCCCGGCTGCAGGTCACCACCAGCATGCACCGCCGCGCAGGCAGCCAGCGCGAGTGGGTGCAGGCGGTTACGGATGGCGGGCTATATGCCGTCAGCGAGATGCGCGAATGGCAGGAGGAGTGCGGTCACGGCGTGGTCCAGCGCCCGGTCGCCAGCTGGCAAACCACCCTTGAGCAGCGCGGCTTTGTCGGCTGCGCGCGCCATTTTATCGAATGCGTGCAAAATCAGACGGTTCCTGAAACCGCAGGCGAACAGGCGCTGCTGGCTCAGCGGGTGGTCGACAAACTTTGGCGCGACGCCATCAGCGAATAATCCGTTGTAACAACTGACAGTAGTAATTCATGTTGAACCCGGTAGACTATCGCCACTTTCCAGCGCCCGCATTTGCGGGCGTTTTACTCCAGGGTTTGGAATAACAGCGTAATGAACCTTTTAAAATCACTGGCGGCCGTCAGTTCGATGACCATGTTTTCGCGCGTGCTGGGCTTTGCCCGCGATGCGATTGTGGCGCGCATTTTTGGCGCCGGGATGGCGACCGACGCCTTTTTCGTCGCCTTTAAACTGCCTAATCTGCTGCGGCGTATTTTTGCCGAAGGCGCCTTCTCTCAGGCGTTTGTACCGATCCTTGCCGAATATAAAAGCAAGCAGGGCGAAGATGCCACCCGGGTGTTTGTCTCGTATGTCTCCGGATTGCTGACCCTGGCCCTGGCGATCGTCACCGTTATCGGGATGCTGGCGGCGCCGTGGGTGATCACCATCACCGCCCCCGGTTTTGCTGATACCGCCGATAAATTTGCGCTGACTACCCAATTGCTGCGCATTACCTTCCCCTATATTTTGCTGATCTCCCTCGCCTCGCTGGTGGGGGCGATCCTTAATACATGGAACCGCTTCTCGGTGCCGGCCTTTGCGCCGACGTTCCTCAACGTCAGCATGATTGGCTTTGCGCTGTTTGCCGCACCGTACTTTCATCCGCCGGTGCTGGCCCTGGCCTGGGCGGTCACGGTCGGCGGCGTGCTACAGCTGGCCTACCAGCTGCCGCACCTGAAGAAAATTGGCATGCTGGTCCTGCCGCGCATCAATCTGAAAGATGCCGGCGCGATGCGGGTGGTGAAGCAGATGGGGCCGGCGATCCTTGGCGTGTCGGTAAGCCAGATCTCCCTTATTATCAATACCATCTTCGCTTCGTTTCTCGTGTCGGGATCGGTGTCTTGGATGTACTACGCCGACCGTCTGATGGAGTTTCCGTCCGGTGTCCTGGGAGTGGCGCTCGGCACTATCCTGCTGCCATCGCTGTCAAAAAGCTTCGCCAGCGGTAATCATGACGAGTATTGCCGGCTGATGGACTGGGGGCTGCGTCTCTGCTTCCTGCTGGCGCTGCCGAGCGCGGTGGCGCTGGGGATCCTCGCCAAACCGCTGACCGTGGCCCTGTTCCAGTACGGCAAATTTAGCGCTTTTGATGCGGCAATGACCCAGCGCGCGCTGGTGGCCTATTCCGTGGGACTAATGGGGCTTATCGTGGTGAAGGTGCTGGCGCCGGGCTTCTATTCCCGCCAGGACATCAAGACCCCGGTCAAGATTGCCATTGTCACCCTGATTATGACCCAGGTGATGAACCTGGCGTTTATCGGCCCGCTGAAGCATGCGGGTCTGTCGCTGTCCATTGGCCTGGCGGCCTGCCTGAACGCCGCGCTGCTTTACTGGCAGTTGCGTAAACAGAAGATTTTTACCCCGCAACCGGGCTGGCTGGCCTTCCTGCTGCGTCTGATTGCTGCGGTGCTGGTTATGGCTGCGGCGC
This sequence comes from Klebsiella sp. GG_Kp173, assembly GCF_040062415.1. Lineage (NCBI taxonomy): Bacteria > Pseudomonadati > Pseudomonadota > Gammaproteobacteria > Enterobacterales > Enterobacteriaceae > Klebsiella > Klebsiella sp. GG_Kp173. The sequence goes on from NZ_JBEAFZ010000081.1 coordinate 26,616, forward strand.
TGCTGGGCGTCATGCATATCATGCCGGAGTGGTCGCTGGGGACGATGCCGTTCCGTCTGATGCGCCTGCTGGTGGTGGTTGTCGCCGGGGTGGTGGCCTATTTCGCCACACTGCTGCTGTTGGGCTTCCGCGTGAAAGAGTTTGCCCGACGTACAGCGTAAGCGGTTGTGCGGGAATGGATGAACCCGCTTCGCCTCAGGCGAAGCGGGTTTTTTTATGATGCGCGGCGTTCGGCAGCGACGATACGGGCATTCTCCAGCAGGCGGATTGCCAGGGCGATCGCCCCGCTGACCACCGCCAGGGTAATCACCCCGTTCCAGCCAGCCAGCACGTACAGCTTGCTGCCCAGCACCGACCCCAGCGACATCCCGATGAAGACCACGGTAAACAGCAGGGCGTTAAGGCGGCCGCGGGCCTGCGGCTCGAGGCCATACACCAGGTTCTGATGCGCCACCAGGCTTGACTGCAGGCCAAGGTCGAAGCCAATCGCCGACAGGGCAATCAGCGCCAGCTGGCCATGCAGTGGCAGCAGCGGCAGTATAAACATCAGGGCGAAGGAGACGGTGACCAGCGCCGCCCCCATTTGAGTCACTTTACCGGCGCCAAATTTATCGGCCAGTCCGCCGGCCAGCGGCGCGGCCAGCGCCCCGGCAGCCCCGGCGATACCAAAGCCGCCCGCTACCGCACTGCCCATGTGATAGTGTTCGGAGAGCATCACCGCCAGCGTCGACCAGAAGGCGCTGAAGGCGACAGAGAGCGCCCCCTGAGCCAGCGCAGCGCGGCGTAGCGCCGGGTAGCGCTGCCACAGATGCGCCATTGAGGCCATCAGCTGCGGATAGCTCAGCGTCGAGTGAATGGCGAAGCGCGGCAGCACCCGCCACATCACCAGGCCAATCAGCGCCACGCTGACCGCCGCCGCCTGATACATCACCCGCCAGCCGAACACTGCGCCCACCACGCCGCTGACCGTCCGGGAAAGCAGGATCCCCAGCAGCAGCCCGGTCATCACCGTGCCCACCATTTTGCCCTGCTTGCCCGCCGGGGCGAGGATCGCCGCCGCAGGGACGATATCCTGCGCCATGGTCGCCGCCATACCGATCAGCAGACTGACCACCAGCAGTGAGCTGAGCTGGCCGGTGAGGCTGCACAGGAGCAGCAGGAGCGCCAGCAGCGCGCTTTTCACCAAAATCAGCCGGCGGCGATCGTGGCGGTCGCCGAGCGGGAGCAGGAACAGAATGCCGAGCGCATAACCCGCCTGCGTCAGAGTAGGGACCAGACCCATACCTTCTACCGTCAGGTGGAGATTGGCGCCCATCAACGGCAGCAGCGGCTGCGCGTAGTAGATAGAGGCGACGCTAAAGCCGGCGCCGAGCGCGAGAATGAAGATAATCCAGCCTGCGTCGCGGGTGGAAAGGGAAGTCGGTGTCATGATCAATACCTCGTGAATGCGATGGGGCTATTTTTCCCTGAATGCGGCTGGCGTGGTAGCCGGGCTGGTGGTAAAACGGTTATACGTAGCACGTATAGGCAAAAGAAAAATGAAAAGACAGGAGCGTATAGATCGCATTGAGCTGATGCGTACCTATATTCGTATTATAGAGGCAGGGTCGCTCTCCGCCGCGGCGGGGCAGATGGAGACCACCCAGGCGACCGTCAGCCGCCGCCTGCAGTCCCTTGAAGGGCTGCTGGGAGTCAAGCTGATCCTGCGTACCACCCATGCGATGAAGCTCACTGACGATGGCGAACGTTGCTACCGTCACGCCCGCCAGCTGGTGGATGCCTGGCTGGCGCTGGAAGATGACCTGCGTATTGCCGACGATCGGCCGGTGGGGGTGCTGCGGGTGAGGGCGCCGCACGCTTTTGGCCAGCAGCAGCTGCTGGGGCCGCTGGTCGCCTTTCTCCAGCGCCACCCGCAACTGTCGGTGGAGTGGATGCTGAATGATAATACTGTCGACTTTCTCAGCGATAATATCGACTGCGCCATCCGCGTGGGGGCGGAGGTGGATCCGGCCACGGTCTCCGTGCTGCTGGCAGAAGTGCCGCGCTGCGTGGTGGCCTCCCCTGAACTGCTGGCGAAGCACCCACCGTTAACCTCGCTGGAGGCGTTATCCGGCCTGCCGTGGATCGCCATTAACACCTTTTATCAGCATGAGGTGCGGCTCCGACATCAGGTCAGCGGGCAGCTCGTCTCCACGGCGATCACCCCCTGTCTGAGCACCGACAGCCTTTACGTCGCGCGTAACACTGCGCTGGCGGGGCTGGGGGTGGCGATGGTGTCCAGCTGGGCCGTGGCGGAGGATCTTGCTGCCGGAAGGTTGACAGAGCTGTTCCCGCAGTGGCGTCCCGCCTCGCTGCCGGTCCACCTGGTCTATCCCTGGGCGCGCTATTATCCGACGCGGCTGCGTAAATTCCTCGACCTGATGCGGGAGATCATGCCGGACCTCGCCGGCATGCAGCCTCCGCAAAGCGCATAAAAAAACCGGCCAGGAGGCCGGTTTTTTATTTAGCACGCTTACTCGACGGGCTGTGGGCGGGTCGGTTCAGCGGTGGCTTTATGGGTGGCGCTATGACCGCCGGCGGCGCCTTTGCCTTCAAAAGCGAATGGCGGGCGCACCCAGGTGCTGTGGCGCGGCGCTTCCGGGACATAGTCCGGCGCTGGCGCACGGGTCATTGGCGCGGTGGCATGGCGATGACCCGCCACCACTACCGGCTTGCTCACCGGAGGCTCGACTTTGACCGACTCGACAGGCGCGGCTTCGACAACCGGTGCTTCAACTGCGGTTTCCGCCGCCGGCGCGATGGTTTCCACTGGCGCTTCAACGACAGGCGCCGTTTCCACCACTTCAGGTTCTACCACCACCGGCTCGGCGTCGAGCGTCGCTGGCGCGATAGCCTGAGGCGCTTCGACAGCCGGCGCTTCGGTGACCAGCTCCTGCGGCGCTGGCTCGACGGCTGCTGGCGCGACACCTTCCGCAGCATCAACCACCACCGGCTCGGCGGCTACGACCGGCTCGACGACCACAGGCTCAGCGGTAACCGGCTCCATGGTAGCCGGCTCGACGGTGACCGGCGCAGCGGTAACGGTTTCAACGACGGCAACCGGGGCCGCGACGGTTTCCACGACGTTGTCGTTCTGAACCTGAACCTCTTCCGGCTGCTGATCCTGCGGACGAACCACCGGGTAGCGGATCCAGACTTTACCGGAAGCCATCTCCGGCGATGCGCAGGCCACGGTCAGCGGCATTGGCGACTGGGTCGGATAGCGTTCGTCACGATAGCGACGACGACGCTGACCGCTAACGCGCAGGTGACGCGGGGAACGACGTGAGCGACGCGGCATACCGTTCGCTTCACGGGATTCGCCATTTTCGTCCTGGTCCGCCACGCTCTCCACTACTGCTGGCAGCTCGGCTTTCACCGGCTCGCTGCGCGGAGCGATAACTTCCGCCACTACGGCTTCTGGCACGATCTCGGCAACCTGCTCAACGACAGCGGACTCAACGCGTACTTTCTGCGCCAGCTGGCGCGGTTTACGACGCGGCAGGGTCTGCACACGCTCTTCCTGCTCCGTCTCCTGCGCTACCGGCTCTTCGCGAGTCTGCGCTTTGGCTTCCTGCTGCGCCTGACGTTTGTCGTCATTGCGGCGGCGGGTGCGTTCGCGGCGCGGCTGCTGCTCGTCACGAGATTTCGCTTTCTCCGCGTCGTCGCCTGAGGTCTGGCGAACATCACGGGCTTCCACATTCTGCGACGGCTTCTCACGACGGTAGCGACGGTTCTCTTCACGCGATTCGCGCGGTTCACGGCCCTCGGCATTGTCCGCACGAGTGTCACGATTGTCACGGTTATCGCGGTTGTCACGATTGTCGCGGTTTTCACGGCGGTCGTTGCGATCGCGGCGGTTGTTGGCGCGCGGTTTACGGCGCTCCTGCTGACGCTCCGGTTTTTCTTCCGCTTTCTTCTCGACCTTAACCTCAGCCGGTTTGGCCTCTTCGGCGCCAGAGAAGATATTCTTCAGCGCGCTGAAGAAGCGTGAGAGCAGGCCAGGCTGCGCCGGTGCGGCGGCCGCGACCGGTGCCGCTGCGGCGACAGGTGCGGCGACAGGCTCTTCAAGCATCGGGGCCGGCGGCGCGTCAGGCATGACAAAAGCGGCCAGGGCCGGCTGTTCCGGACGTTTCCGTTCTGCCGGCTCATCGTCGCCCGGCAGCGCCATCTCTTCTTCATGCAGCTTCGGCAGCAGGTAGCTCAGCGTTGAGGTCTCTTCACCTTTGCGCACGCGCAGGACGGAGTAGTGCGGCGTCTGCATTTCGTCGTTTGGCACGATAATCACGCGCACATCGCCCTGACGGGATTCGATAGCGCTCACCGCGGCACGTTTTTCGTTCAGCAGATAGGAGGCGATCGGTACCGGAACGATGGCGTGTACTTCTTTGGTGTTCTCTTTCAGCGCTTCTTCTTCAATCAGACGCAGAATAGAGAGCGACAGCGATTCGTTATCACGCACGGTGCCGGTGCCGGAGCAGCGCGGGCAGACGTGGTGGCTGGATTCGCCCAGCGACGGGCTCAGGCGCTGGCGGGACATCTCCAGCAGGCCGAAGCGCGAGATATGGCTGATCTGAATGCGCGCCCGGTCCTGACGGACGGCTTCGCGCAGACGGTTCTCCACAGCGCGCTGGTGGCGAACCGGGGTCATATCGATAAAGTCGATAACGATCAGGCCGCCGAGGTCGCGCAGACGCAGCTGGCGGGCAATCTCGTCAGCCGCTTCGAGGTTGGTGTTGAACGCCGTCTCTTCGATATCGCCGCCGCGGGTGGCGCGGGCCGAGTTGATATCGATCGCGGTCAGCGCTTCAGTGCTGTCGATGACGATAGAGCCACCGGACGGCAGACGCACTTCACGCTGGAAGGCGGATTCAATCTGGGATTCGATCTGGTAGTGGCTGAACAGCGGGATTTCACCGGTGTACAGTTTGATTTTGCTGCTGAAATCCGGACGACCCAGCGCGGCGATATGCTGGCGCGCCAGCTCGAGCACTTTCGGATTATCGATCAGGATTTCGCCGATATCCTGGCGCAGATAGTCACGGAAGGCGCGGACAATGACGTTGCTTTCCTGGTGGATAAGGAACGGCGCCGGACGGCTTTCCGCGGCTTTCTGAATCGCTTCCCAGTGTTTCAGACGGAAGCTCAGGTCCCACTGCAGGGCTTCGGCAGATTTGCCGACGCCAGCGGTGCGAACGATAAGGCCCATGCCGTCCGGAAGCTCCAGGCTCGCCAGCGCTTCTTTCAGTTCGGTACGGTCGTCGCCCTCGATACGGCGGGAAATTCCCCCCGCGCGCGGGTTGTTCGGCATCAATACCAGATAGCTGCCCGCCAGGCTGATAAAGGTGGTGAGCGCAGCGCCTTTGTTGCCGCGTTCTTCTTTATCAATCTGTACGATAACTTCCTGACCTTCACGCAGTACGTCTTTGATATTAGGACGGCCGTGCGCATTGTAGTTGGCGGGAAAATATTCGCGGGCGATTTCTTTGAGGGGGAGGAAACCATGACGCTCGGCGCCGTAATCAACAAACGCGGCTTCAAGGCTGGGTTCAATGCGGGTGATTTTGCCTTTGTAGATGTTCGCTTTTTTCTGTTCGTGCCCGGGGCTTTCGATATCCAGGTCGTACAGGCGCTGCCCATCAACAAGGGCGACGCGCAACTCTTCCTGCTGAGTTGCGTTGATTAACATTCTTTTCATCGTAACTTACTCATTATTCTTACATTGACGACTAAGCTGCGGGCAGAGTAATGCCTTTCCGGGGGAAAACCGATGGCCTCGTGTCTGGTTCACGTCGCCAACCTCACGGTTGTCGCGCGCTTAAGAGGCGCAGAGTGTCGGTCGCCTGTGTTTCAAACGGAAACACAGCGCAATTATTCAGGGGAACAGCCTGGGATGTATCACCAGAGAATATTCCATTTATACTCGTCGTCTTTCGCGTTGCAGGCATGATGGCTTAACCTGCTCACCTCGATCAGCGGATCCAGATGAGCTCCCGGGAGTCCCGGAGTTGACGCCTTCCTGCGACTTGAAATCCATAGAGCCTGTACCGGTAAGGACTGCAACCCGCAGCCCGCTAACTGTCTGAAAGATCACAACGTCTTACGCCATTGCTGCGTGGGCGATCGGTCAGACAAAACTGGTCATTCCGCTAATGTCTTGTTCTAACAAGATGCAATACGGAAAACGGTCTCATTATTCCATTGCTAACCTTGTTATAGCAAGTTGACTTTCACCTTTTATCACCCGGTTACTCACAGTTTTATCACCTGCCCATACAGATTGTTCTAATAACAAACAATATGGCGGTCAGGCAAACCGTGAAAACAGGATAATGATAAATATAAGCATATAAAAATGAGTGGCGCTAATGCGTCCGGCTATTTAGAATCGCGCACCATGAAAACTGAGACCCCAACCGTAAAAATGGTTGCCATTGCTGCTGATGAAGCGGGGCAACGTATCGACAACTTTTTGCGTACCCAATTGAAAGGCGTACCGAAGAGCATGATTTATCGCATCCTGCGTAAAGGCGAGGTGCGGGTGAATAAAAAACGCGTGAAGCCGGAGTATAAGCTGGAAGCGGGCGATGAAGTCCGTATCCCGCCGGTGCGTGTGGCGGAACGTGAAGAAGAGGCGGTATCGCCGCATCTGCAGAAAGTGGCGGCGCTCTCTGAGGTGATCCTCTATGAAGACGATCATATTCTGGTCCTCAATAAGCCATCCGGTACCGCGGTACATGGCGGCAGCGGCCTGAGCTTCGGCGTGATTGAAGGGCTGCGCGCCCTGCGCCCGGAGGCGCGCTTCCTTGAGCTGGTACATCGGCTCGACCGCGATACCTCTGGCGTGCTGCTGGTGGCGAAAAAGCGCTCGGCGCTGCGTTCGTTGCACGAGCAGCTGCGTGATAAAGGCATGCAGAAAGACTATCTGGCGCTGGTGCGCGGCCAGTGGCAGTCGCATACCAAAGTGGTGCAGGCCCCGCTGTTGAAGAACATTCTGCAGAGCGGCGAGAGAATCGTCCGCGTGAGTCAGGAAGGCAAGCCGTCAGAGACGCGCTTCAAAGTGGAAGAGCGTTATGAATTCGCCACTCTGGTGCGCTGCAGTCCGGTCACCGGACGCACGCATCAGATTCGCGTTCATACCCAGTATGCCGGCCATCCTATCGCCTTTGACGACCGCTATGGCGACCGCGAATTTGACAAGCAACTCTCTGGTACCGGCTTAAACCGCCTGTTCCTCCACGCTGCTGCGCTGAAGTTTACCCACCCAGGGAGCGGGGAGGTGATGCGCGTTGAGGCGCCGCTGGATAACCAGCTGAAGCACTGTCTACAGGTGCTACGGAAGAGCAAATAAGTGCAACGGCGGAATCAGTTCCGCCGTTTTTTTTACCTCAGCCTAACAGCGGGTTGTAATTTTCGCGGCGCAGCATCTGACAGAGCGCGATCAAGGGTAAACCGACCAGCGTATTCGGATCGCGGCCTTCCAGCCGTTCGAACAGCGTAATACCTAACCCCTCGCTCTTAAAACTCCCGGCGCACTGCAGCGGGTTCTCTTTACGCACATAGCCTTCGATCTCTTTATCGCTGAGATGCCGGAAGTGGACGTCAAAGGGCTCGCATTCGGTTTGCAGATGGCCGCTGGCGGAGTTGTACAGCGCGAGCCCGGTATAAAAGGTAATGATCGACCCGCTCGCCTTTCTCAACTGCCTGCGGGCATTTTCCTCGGTGTGCGGTTTGCCGGTGATCTCACCGTCCAATACGCAAACCTGATCGGAGCCTATAATAAGGTGATTAGGGTAGCGCGAAGCCAGGCTCTGCGCTTTGGCCTGCGCCAGCCGGGTGACAAGCTGACGCGCGGATTCTTCAGGGCGGGGCGTTTCGTCGACGTCAGGCGCCGCACATTCAAATGGTAACCCCAGTTTTTCCAGCAGCATGCGCCGCCAGGGAGAGGTTGACGCCAGGATAAGTTGAGACATATTTTTTCATCCACATATAGCGCTTCGCAGAGCATCATCTTAAACTATGCGCCGCAATGTGTGCGAATAAATGGCAAAAGGCAACCTGAGGCTGCCTTTTTCTTTGACTCTATGACATTACAAAGTTAATATGCGCGCCCTATGCAAAAGGTAAAATTACCCCTGACTCTTGATCCGGTACGCACGGCTCAAAAACGCCTTGATTACGAAGGCATCTATGCCCGCGATCAGGTTGAACGTGTAGCCGATTCTGTAGTCAGCGTGGACAGCGATGTGGAATGCAGCATGTCGTTCGCTATCGATAACCAGCGTCTCGCCGTTATTACAGGCGATGCGAAGGTGACGGTAACCCTCGAATGCCAGCGTTGCGGGAAACCGTTCTCCCATCACGTCCACACCACGTATTGTTTTAGCCCCGTCAGAAATGACGAACAGGCCGAAGCACTACCGGAAGCGTATGAGCCGATTGAGGTTAACGAATTCGGTGAAATCGACCTGCAGGCAATGGTCGAGGATGAAATTATCCTCTCCCTGCCCGTAGTTCCGGTGCATGATTCTGAACACTGTGAAGTGTCCGACGCGGACATGGTCTTTGGCGAACTGCCTGAAGAGGCACAAAAACCAAACCCATTTGCCGTATTAGCCAGCTTAAAGCGTAAGTAATTGAGGAGTAAGGTCCATGGCCGTACAACAGAATAAACCAACCCGTTCCAAACGTGGCATGCGTCGTTCCCATGACGCGCTGACCGCAGTCACCAGCCTGTCTGTAGACAAAACTTCTGGTGAGAAACACCTGCGTCACCACATCACTGCCGACGGTTTCTACCGCGGTCGCAAGGTTATCGCTAAGTAATCACGCGATACTCGCAGGATTTCCCGTTGCAGGCCATGGCGGGTTTGTACGTACCTGGGCACTCGGTTAACCCGATAACCAGAGGCGTCAATGACCGGATTGTTGCGTCTGCAGCGTGAAAATTCGCGGGTGCCAGCGTGATGAAGCTTAGTGAGGACTCCCCGGGCAACTGGGGAATCACCGAACCGGGCAGCGACGATACCTTGACACGTCTAACCCTGGCGTTAGATGTCATGGGGGGCGATTTCGGCCCATCCGTGACAGTGCCTGCAGCACTGCAGGCACTGAACTCTAATTCGCAACTCACACTTCTTTTAGTCGGCGATCCCGACGCCATCACGCCATTACTCGCCAAAGCTGACTTCGAACAACGTTCGCGTCTGCAGATTATTCCTGCGCAGTCAGTTATTGCCAGTGATGCACGACCCGCACAGGCTATCCGCAGCAGTCGCGGAAGCTCAATGCGCGTGGCGCTGGAGCTTGTGAAAGAAGGGCGGGCGGAAGCCTGCGTCAGCGCCGGGAACACCGGCGCGCTGATGGGCCTGGCGAAACTGCTGCTCAAACCGATTGAAGGTATTGAGCGGCCGGCGCTGGTGACGGTGCTGCCGCACCAGCAGAAGGGCAAAACCGTGGTGCTGGATCTCGGCGCCAACGTCGATTGCGACAGCACGATGTTGGTGCAGTTCGCGGTGATGGGGGCAGTGCTGGCGGAAGAGGTGGTCGGCATTGCCAATCCTCGCGTCGCCTTGCTGAACATCGGCGAAGAAGAGATGAAAGGCCTCAGCAGCATCCGCGATGCTGCTGTAGTGCTCAAAACGCTGCCTTCCCTCAACTACATCGGCTATCTTGAAGCCAATGAACTGTTGACCGGAAAAACCGATGTGCTGGTTTGTGATGGATTCACGGGCAACGTCACATTAAAAACCATGGAAGGTGTTGTCAGAATGTTCCTTTCACTGCTGAAATCTCAGGGAGAGGGCAAAAAACGGTCGTGGTGGCTGCTGTTACTAAAACGTTGGTTACAAAAAAGCCTGGCGAGGCGATTCAGTCACCTCAACCCCGACCAGTATAATGGCGCCTGTCTGTTAGGATTGCGCGGTTCCGTGATCAAGAGTCATGGTGCTGCCAATCAACGCGCCTTTAGCGTCGCGATAGAGCAGGCAGTGCAGGCGGTGCAGCGGCAAATTCCTCAACGGATCGCCGCGCGCCTGGAATCTTTATACCCAGCTGGTTTCGAGCTGCCGGAAAGCGACAGTGACGTGAACGCCCGATAGCAAAGCGGGACGAATGGACACCACTGACGCCGCGGCGGTTGAACGAGGCGGGTATATTACCCAAGAGTGACTGAGCGTACATGTATACGAAGATTATTGGTACCGGCAGCTATCTGCCCGAGCAAGTGCGTACAAACGCCGACCTGGAAAAAATGGTAGAGACCTCTGACGAGTGGATTGTCACCCGCACAGGTATCCGTGAGCGTCGTATTGCCGCAGCGCATGAAACAGTTGCTACGATGGGCTTTGAAGCCGCAAAGCAGGCGCTGGCGATGGCGGGCGTCTCCGCGGAGCAAATTGGTCTGATCATTGTTGCGACCACCTCCGGCACGCACGCGTTTCCGAGTTCGGCATGCCAGATTCAGTCTATGCTGGGCGTCAAGGGCTGCCCGGCGTTTGACGTCGCGGCCGCCTGCGCCGGTTTCACCTATGCGCTGAGCGTCGCCGATCAGTATGTCAAGAACGGCGCGGTGGACTATGCGCTGGTCGTCGGCGCTGATGTGCTGGCGCGCACCTGCGATCCGGCCGATCGCGGGACGATTATTATTTTCGGCGATGGCGCCGGGGCGGTGGTGCTGGGCGCCTCCGAAGAGCCTGGCATTATCTCGACGCATCTGCATGCTGACGGTAGCTATGGCGAACTGCTGACCCTGCCGAACGCCGATCGCGTCGATCCGGAAAATCCGATCTATCTGACGATGGCCGGGAATGAAGTCTTCAAAGTGGCGGTCACCGAGTTAGCGCACATCGTTGATGAGACGCTGGCCGCGAATAATCTCGAACGTTCTGCGCTGGACTGGCTGGTGCCGCATCAGGCAAACCTGCGGATCATCAGCGCGACGGCGAAGAAACTGGGCATGTCGATGGATAACGTCGTAGTGACCCTCGACCGCCATGGCAACACCTCCGCGGCGTCAGTCCCTTGCGCGCTGGATGAGGCCGTCCGCGATGGCCGCATTCAACGTGGGCAGCTGATTTTGCTGGAAGCCTTTGGTGGCGGTTTCACCTGGGGTTCCGCGCTGGTTCGTTTTTAGTATAAGGATTTAAACATGACGCAATTTGCTTTTGTGTTCCCGGGACAGGGCTCGCAGGCCGTAGGCATGCTGGCCGATATGGCGGCGACCTGGCCGGTCATTGAAGAGACCTTCGGTGAAGCTTCCGCAGCGTTGGGTTACGATCTGTGGGCGCTGACGCAACAGGGCCCGGCAGAAGAACTGAATAAGACCTGGCAGACCCAGCCGGCGCTGCTGACCGCCTCCGTGGCGCTGTACCGCGTCTGGCAGCAGCAGGGCGGCAAAGCGCCGGCGCTGCTGGCTGGCCACAGCCTCGGCGAATACTCCGCGCTGGTTTGCGCGGGCGTTATCGCTTTCGCTGATGCCGTTCGCCTGGTTGAACTGCGCGGCAAATTCATGCAGGAAGCTGTACCGGAAGGTACTGGCGCCATGTCAGCGATTATCGGTCTGGACGACGCGGCTATTGCTAAAGCCTGTGAAGAATCGGCCGAAGGGCAGGTCGTCTCTCCGGTGAACTACAATTCCCCGGGCCAGGTGGTTATCGCCGGTCACAAAGAGGCCGTTGAACGCGCAGGCGCCGCCTGTAAGGCCGCGGGCGCTAAACGGGCGCTGCCGTTGCCGGTGAGCGTGCCGTCTCACTGTGCGCTGATGAAGCCAGCTGCGGAGAAACTGGCGCTTGAGCTGCAGAAAATCACTTTCAACGCGCCGACGATCCCGGTGGTAAATAACGTCGACGTGAAGTGCGAAACCGCGCCGGACGCCATTCGCGACGCGCTGGTACGCCAGCTGTATAGTCCGGTTCAGTGGACTAAAACCGTTGAGTTTATGGCTGCTCAGGGCGTAACGCATCTGTATGAGGTTGGCCCGGGTAAAGTCCTCACCGGCCTGACCAAACGTATTGTTGACACCCTGACCGCTTCCGCGCTTAACGAGCCGGCGGCGATGTCTGCGGCGCTTGAGCAATAAAAGAGGAAAACCATGAGTTTTGAAGGAAAAATCGCGCTGGTTACCGGTGCAAGCCGCGGTATTGGCCGCGCCATCGCTGAAACGCTCGTCGCCCGCGGCGCGAAAGTTATCGGTACTGCGACCAGCGAAAGCGGCGCGCAGGCGATCAGCGACTATTTAGGCGCCAACGGTAAAGGTCTGATGTTGAATGTGACCGACCCGGCATCTATTGAATCTGTTCTGGAAAATGTGCGCGCAGAGTTTGGCGAAGTGGATATCCTGGTGAATAATGCCGGAATCACTCGCGACAACCTGTTAATGCGCATGAAAGATGACGAGTGGAACGATATCATCGAAACCAACCTGTCATCGGTTTTCCGTCTGTCAAAAGCGGTAATGCGCGCTATGATGAAAAAGCGTCATGGACGTATTATCACTATCGGTTCTGTGGTTGGTACCATGGGAAATGCGGGTCAGGCCAACTACGCTGCGGCGAAAGCGGGTCTGATCGGCTTCAGTAAATCACTGGCGCGTGAAGTTGCGTCCCGCGGTATTACTGTAAACGTTGTTGCTCCGGGCTTTATTGAAACGGACATGACGCGTGCGCTGACCGATGAGCAGCGTGCGGGTACGCTGGCGGCAGTTCCTGCGGGGCGCCTTGGCACCCCAAATGAAATCGCCAGCGCGGTTGCATTTTTAGCCTCTGACGAAGCAAGTTACATCACTGGTGAAACCCTGCACGTCAACGGCGGAATGTACATGGTCTGACCGAGATTTGTGCAAAACGTTCAGGAACCGCGCACTTCGCACGGTTCTCTGTGCGGTTTTGTGCGAAAAGATTTGCGTTCTTAGGGCAAACGGCCTCAAAATAGCGCAAAATCGTGGTAAGACCTGCCGGGATTTAGTTGCAAATTTTTCAACATTTTATACACTACGAAAACCATCGCGAAAGCGAGTTTTGATAGGAAATTTAAGAGTATGAGCACTATCGAAGAACGCGTTAAGAAAATTATCGGCGAGCAGCTGGGCGTTAAGCAGGAAGAAGTTACCAACAATGCTTCCTTCGTTGAAGACCTGGGCGCTGATTCTCTTGACACCGTTGAGCTGGTAATGGCTCTGGAAGAAGAGTTTGATACTGAGATTCCGGACGAAGAAGCTGAGAAAATCACCACCGTTCAGGCTGCCATTGATTACATCAACGGCCACCAGGCGTAAGTGAACATCTCCAGGCGGTCATTCGACCGCCTGAGTTTTATCTTTATTTGTCCCACAAGAATCTATTTTCCCTCCCTGGAGGACAAACGTGTCTAAGCGTCGTGTAGTTGTGACCGGACTGGGCATGTTGTCTCCTGTCGGCAATACCGTAGAGTCTACCTGGAAAGCTCTCCTTGCCGGTCAGAGTGGCATCAGCCTGATCGACCATTTCGATACTAGCGCCTATGCAACGAAATTTGCTGGCTTAGTAAAGGATTTTAACTGTGATGACATCATCTCGCGCAAAGAGCAGCGCAAGATGGATGCCTTCATTCAATATGGAATTGTCGCTGGCGTTCAGGCCATGCAGGATTCTGGCCTTGAAGTGACGGAAGAGAATGCTACCCGTATTGGTGCCGCAATCGGCTCTGGTATTGGCGGTCTCGGCTTGATCGAAGAAAACCACAGTTCGCTGGTCAACGGCGGACCGCGTAAGATCAGCCCATTCTTCGTTCCCTCCACAATTGTTAACATGGTGGCCGGCCATCTGACCATCATGTTTGGTCTGCGTGGACCAAGTATCTCCATCGCGACCGCCTGTACTTCAGGCGTGCACAACATCGGTCAGGCTGCGCGCATCATCGCCTATGGCGATGCCGATGCGATGGTGGCAGGCGGTGCGGAAAAAGCCAGTACCCCGCTTGGCGTGGGCGGCTTTGGCGCAGCGCGGGCGCTCTCCACGCGCAATGACAACCCGCAGGCGGCAAGCCGTCCGTGGGATAAAGATCGCGACGGCTTCGTGCTGGGCGACGGCGCGGGCATGGTGGTGCTGGAAGAGTACGAGCACGCGAAAAAACGCGGCGCGAAAATCTACGCCGAGATCGTTGGCTTCGGCATGAGCAGCGATGCTTACCATATGACGTCACCGCCGGAAGATGGCGCGGGCGCCGCGCTGGCGATGGTGAATGCCATTCGCGATGCGGGCATCGAACCGGGCCAGATCGGCTACGTCAACGCCCACGGCACCTCGACGCCGGCTGGCGATAAAGCGGAAGCGCAGGCGGTTAAGTCTGTCTTCGGCGATGCGGCGAGCCGCGTACTGGTGAGCTCCACCAAATCCATGACCGGGCATCTGCTGGGCGCGGCAGGGGCGGTAGAGTCGATTTACTCTATCCTGGCGCTGCGCGATCAGGCGGTTCCGCCGACGATCAACCTCGACAACCCGGATGAGGGCTGCGACCTCGACTTCGTTCCGCACGAAGCGCGTCAGGTTTCCGGTATGGAGTACACCCTGTGCAACTCCTTCGGCTTTGGCGGCACTAACGGTTCGCTGATCTTCAAAAAAGTGTGACAGGGCTTGCCCCGGTACTGCTTTAACAAAAGGCCCGATTGTCGGGCCTTTTTTATTCGGCTTTCTCCACTTGTCCTCTGCTCCGTGTCCTGAGACACTCACCGACCAGTGAAAAGGAGTCCTTTATGTTCTTGATAAATGGCGTTGAACAGGACACGCTGGCGGCGAACGATCGCGCCGTCCAGTTTGGCGACGGTTGTTTTACCACTGCCCGTATACAGCATGGACAGGTTGCGTTACTGGACGCCCATCTGCAGCGTTTGCAGACAACCTGCGAAAAATTACGCATCCCGTTTGACGACTGGCTGACGCTAAGCGACGAGATGCAGCGTCTGGCTCGACCGCACGCGCAGGGCGTGCTTAAGGTGACCCTTACCCGCGGCGTTGGGGGAAGGGGATACAGCACGGCGGGCTGTGCGTCGCCCACCCGTATTCTGAGCGACTCTCCGCTTCCGGCGCACTACGCGCGCTGGCGGGAGGAGGGCATTACCCTGACCCGGAGCCCGGTGACCCTGGGGCGCAACCCCTGGCTGGCTGGCCTGAAGCATCTTAATCGTCTGGAGCAGGTGCTGATTCGCTCTCATCTTGAACAGACGGACGCCGATGAGGCGCTGGTCCTTGACAGTGACGGGTGGCTTACGGAATGCTGTGCCGCGAATTTATTCTGGCGTCAGGGACGGGATGTATTTACTCCGCGACTCGATTATGCCGGGGTCAACGGCATAATGCGGCAGCGCTGTATCGCGCAGCTGGCACCATCGACGTTTCGCGTTGTCGAAGTGACAGCGCGTCCCGAGGCGTTGCGGGAGGCCGATGAAGTGCTGATCTGCAATGCGCTGATGCCGCTGGTGCCGGTTCGTCGCTGGGAGGAGACCGTCTGGTCCTCGCGCGAGCTTTACCATTTTTTAGCCCCTTTGTGTGAGCTGTCTGGTTAGTATGAAGAAAATGTTACGTTTTATCCTGTTGCTGGTGGTGCTGTTGGGCATCGCCGCGGCGGCAGGAATGTGGAAGGTACGCCAGCTGGCGGACAGCAAGCTGCTGATTAAAGAAGAGACCATCTTTACCCTCGAAGCCGGCACCGGCCGGCTGGCGCTGGGGCAGGATCTCTATCGCGAGAAGGTGATCAATCGCCCGCGCGTGTTCCAGTGGCTGCTGCGGATGGAGCCTGAGCTGTCTCACTTCAAGGCCGGGACCTATCGCCTCACGCCGCAAATGACGGTGCGCGAGATGCTGCAGCTGCTGGCCAGTGGCAAAGAGGCTCAGTTTCCGCTGCGCTTTGTCGAAGGCATGCGCGTCAGCGACTACCTTCGTCAGCTGCGCGATGCTCCCTACGTGAAGCACACGCTTGAAGACGATAGCTACGCGACGGTAGCTAAGGCGTTAGGTCTTGACCATGCCGACTGGGTGGAAGGCTGGTTCTGGCCGGACACCTGGATGTACACCGCCAATACCAGTGACATCGCTATCCTCAAGCGCGCGCATCAGAAAATGGTCACTGAAGTGGCGAAGATTTGGGAAGGACGGATGGATAATCTGCCCTATGCCGATCAGAATCAGCTGTTGACCATGGCCTCGATTATTGAGAAAGAGACCGCGGTAGCGGAAGAGCGCGATCGCGTCGCGTCGGTATTTATCAACCGCCTGCGCATCGGCATGCGCTTACAGACCGACCCAACGGTGATCTACGGGATGGGCGAAGGGTATAATGGAAAGTTAACGCGTAAGGATCTGGAGACGCCGACCGCGTACAATACCTATACCATCAGCGGCCTGCCGCCAGGCCCTATCGCGGTGCCGGGCGAAGCGTCGCTTAAGGCGGCCGCCCATCCGGCGAAAACACCATACCTCTATTTTGTCGCCGACGGGAAAGGGGGCCATACGTTTACCACAAACCTGGTCAGCCATAACCGCGCGGTGCAGGACTATCTGAAAGTACTTAAGGAAAAAAATGCGCAGTAACTATATCGTCATCGAGGGGCTGGAGGGCGCCGGGAAGACCACCGCACGTCAACTGGTGGTGGAGACGCTGCAGTCGGCAGGTATTCACGATATGGTGTTTACCCGTGAGCCGGGGGGCACAATCCTTGCTGAAAAACTGCGTAGCCTGGTGCTGGATATCCAGTCCACGGGCGATGAAGTGATTAACGATAAAGCGGAAGTGCTGATGTTTTACGCGGCGCGCGTCCAGCTGGTGGAGACGGTAATTAAGCCTGCTCTGGCTCGCGGCCAGTGGGTGATCGGCGATCGTCACGATCTCTCCACCCAGGCCTATCAGGGCGGCGGCAGGGGCATTGACCGCACGATGCTGGCGACGCTGCGCGACGCCGTTCTCGGCGATTTTCGTCCCGATTTGACGCTGTACCTCGACGTTACGCCGGAAGTGGGGCTGCAGCGCGCCCGCGCTCGCGGCGAACTGGATCGCATTGAGCAGGAGTCGATGAACTTCTTCAATCGTACCCGCGCGCGCTACCTTGAGCTGGCTGCGGCAGATCCTTCTATCCGCACGGTGGACGCGACGCAGCCGCTGGATGCCGTCGCGCGCGATATTCGCGCCACGATCGCCCAGTGGATGGCGGAGCAACCGGCATGAAATGGTATCCGTGGCTGCGCCCCTCGTTCGAACAACTGGTCGGTAGCTATCAGGCCGGACGTGGCCACCACGCCTTACTGTTACAGTCTCTGAGCGGGATGGGCGGCGAGGCGTTGATTTATGCGCTGTGCCGCTTCCTGATGTGCCGCCAGCCTGAAGGGCATAAAAGCTGCGGTCACTGCCACAGCTGCCAGCTGATGCAGGCCGGTACGCACCCCGATTACTATCCGCTGAGCCCTGAGAAAGGCAAGAGCGCGCTGGGTATTGACGCGGTGCGCGATGTCAACGACAAGCTCTATGAGCGCGCGCGCCTCGGTGGGGCGAAGGTGGTATGGATTAGCGATGCCGCCTTGCTGACCGATGCTGCCGCCAACGCGTTGCTGAAAACGCTGGAGGAGCCGCCGGAAAATACCTGGTTCTTCCTCGCCTGCGAGGAGCCGGCGCGTCTGCTGACCACCCTGCGCAGTCGCTGCCGCCTGCACCACCTGTCGCCGCCGACGGAATCTTATGCCCTGGCCTGGCTGGAGCGTGAGGTGAACCTGCCGCAGGAGGCGCTGCTGACCGCGTTACGTCTGTGCGCCAGCGCGCCGGCCGCCGCGCTCGAACTGCTTAAAGAGCCGCAGTGGACGGCGCGACAGCAGCTGTGTCAGGCGCTGGCGACCACACTGGCGAGCGGTGACTGGCTGGCGCTGCTGCCGATACTCAATCATGAACAGGCGGCGGTTCGCCTGCACTGGCTGGCATCGCTGCTGGTCGATGCGCAAAAACGACAGCAGGGAATTGCCCTGGTGAGTAACCCGGATGTCTGGCCGCTGCTGGAGCAGCTGGCGCACAGTCTGCCCGCCGCCCGGCTGCAGGCGATTGCCCATGACGTCTGTACCTGCCGCGAGCAATTGTTGAACGTCGTCGGCGTCAACCGCGAACTGCTGCTCACCGAGCGCCTGCTGCGCTGGGAACATTACCTGCAACCCGGGACGGTTTTACCCGTCTCCCACCTCTGAGTGAGACATTATGTTTTTAGTCGACTCCCACTGCCATCTTGATGGTCTGGATTATCAAACCCTGCACAAAAACGTCGATGACGTACTGGCAAAAGCGGCCGCACGCGATGTGAAATTTTGCCTGGCGGTCGCCACGACGCTGCCTGGCTACCGCAGTATGCGCGAGCTGGTAGGAAGGCGTGACAACGTCGTCTTCTCCTGCGGCGTGCACCCGTTAAACCAGGATGAGCCCTACGAGGTGGAGACGCTGCGCACGCTGGCGGCGGAAGAGGGCGTCGTCGCGATGGGAGAGACCGGACTGGACTATTTTTATACCCCGGAAACCAAAGTCCAGCAGCAAACTTCGTTCCGTGACCATATCCGTATCGGCCGGGAGCTGAACAAGCCCGTGATCGTGCATACCCGTGACGCTCGCGCCGATACCCTGGCCATTTTACGCGAAGAAAAGGTGACGGATTGCGGAGGCGTACTACACTGTTTCACTGAGGACAGGGAGACGGCGGGTAAGCTGCTCGACATGGGGTTCTATATCTCGTTTTCCGGTATCGTCACTTTCCGTAACGCCGAGCAGCTGCGCGATGCGGCGCGCTATGTTCCGCTGGATCGTCTGCTGGTGGAGACCGATTCGCCATACCTGGCGCCGGTACCCCATCGCGGCAAAGAGAACCAGCCGGCGCTGGTGCGTGACGTTGCTGAATACATGGCGGTACTGAAGGGTGTGTCGCTGGAGCAATTGGCTCAGCAGACCACCGACAATTTTGCCACGCTGTTCCACATTGACCCCGCCCGCTTGCAACCTGCTTGATCTGCTTATTATTTTAAGGCTCGTAATTAATAGCCAAAGCGAGTAAAGTTCACCGCCACAAAAGTGGCGGTGAAGGTTTTTTGGCAACATCTGGATACAACTTATGTAAGCTGATGTAAATTTTTACCGGAAGGCTGATTGAAACGTGATAGCCGTCAAACAATCATCCCGTTAATTATTTTACTCTGTGTAATAAATAAAGGGCGCTTAGATGTCCTGTCCACGGCGCGGTTCTCCCCCCGGGCCAATGCGTGAAAACGTAAAAAAGTACCAAATACTCAGGAGCACTCTCAATTATGTTTAAGAATGCATTTGCTAACCTGCAGAAGGTCGGTAAATCGCTGATGCTGCCGGTATCCGTACTGCCTATCGCAGGTATCCTGCTGGGCGTCGGTTCCGCAAACTTCAGCTGGCTGCCAGCCGTGGTCTCCCACGTTATGGCAGAAGCAGGCGGTTCAGTTTTCGCCAACATGCCGCTGATCTTCGCTATCGGTGTGGCCCTCGGCTTCACCAATAACGACGGTGTATCCGCACTGGCTGCAGTGGTAGCTTACGGCATCATGGTGAAAACCATGGCGGTGGTTGCGCCGCTGGTGCTGCATTTACCTGCTGACGAGATTGCGGCAAAACACCTGGCTGATACCGGCGTGCTTGGCGGTATTATCTCCGGTGCTATCGCCGCGTACATGTTTAACCGCTTCTATCGCATTAAGCTGCCAGAATATCTCGGCTTCTTTGCGGGCAAGCGCTTTGTACCGATTATCTCTGGTCTGGCCGCTATCTTCACCGGCGTGATCCTCTCCTTCATTTGGCCGCCGATCGGTTCCGCGATCCAGACCTTCTCCCAGTGGGCTGCTTATCAGAACCCGGTGGTGGCGTTTGGTATCTACGGTTTCATCGAGCGTTGCCTGGTGCCGTTTGGTCTGCACCACATCTGGAACGTTCCTTTCCAGATGCAGATCGGCGAATACACCAACGCGGCTGGTCAGGTATTCCACGGCGATATCCCGCGCTACATGGCAGGCGACCCGACCGCGGGCAAACTGTCTGGCGGCTTCCTGTTCAAAATGTACGGTCTGCCGGCAGCGGCTATCGCGATTTGGCACTCTGCTAAACCGGAAAACCGCGCCAAAGTGGGCGGTATCATGATCTCCGCCGCGCTGACCTCGTTCCTGACCGGTATCACCGAGCCGATCGAGTTCTCGTTCATGTTCGTGGCGCCGATCCTGTACGTTATCCATGCCATCCTGGCGGGTCTGGCGTTCCCGATCTGTATCCTGCTGGGTATGCGTGACGGTACTTCGTTCTCTCACGGCCTGATCGACTTTATCGTGCTGTCCGGTAACAGCAGCAAGCTGTGGCTGTTCCCGATCGTCGGTATCTGCTATGCGATCGTGTACTACGTCATTTTCCGCGTGCTGATTAAAGCCCTGGATCTGAAAACACCGGGTCGTGAAGATACCACCGAAGAGAGCAAAGCTGGCGCAACCAGCGAGATGGCTCCGGCTCTGATCGCCGCTTTCGGCGGTAAAGAGAACATCACCAACCTCGACGCATGTATTACTCGTCTGCGTGTTAGCGTGGCGGATGTAGCGAAAGTTGACCAGGCTGGCCTGAAAAAACTGGGCGCCGCTGGCGTGGTAGTGGCAGGTTCTGGCGTACAGGCCATCTTCGGTACCAAGTCCGATAACCTGAAAACTGAAATGGATGAGTACATCCGTAACAGTTAAGACGTAGTATCGGGGAGACTAAGGCAGCCAACTGGCTGCCTTTTTTACGTGACAAGATCGGCCTTCCAGAGGCGATAACCCTGCTAACTGTCCGCCAAATGCTTATTCCCTCAGCAGCTAAGTCTATAGTTGAATAAGAAAAAGAGCTTTCAGGTTGAAAGAGAGGGAGGATGTCGCTCATACTCTTACCGGAACCTGTGCGTCTGCGTTTATCTGCAGAAGCAGGCCAGCGTACGGGATAAAACTAATAAGGAATCAGTCATGGCAGAAGAAACGATTTTCAGCAAAATCATTCGCCGGGAGATCCCGTCGGATATTGTTTATCAGGATGAGCTTGTGACCGCTTTTCGCGACATCTCCCCGCAGGCGCCCACCCACATTCTGATTGTCCCGAACGTTCTGATTCCTACCGTAAATGACGTCACCACCGAACATGAGCTGGCCCTGGGCCGGTTGATGACCGTCGCGGCGAAGATTGCCCGCGATGAAGGCCTCGCCGACGATGGCTACCGGTTGATCGTCAACTGCAACCGCCACGGCGGCCAGGAAGTTTACCATATCCATATGCATCTGCTGGGCGGTCGTCCGCTGGGTCCGATGCTGGCGCACAAAGGCTAACGCCATGCTAAGGACCCTTTTGGGCGCGTGTCTGGCGGCGGGGCTGCTGGCCGGATGTAGTTCACACCCGGAGATCCCGGTTTCTGACCAGCAGGCGCTGGTGATGGAGTCGAGCGTGCTGGCCGCCGGGATCAGCGCCAGCGAGCCTGTCGTCGTGGCGACGGAGATACAGGCTACCGCCTCCTCTACGCTGTATAACGAGCGCCAACAGCCGGTCACCGTGCATTATCGTTTTTTCTGGTATGACGCCCGAGGGCTGGAGATGCACCCCCTGGAGGCGCCGCGCACCATCGTGGTCCCGGCTCGCTCCTCGGTGACGTTGTATGGCAGCGCCAATATCCTGGGGGCGCATAAGGCCCGCCTTTATCTTTATCTGTAAGGGGTAATTATAATGATGAAAATGTGTCGCTATGCGTTAATCACAGCACTGGCGATATTCCTCGCAGGCTGTGCGGGGCTGCGTGAGCAGCCCGCGCCGGTAGAAGAGGCCAAACCGCAGCCGCAGCAGCCTGCGCAGCCGCAGCCCACGGTGCCGACGGTACCGGCGGTGCCCTCCGTCCCGTCGCAGCCAGGACCGATTGAGCATCAGGATCAGCAGTCGGGTCAGCCGGCGCCGCGCGTGCGTCATTATGACTGGAACGGCGCGGTGCAGCCGATGGTGGGACAGATGCTGCAGGCGGGCGGGGTCAATGCCGGCAGTATTCTGCTGGTTGACAGCGTGAACAACCGCACCAACGGTTCGCTGAATGCCGGAGAAGCCACCACCGCGTTACGTAACGCGCTGGCGGGCAACGGCAAATTTACCCTTGTTTCACCGCAGCAGCTGGCGGTCGCCAAGCAGCAGCTGGGCCTGTCGCCGCAGGACAGCCTCGGCAGCCGCAGCAAAGCCATGGGCATCGCCCGCAACGTGGGCGCGCAGTATGTGCTTTATTCCAATGCCACTGGCAACGTCAACGCGCCCGAGCTGAAGATGCAGTTGATGCTGGTGCAAACCGGCGAGATTATCTGGTCAGGTAAAGGTGCGGTTCAGCAACAATAAGCTAACGCGCGACGAGCTCTTGTCGCGCTTCTTTCCCCACTATCATCCTGTCGCCTCGCTGAGCCAGACCGGCTTTAGCGGCGGCAGTGTGATTATCAGCGATGGCGACCAGCGACGAGTGCTGCGTCAGCCGCACGACCCGTCTGCCGCTGCCTGTTATTTTCGCCGTCAGTATCGTGCGCTGCGCCGGCTGCCTGCCAGGCTGGCGCCCAATCCTCTGTTTTACTCGCCCTGCTGGATGGTGGTGGAGTATTGCGCGGGTGAGGTGAAAAGCGAGTTACCTGACTGCCCGCAGCTGTCTGGCTTATTGTATGATTTGCATCAGCAACCGCGGTTCGGCTGGCGTGTTAGTCTCGGGCCGCTGCTGGCGCAGTACTGGCAGAGGAGCGATCCGGCCCGGCGCACGCCGCGCTGGCTACGTTGGCATCAGCGGCTGTGCCGCCGGGGCGAGCCTCGTCCTCTGCGGCTGGCGCCGCTGCATATGGATGTCCATGCCGGCAATATTATCCACAGTGACGCCGGTCTGAAGCTGATCGACTGGGAATATGCCGGCGATGGCGATATCGCGTTGGAGCTGGCCGCCGTGTGGATCGCCCCGGACGAGCGCCGCCAGCTGGTGGCGGCATATGCCCGACGGGCGGCTATCGACGCGCAGCAGCTATGGCGGCAGGTGGCGCGCTGGCGTCCGTGGGTACTGCTGCTCATGGCGGGCTGGTATGAAATGCGCTGGCGGCAGAGCGGGGATCGGCAATTTATCATGCTGGCAGATGAAACATGGTGTCAGTTAGACAACGAACGCAAAGGATAAGAGAGGTCAGTGTGGGCCCAGTGATGTTGGATGTTGAAGGGTATGAACTGGATGCGGAAGAGCGAGAGATTCTGGCGCATCCATTGGTGGGAGGGTTGATCCTCTTCACCCGAAATTATCACGATCCGGCGCAGCTGCGGGAGCTGGTGCGCCAGATCCGCGAAGCCTCCCGTAACCATCTGGTGGTGGCGGTCGATCAGGAAGGGGGACGCGTTCAGCGTTTCCGCGAAGGTTTTACCCGTTTACCGGCGGCCCAGTCTTTCGCTGCGCTGCTGGGGATGGAAGAGGGGGGCAAACTGGCCGCCGAGGCCGGCTGGCTGATGGCCAGCGAAATGATCGCGATGGACATCGATATCAGCTTTGCGCCGGTGCTGGACGTCGGCCATATCAGTGCCGCAATCGGCGAACGTTCTTATCATGAAGATCCGCAGAAAGCGCTGACGATGGCGCGTCACGTCATTGACGGCATGCACGCCGCGGGCATGAAAACCACCGGCAAACACTTCCCGGGACACGGGGCGGTGACTGCCGATTCGCACAAAGAAACCCCCTTCGATCCGCGTCCGGCATCGGTTATCCGCGACCACGATATGGCGGTATTCAAAAGCCTTATCGCCGAGCAGCGTCTGGATGCCATTATGCCGGCGCATGTGATTTACCCGGAGCTCGACCCGCGTCCGGCGAGCGGTTCGGCCTATTGGCTGAAAACGGTGCTGCGCGGCGAGCTGGGCTTCGATGGGGTGATTTTCTCCGACGATCTGTCGATGGAAGGGGCAGCGATCATGGGCAGCTATGCCGAACGCGGCCTGGCATCGCTCGACGCCGGTTGCGATATGATACTCGTCTGCAATAATCGTAAGGGCGCGGTCAGTGTGCTGGATAACCTGTCGCCGATCAAAGCAGAGCGTGTTACGAAATTGTATCATAAAGGTTCCTTTTCCCGTCAGGAGTTAAGGGATTCAGCCCGTTGGAAAACGGTGAGTGCCCAGCTGGAGCAGCTTCATGCGCGCTGGCAAGAGGCGAAGTCCGCGTAACGCTCTGCGGGGCGTTGTTGTCTGGTGAGGATGCGATGATTATCTATTTACACGGTTTTGACTCGAACAGCCCCGGTAACCACGAGAAGGTGATGCAGTTGCAGTTTATTGACCCTGACGTGCGGTTGATAAGCTACAGCACGCGCCATCCCAAGCACGACATGCAGCATCTGCTGAAAGAGGTTGATAAAATGCTGCAGCTTACCGCCGATGACCGGCCGCTGATCTGCGGCGTTGGACTCGGCGGTTACTGGGCGGAGCGGATTGGTTTCCTTTGCGATATCCGTCAGGCGGTGTTCAATCCGAACCTGTTTCCGCATGAGAATATGGAAGGCAAAATCGACCGACCGGAAGAGTATGCTGACATCGCCACCAAATGCGTGACCAACTTCCGCGAAAAGAACCGCGATCGCTGTCTGGTGGTGCTTTCCCGACAGGACGAAGCGTTGGATAGCCAGCGTTCCGCCGACCTTCTGCACCACTATTATGAAATTATCTGGGATGAAGAGCAGACCCATAAGTTTAAAAACATTTCGCCGCATCTGCAGCGGCTGAAAGCGTTTAAAACCCTCGGTTAAGCCTTTTCCCCTGTCTCCAAACCCGCGCCGGGTTCACCGCGCGGGTTTTTTCATGTCTACACTTATTGGTTTCGCTGAAAAAATACGCGACAAAACTTGATGCACATCAATTTTGGTATGACCAATGCACCGTTCATGGTATTCTCGACAGTGCTGAATGGTTTCATTGACGTAACTTGTTGTTAAATAAAGGCTATTTTAATAACTTTTATTTAACAATTGGTTAATAATTTTAGGGGTACACATGACTACGCCATTGAAAAAAATCGTAATTGTGGGTGGCGGCGCAGGCGGACTGGAACTGGCAACTCAGCTGGGGAAAAAGTTAGGGCGCCATAAGAAAGCGAAAATCACCCTGGTGGACCGTAACCACAGCCATCTGTGGAAGCCGCTGCTGCACGAAGTGGCCACCGGTTCTCTGGATGAAGGTGTCGATGCGCTGAGCTATCTGGCCCATGCCCGCAACCACGGCTTCCAGTTCCAGCTGGGGTCGGTGGTCGATATCAATCGCGAAGGGAAGACCATCACCCTCGGCGAGCTGCGCAATGAAAAAGGCGAGCTGCTGGTGGCTGAGCGTAAACTGCCGTACGACACGCTGGTGATGGCGCTGGGCAGTACCTCGAATGACTTCAACACCCCTGGCGTTAAAGAGAATTGCATTTTCCTCGACAACCCGCACCAGGCGCGTCGTTTCCATCAGGAAATGCTCAACCTGTTCCTTAAATACTCCGCGAACCTCGGCGCTAACGGTAAAGTCAACATTGCCATCGTCGGGGGCGGCGCCACCGGCGTGGAACTCTCCGCTGAGTTGCATAATGCCGTGAAACAGCTGCACAGCTACGGCTACAAAGGGCTGACCAACGAAGCGCTGAACGTCACGCTGGTCGAAGCGGGCGAACGCATTCTGCCGGCGCTGCCGCCGCGCATTTCCGGGGCGGCGCATAATGAGCTGACCAAGCTGGGCGTACGGGTGCTGACGCAGACCATGGTCACCAGCGCCGATGCGGGCGGCCTGCACACCAAAGATGGCGAATATATTGAAGCGGATCTGATGGTCTGGGCGGCAGGGATCAAAGCGCCAGATTTCATGAAAGAGATCGGCGGCCTGGAAACCAACCGTATCAATCAGCTGGTGGTTGAGCCGACGTTGCAGACCACCCGCGACGCGGATATTTTCGCCATTGGCGACTGCGCCTCCTGCGCCCGTCCGGAAGGCGGCTTTGTACCACCGCGTGCCCAGGCGGCGCACCAGATGGCCACCTGCGCGCTGAATAACATCCTCGCGCAGATGAAAGGTAGACCGCTGAAGGCGTATACCTATAAAGACCATGGCTCACTGGTATCGCTATCCAACTACTCCACCGTCGGCAGCCTGATGGGCAACCTGATGCGCGGCTCGATGATGGTGGAAGGGCGCATTGCGCGCTTTGTGTACATCTCCCTGTACCGTATGCACCAGATCGCCCTGCACGGCTATTTCAAAACCGGCCTGATGATGCTGGTTGGGCGCATCAACCGCATCATTCGTCCGCGCCTCAAGCTGCATTAATCGCTGTTGCGACCCGGAGCGCGCCCTGGCGGCGCCTCCGGGCTCTTCTGCTGAACCGGCGGCGATCCCGCTCGGAATCCTCTGAATCCCTTTGATTTGCAGCGAATTCTCGCACTTTTCATCCGCTATCTGATTTGCGCCTTCCCGGGGCCGGTTGCAAAATTGTATCAACAGCAACAAAGGAGGATCTCCCGTGAATAAATCTATGTTGGCGGGTATAGGGATAGGCGTGGCTGCCGCGCTGGGCGTTGCAGCTGTCGCTGGTCTCAACGTGTTAGATCGCGGCCCGCAGTATGCGCAAGTGGTCTCCAGTACACCGATTAAAGAAACCGTGAAAACCCCGCGCCAGGAATGCCGCAATGTCACCGTGACCCATCGTCGTCCGGTGCAGGATGAAAACCGCATCGCCGGTTCCGTGCTGGGCGCGGTGGCGGGCGGGGTGATTGGCCACCAGTTCGGCGGTGGTCACGGACGCAGCGTGGCGACGGTGGTGGGCGCGCTGGGCGGCGGCTATGCCGGTAACCAGATCCAGGGCGCGATGCAGGACAACGACACCTACACCACCACGCAGCAGCGCTGCAAAACGGTGTATGACAAATCCGACAAAATGCTGGGTTACGATGTGACCTATAAGATAGGCGATCAGCAGGGGAAAATCCGGATGGATCACGATCCTGGCAGCCAGATCCCGCTGGACAACAACGGCCAGCTGGTCCTGAACAACAAAATCTAAAAACAGATTTGTGTATTGATTAGCCCCTCAATCGCTCAGGCTGAGGGGCTTTTTTTATCAGAAGGTTAACGCGTAATTCAGACCGAAGGTGCGGCCGCGGCCCTTGTATTCATACAGCGACGAGCTGCCGTAGGTTGGGCTGTAGAGCAGCGGCGCGCGCTGGCCCCAGATGGTGATATAGTCTTCGTTAAGCAGGTTTTCGATACTGAAGGTCAGTTTTCCCACCGGCAGCGCGTAACTGCCGATAAAATCGACGGTGTTATAGCCTTCCAGCTTGTTGCCGGCGGCGTCGCTGAGGTCAAACACCTGCTGGCTCTGCACGCGCAGGCTCCACGGATCCGGCGCCCAGCCCACCCAGGCGGTGGCTTTGGACGGCGAGGCGAGGGTGACGTCCCACTTCTGCCAGCGGCCATCGGTCTGCACCTGTGATTTCAGCACGTTGAAGTTGCCGCCGACGCTCCAGTCGCTGTCCGGAATAAAGTAATCGACCGCACCCTCAACGCCGTAAATACGCCGTTTGTCGGACTGAACATCGATGGTCATATCGGTACGGTTGACGACGATGGTCTTATCCGAAGTCGAGTAATACGCCGCCAGCTGAGTGCGCAGGTTATCGCCGGTATAGCGCCAGCCCAGCTCATACGAGTTAACTTTGATCCCCTGCAGCGGCGAGTCATCGACGTTGACGCTGGAGAGCAGCGGCAGATGACCGTTGACCGCCGCGCCGTATTTCCCGATGCCATAGTATTTACCCGGATCCGGCAGCTCAACGCCCTGCGAGAAGTTAAACCAGGTCTGCTGACGCTCGGTCAGATGGGCCACGATCCCGGCGTTAAACAGGAAGTTGTCATAATCGGTTTTGCCGCCTTTGATGGCGTCGGCGGAGCGCGCTTTGCCGTTGGCGATATCCTGTTGCTGGGCGTAGCCGACAAAGTCGTCAACCCGGTTTTCGGTCCACTGGTAGCGAACTCCGCCGCTGAGGGTAAAGATATCGTTCAGATCATAGCTCGACTGCAGGAACGGCGCGACGTTGGAGATACTGTATCCCGGATAGCGGCCGGTGGTGTAGATCGATTCGTTGTGCAGCCCGCCGGACGCCAGCGATTGTTGCAGATCGAAGAACATCTGGTTGGCATTGAAGGTCTCATGATCGGCGTCGAGACCCCAGGTGAGATCCCATCCCGCCAGCGGCTGGCTGTTGAGGGTCAGCTTTGCCCCGTACTGATCGGTATCCTGCTGCGACGAGGAGAAGCTGCTGACCTGACCTTTGCTGAGCGTCGGGAATGGATAGAAGGTGAGGGACTCATCGCGATAGTACACCTGGCTCACCAGATTCTGGCCGAAGAAATCGGCATCGGAGTACTGGAGGCTGATCAGATGGCGCTCGGTGCCGGGGATACGATCGGAATTGAGCCCATCGGTGGTGTACGCTTTGCCGCCGCTGGTGACCGCGGACATATTTTTCCCGAGCCACAGGCCATAGTCATCATCGCCCTGGCTTTTATAGTACTGGGTGACCAGCTGCAGCTGGCGGTTGTCATCGATCTCGATCGTTCCCGTCCCCATGACGTCCAGACGATCAGAGTGCTGGAGCCCCGTTTGGGTGTTATCGAGGATCAGCGCATCGTTATTGCCGTCGTACCAACCGCCGAAACGCTGATAGGCTACCGATAAACGCCCGGACGCGTGGTCTGTCCCGCCGCTGACCGCCGCCGCGACGCGCTCATCATGATCGTTGCTGTTTGCAAACCCGCTCTTGCTGCCCACCTCAAGATCGACCTGGCGATCCTGCTGCCCTTTTTTGGTGACGATGTTGATAAGTCCGCCGGTACTGCCGCCGCCGTAAAGCGAGGTTGCCCCGGAGATCACTTCGATATGTTCGATGTTGAACGGGTCGATGGCGTCGAGCTGGCGGCTGTCGGTGCGTGAAGAGTTGAGCCGGACGCCGTCAATCAGCACGACGATGGCGCGCCCGCGCATGTTCATCCCATAGTTGGTGCGCCCCTGGCTGCTGACGTCGATGCCCGGGATCAGCTGCGCCAGCACGTCTTTGAACTCTTTTCCGCCCTGGACCTGCTGCTCAATTTCCTGGCCCTCAATGACCCAGGTGGTTTGGGCCATTTCGGCTACGGTGCGGTGGGTGCGGTTCGCGCTAACGATTATGCTGTCTTCTTCAGACTGAGCCGCCAGCGCAGGCAGCGCGCTGGCCAGCAGCAGAGGGTGGAGCACCCAGAGGCGCTTTTTCATATCCATTCCTTTTATGAGCAAGTTGTTTTGTCGTTGTTATGGGCCGGCGTCGGGCCGGTATTCGTTACAATGCGAAACATCTGGAAAAACTCAAAAAAGGATTTTGCACATAATGAATATCGCAATCAATATCATTTGCGTTTATCTTGCGCGAGAAAAGGTAATAAAAATCAATCTATTTTGTGGGGATAAAGCGAAACGGCGGGCGGTTCCGGCGGTTGAACACCGCCGGAAGCGGGGCGCATCAGGACTCGAGGACCAGCGGCCAGAGACGGAGGGTGGTGTCAGTGATTTGCATCAGTTTGTCAAAATCGGCGCCTTCCCGTGCGCTGATGGACATCCCCTGCAGGACACAGTTGAGAAACTGCGCCAGCTGCCCCACGTCGCGGCCCGCGGGCAGTTCGCCCTGCGCTTGTCGCTGCTGCAGAAACTGGGTTAGCGCCTGCTCCTGCATCGCATGGCGGGATTTGATGGTATTGGCGATATCCGTCGAGGAGGCGGCCAGCGCGGCGGAGGTATTAATGATAAAGCAGCCGGCCGGTGTCTCTTTGCTGGTAAAACAGGTGGCGACCGCGGTGAAGTAGTCGCGCAACGCCCGATCGACGGATTTTCCCTCAGCAAACAGCACGGCTTCGTGCTTCGCGGCAAAGCGCGAAATGTAACGGTCCAATACTGCGCGGAACAGTCCTTCTTTATTCACAAATTCCGCATACAGGGTGGGGGCTTTTGCTCCTGTCGCCTCGACCAGATCGGCGAGCGAGGTCGCCTCATAGCCGTGCTGCCAGAAGAGTGTCATGGCTTTGTCCAGCGCCGCATCCCTGTCGAACACCTTCGGTCGGCCACGGCTTTTTTTGGCGCAACTCTGAACGTCAGTTGTCATGATGCCGTTGTACCTATGTTGGTTTGGTGAATCGTCATTATAAAAATAAACGATCGCCGGGGCCAGCGCTGTTGGTTCAAAAATAAATAATTCATATGCGTATGAAAATTAAGCATTTTATAAATAGTTAAACGGTCGTTATAAAAATGCGTTGACGTGTGACTTAGATCACATTAATATTTACCTATCGATCGTTAAGTTAATGCTTACGACCCTACTATAAAATTCATCTGCATAGGTATAATAATCATGAAAACCGTTAATACTCTGGCTATTGCCGCCGTTCTTAGCTCCCTCTCTTTCGCCAGCTTTGCCGCTGTTGAGGTGCAGTCCACCCCAGCCGGCCAGCATAAAGTGGGCACTATCTCAGCTTCCGCAGGGACTAACCTGGGTTCGCTGGAAGACCAGCTGGCGCAGAAAGCGGATGAGATGGGCGCCACCTCATACCGTATTACTTCGGTAACCGGTCCGAATACCCTTCACGGTACCGCGGTTATCTACAAGTAAACCCGATGCGTCGCTGCCCGGCCCCCTTCACCGGTCAGCGATGAGTAAAACCCTGTTGTACCCCTGTTTGACCCTTGCCAACAAAAAACCCGCCTGAAGGCGGGTTTTTTGTTTTCTGCGGTGTGAGGTTACAGCGACTGCGGGCCGGGGTCCGCATGACGGGTGACGTCAATGGGCATGCCCGAGCGGTAATTCATCGCGCGCTCCATCACTGTTCCGTCGGTCTGCGGCGCCTGTTTGAACGCCTTCATGGCCGCGTTAAGCGTAATAGGCAGGGTCTGCGGGTCGTCATCGATATGCTCAGACAGCGGCTGATGGACCTCAACCAGACGGCGACCGTCCGGCTCTACCGACGCCTTGATCGGCGTGTTGATAATATTCACCTTCGTGCCCGGCGAGATGGCGTTGTACAGCGCCTTGATATCGTTGTCGCGCAGACGAATACAGCCGGAGCTGACGCGCATACCGATGCCGAAATCGGCATTGGTGCCGTGCAGGAGATAGACTCCGCCATAGGCGGCGAGGCGGATGGCGTGATGTCCCATCGGGTTGTCAGGACCGGCAGGCACCACCGCCGGCAGCTCAATCCCCATCGCTTTGTAGCGCGCGCGAATGTTGGCGGTTGGCGTCCAGGTCGGATTGGCCCGCTTGTCGGACACGGTCGTAACCATTGTCGGCGTGATGGTGGTTCCGCCCAGCTGGCCGATGCCGATCGGGTAGACGGTCACTTCATTCTTGCCCGGCGGGTAATAGTAGAGGCGCAGTTCGGCAAGGTTAATCACCAGCCCTTCGCGCGGCGCATCGGGCAGCAGCGTCTGCAGGGGGATGGTCAGCACGCTGCCGGCGCGCGGAACGTAGGGGTCCACCCCGGGATTGGCCTGCAGCAGGGCCAGGAAGCCGACATTGTACTTTTTGGCAATTGCCTCCAGCGAACCGCCGTTATCCTGCACCACATGGAACTGATTCTGCCCCACCAGTCGGCTGCCCGGCGGGGGTAGGGGCCAGGTGTTAGCGCGCGCGGGCAGCGCCAGCGCAGCAACCAGCGCGACCAGCGCCAGCATCAAGGGGAAACGGATTCTCATTACCATAACTCCAAAATATATAAGTGGTTATTTTTATATGAAAAAGGAGATGAGATTATGGCGTGAGTCTGTGTGGGGAAATCCAGGCGGATTGCAAAATGTTTGTAAAGATTGCCAGATATGTGGAAAGGGGGATACGGCGTAACGGCCATATCCCCCCGCGATCAGGCGACGGCGTTCTCTTCCAGCTGGCGCATGAACTGGCGAACCCAGTCCATCCGCGTCTTACGCTCCTCGAGATCCTGCATGAACTTCAGGCGCGTCGGCCCGTCCAGGCGGAAGTGCTGCGGCTGCTTCTGCAGCAGGCCAATTAACCACACTGGATTGACGTTGTTTTTCTCGTTAAATTCGATCACGCCGCCTTTTTCGTTACTTTCCAGTTTACGGATCCCCAGCTTCTGCGCCTGCTGACGCAGACGGGCGATATCCAGCAGGTTGCGGGCGGCGTCGGGCAGGCGACCAAAACGATCGATCAGCTCGACTTTGATCTCCTCCAGATCCTGTTCGTTTTTGGCGCTGGCAATGCGCTTATAGAACGACAGGCGGGTATTGACGTCGGGGATGAAATCGTCAGGCAGCAGGGAAGGCATGCGCAGTTCGACTTCGGTCTGCTGGCTGGTGAGATCCTCCAGCGACGGCTCGCGCCCGGCTTTCAGCGCATCCACCGCATTCTCCAGCAACTCCATATACAGGGAGAAGCCGATGGTCTCCATCTGACCGCTCTGATCTTCGCCCAGCAGTTCCCCGGCGCCGCGGATCTCCAGATCGTGGGTAGCTAGCGCAAAGCCGGCACCAAGATCTTCCAGCGAGGCAATGGCTTCAAGGCGCTTTTGCGCATCGGTGGTCATCGCCTTTGGATGCGGCGTCAGCAGCCAGGCATAGGCCTGGTGATGGGAGCGGCCAACGCGGCCGCGCAGCTGGTGCAGCTGGGCGAGGCCAAAATGGTCGGCGCGTTCGATGATGATGGTGTTGGCGGTGGGAATGTCGATCCCGGTTTCGATGATGGTGGTGCACACCAGCACATTGAAGCGCTGGTGATGGAAGTCATTCATCACCCGCTCCAGCTCACGCTCCCGCATCTGACCGTGGCCGATGGCGATCCGCGCCTCAGGCACCAGCTCCGCCAGTTTGTCGGCGGCTTTCTGGATGTTCTCGACATCATTAAACAGGTAGTAAACCTGGCCGCCGCGCAGCGTTTCACGCAGGATCGCCTCGCGCACCACCAGCGCATCGTATTCGCGAACGAAGGTCTTTACCGCCAGGCGGCGCGCCGGCGGCGTGGCGATGATCGACAGATCCCGCATCCCGCTCATCGCCATGTTCAGCGTTCGCGGGATCGGCGTGGCGGTGAGGGTCAGGATATCGACATCGGCGCGCATCGCTTTGATGCGCTCTTTATGCCGCACGCCAAACCGGTGCTCTTCGTCGACGATCAGCAGCCCCAGATCGCGCAGCTTCACCTCGCTCTGCAGCAGCTTGTGGGTGCCGATCAAGATATCGATTTTGCCTTCCGCGGCCTGCTCGAGGATCTGCGCCTGCTCCTTAGCGCTGCGGAAACGGGAGAGCATTTCGATGCGTACCGGCCAGTTGGCGAAACGATCGCGGAAGTTGTCATAGTGCTGCTGAGCCAGCAGGGTGGTCGGCACCAGTACCGCCACCTGTTTGTGGTTCTCCACGGCGAGGAAGGCGGCGCGCATGGCCACTTCAGTTTTGCCGAAGCCCACATCGCCACACACCAGGCGGTCCATGGCCAGCGGCTGGCACATATCGCTGAGGACGGCGTTGATCGCCTGCGCCTGATCCGGCGTGGTTTCAAATGGGAAACCGTCGCAGAACAGCTGATACTGTTCGCGGTCGTGTTTAAAGGCAAACCCGGCTTTCGCTGCGCGCTGGGCGTAGATATCCAGCAATTCGGCCGCGACGTCGCGTACCTTCTCGGCCGCTTTTTGCCGCGCCCGGGTCCAGGCATCGCCGCCCAGCTTGTGCAGGGGCGCGTTCTCTTCCGCTCCGCCGGCGTAGCGGCTAATAAGATGCAGGGAGGAGACCGGAACGTATAATTTGGCATCGTTGGCGTAGGTCAGCATCAGGTATTCGCCGGTGATGCCGCCCGCCTCCAGGGTAGTCATGCCCGCATAGCGTCCCACGCCGTGTTCCAGGTGAACGACCGGCTGGCCGATATGCAGTTCGGCAAGGTTGCGAATGAGTGTGTCAGGGTTAATGGTGCGACGGGAATCCTGACGACGGCGCGCGACGCGCTCGCCCAGCAGGTCGCTCTCGCAAATCAGCGCCAGGCCGCGCTGGCTGTCGATAAACCCGTGCTCGGCGGCGCCAATCATCAGATAGCGGCCGTTGCCGGTGGCTTCCTCCAGACGCAGCACGTGTTTTGGCGCAACTTTAATCCGCGCCAGCATTTCGCTCAGCGCTTCACGGCGACCCTCGCTTTCCACCGAGAAGATCACCGGGCCGGTAAACGCTTCGAGGAAGCGGCGCAGATTATCCAGCGGCGCTTTGTTTTGCGCCTGGACGGCGAGGTCCGGCAGCGTCTGGTAGCCCAGATTGGTATTTGCCGCTTTTTCCGCCAGGCGCTCGGTTTTCAGCTGTACGCGCGGCCACTTTTTCAGTTCGCTAAACAGCTCATCGCTGCGCAGCCACAGCAGTTCCGGCGGCAGGAGCGGGCGCATCGGATCGACGCCGCGGTTTTCAAAACGGGCGCGGGCTTCATTCTGGAAACGCTCCGCGCTGGCCTCGAGATCGCCGGTGTTGACGATCAGCGTGCTGGAGGGGAAATAGCTGAATAACGGCGGCAGCGGCTCGCTGAAGAACAGCGGCTGCCAGTATTCGATACCGGCAGGCAGCGTCCCTTTACTGACCTGCTGATAGATATGCTCGGCATCGCGTTTCACTTCAAAGCGGTCGCGCCACTGGCTGCGGAACAGCTCGATGGCGGTCTGATCGGTGGGGAATTCGTGCGCCGGGAGCAGGTTAATGGCCGCCACTTCCTCCAGCGTGCGCTGGCTGTCGACGTCGAACAGGCGCAGGCTGTCGATTTCATCGTCAAAGAAATCGAGGCGGTAGGGCTGGTCGCTGCCCATCGGGAACAGATCGAGCAGCGCGCCGCGGGTGGCATATTCGCCATGCTCCATCACCTGATCGACATGGCGGTAGCCGGCCCCCTCAAGCTGATCGCGCAGCGCATCGCGCGACAGGCGCTGACCCTTTTTCATCACCAGCGCGTGGCCGTGAAGGAAGCTGTGCGGACAGACGCGCTGCATCAGCGTGCTGACCGGGACGATCAGCACGCCGCGCTGCATGGTGGGTAACTGGTAAAGGGTGGCAAGACGGGAGGAGATGATGTCCTGATGCGGTGAGAAGCTGTCATAAGGGAGCGTCTCCCAGTCCGCCAGCCCCATCACCATGCTGTCGGTGAACTGCCTGATCTCGTCGTTCAGACGCAGCGCGTTTTGCATGTCAGGCGCCACCAGCACCACCGGGCCCTTGTGGCGTTCGGCCATCTCCGCCACCAGGGTGGCGCAGGCTGCGCCGGTCAACTCGCCAAGCTGGCGCTGGTCACCGGCTTTCACCGGCAATGAGTATCGATATTGTTCAGGCATAGACGGTTTCATGGTCTCTTAGGGATTCGCTCTGCCGATATGGAGGGCAACTCGCTGATATTCAATAGTGAGATTATCCGCGATTGGTCTGGATTCGCCAACCCGAATTGCCATCGCGTGTTGGGTGAAGAAAGGTCAGCGCTGTCGATAAGCGTAAAGATAAATAAGTAAGTACTTATCTATCCGTTTGTATTTGCTTGGGTTTTAGGGTTTTTGCTAATAAAGTCGTCAGGTATCAGTCATTTACGCTGCCCCTAATCGCTTATATACTCGGGAATCGGCTATCAGCAACCAGATGGATGACATGTATCAACCTGCCGCACTCTTTATCGGCCTGCGCTATATGCGTGGGCGAGCAGCCGACCGCTTCGGTCGCTTCGTCTCCTGGCTTTCCACCATCGGTATTACCCTCGGCGTCATGGCGCTGGTGACGGTCCTGTCGGTGATGAACGGCTTTGAACGCGAGCTGCAAAACAACATCCTGGGGCTGATGCCCCAGGCCATACTTAGCGCCAAACAGGGTTCGGTGAATCCCCAACAGCTGCCGGAGCGCGAGGCGAAACTCCAGGGCGTAACCCGGGTGGCGCCGATCACCACCGGCGACGTGGTGCTGCAGAGCGCGCGCAGCGTGGCGGTTGGGGTCATGCTGGGCATCGACCCGGCGCAGAACGATCCCCTGACCCCGTATCTGGTGAACGTCAAACAGAGCGATCTGCAGGCGGGTAAATATAACGTTATTCTCGGCGAGCAGCTGGCGGGTCAACTGGGGGTTAATCGCGGCGATAAAATTCGCCTGATGGTTCCTTCCGCCAGCCAGTTTACGCCGATGGGCCGCGTGCCGAGCCAGCGCCTGTTTACGGTCATCGGCACCTTCGCTGCCAACAGCGAAGTCGATGGTTATCAGATGCTGACCAACATCGACGACGCTTCCCGTTTGATGCGCTATCCGCTGGGGAATATCACCGGCTGGCGCCTGTGGCTGGATAAACCGCTGCAAGTGGATACCCTCAGCCAGCAGACGCTGCCGCCGGGCACCCAGTGGCAGGACTGGCGCGAGCGCAAGGGTGAACTGTTCCAGGCGGTGCGCATGGAGAAAAATATGATGGGCCTGCTGCTCAGCCTGATCGTCGCCGTCGCGGCCTTCAACATTATTACCTCGCTGGGGATGATGGTGATGGAGAAGCAGGGCGAAGTGGCGATCCTACAGACCCAGGGGCTGACGCCGCGGCAGATTATGGCCGTCTTCATGGTGCAGGGCGCCAGCGCAGGGATCGTCGGCGCGCTGCTGGGAGCGGTGCTTGGTGCGCTGCTGGCCAGCCAGTTGAATAATTTAATGCCGATCATCGGCGCCTTCCTTGACGGCGCGGCGCTGCCGGTGGCGATTGAGCCGCTGCAGGTCGTCGTTATCGCCCTGGTGGCGATGGCGCTGGCATTGTTGTCTACGTTGTACCCTTCCTGGCGCGCTGCCGCCACTCAACCCGCTGAGGCTTTACGTTATGAATAAGATCCTGCTGCAATGCGACAACCTGTGCAAACGCTATCAGGAAGGCAATGTGCAAACCGATGTCCTGCACAATGTCAGCTTCAGCATTGATGAAGGCGAGATGATGGCCATCGTCGGTACCTCCGGCTCCGGCAAAAGTACCCTGCTGCATCTGCTGGGCGGCCTCGATACCCCCACCTCTGGCGACGTGATTTTCTCCGGCCAGCCGATGAGCAAGCTCTCCACCGCCGCGCGCGCCGACCTGCGTAACCGCGAGCTGGGCTTTATCTATCAGTTCCACCATCTGCTGCCGGACTTTAGCGCACTGGAAAACGTGGCGATGCCGCTGCTGATTGGCAAAAAGAAGCCGGCGGACATTGAACGCCAGGCGAAAGCGATGCTGCAGGCGGTCGGGCTTGAACACCGCAGCCATCACCGTCCGTCGGAACTCTCCGGTGGCGAACGCCAGCGGGTGGCGATTGCCCGCGCGCTGGTGAACAAACCGCGACTGGTATTGGCGGATGAGCCGACCGGTAACCTCGACGCTCGCAACGCCGACAGCATCTTCCAGCTGCTGGGCGAACTGAACCTCGCGCAGCGCACCGCGTTTCTGGTGGTGACCCACGACCTGCAGCTGGCGAAGCGGATGAGCCGCCAGCTGGAGATGCGCGATGGCCGCCTGACCGCCGACCTGACCCTGATGGGGGCCGAGTAATGGCCTCTCCGTTATCGTTACTGATTGCATTGCGTTTCAGCCGCGGCCGGCGGCGCGGCGGCATGGTGTCGCTGATCTCGGTGATCTCCACCATCGGTATTGCGCTGGGGGTGGCAGTGCTGATCGTCGGTCTCAGCGCGATGAACGGCTTTGAGCGCGAGCTGAATAACCGCGTGTTGGCGGTGGTGCCGCACGGTGAAATCGAACCCGTGAACCAGCCGTGGAATAACTGGCAGGAGGCGCTGGCTAAGGTGCAGAAAGTGAAGGGGATAGTCGCCGCGGCGCCCTATATTAACTTCACCGGCCTGGTGGAAAGCGGCAGCAATATGCGCGCCATCCAGGTGAAAGGGGTCGACCCGCAGCAGGAAACCCGGCTCAGCGCGCTGCCCACCTTTGTGCAGAATAACGCGTGGGCCGGCTTCAAGGCCGGTGAACAGCAGGTGATTCTGGGTAAAGGCGTCGCTGATGCGCTGCACGTGAAGCAGGGAGACTGGGTGTCGATCATGATCCCTAACGCCGACGCCGACCATCAGCTGCTGCAGCCGAAACGCGTCAGGCTGCATGTGACAGGTATTTTGCAGCTGAGCGGCCAGCTCGATCATAGTTTTGCCATGATCCCGATGCAGGATGCGCAGCAGTACCTGGAGATGGGCGGCAGCGTGACCGGTATCGCCATCAAGGTCACCGACGTTTTCCATGCTAACAAGCTGGTGCGCGACGCCGGCGAGGTGACCAACAGCTACGTCTATATCAAGAGCTGGATCGGCACCTACGGCTATATGTATCGCGATATCCAGATGATCCGCGCCATTATGTACCTGGCGATGGTGCTGGTGATCGGCGTGGCCTGCTTCAATATCGTCTCGACGCTGGTGATGGCGGTCAAAGACAAAAGCGGCGATATTGCGGTGCTGCGCACGCTTGGCGCAAAAGACGGCTTAATTCGCGCGATTTTCGTGTGGTATGGTTTATTAGCCGGATCGGTAGGCAGCCTGTTTGGGGTGGTGATCGGCGTGATCTGCGCGTTGAACCTGACGTCAATCATCAACGGCATCGAATACCTGATTGGGCATAAATTCCTCTCCGGCGACATCTATTTTATTGACTTCCTGCCATCAGAACTGCACTGGCTGGACGTCTTTTATGTGCTGGTGACAGCACTGTTGCTGAGTTTGCTGGCCAGCTGGTATCCCGCCCGCCGCGCCAGCCGTATCGACCCGGCGAGGGTGCTGAGTGGCCAGTAATTTATCGTCATCGTCGGCCTGGCTGACGACACAAGAGGAATTGCTGAAATGTACTATGGATTTGACATTGGCGGCAGCAAGATAGCGCTGGGCGTATTTAATCAGGAGCGGCGGCTGCAGTGGGAAAAACGCGTCGCCACGCCGAAAAGCAGTTATGAGGATTTTCTTCAGGCGGTAGAGGCGCTGGTCCGCGAGGCCGATGAGCGCTTCGACCAGCAGGGGTCGGTTGGGATCGGTATCCCGGGGATGCCGGAAACGGCGGACGGCACGCTGTATGCCGCTAACGTGCCTGCCGCCAGCGGCCGGCCGCTGCGCGCCGACCTCAGCGCGCGGCTGGGGCGCGATGTGCGCCTCGATAATGACGCCAACTGCTTCGCGCTGTCGGAAGCGTGGGACGATGAGTTTACGCAATACCCGCTGGTGATGGGGCTGATCCTCGGAACCGGCGTGGGCGGCGGCCTGGTGTTGAACGGTAAATCGATTACCGGACATAGCTATATCACCGGCGAGTTTGGTCATATTCGTCTGCCGGTGGATGCCCTGGAGGTGGTCGGGCGTGATTTTCCGCTGCTTCGCTGCGGCTGCGGCCAGCTGGGCTGCATTGAAAATTATCTCTCCGGCCGCGGTTTTGCCTGGCTGTATGAACATTTTTATCAGCAACCGCTCACCTCGCCGGAGATTGTGGCGCAGTGGCAGCAGCACGATCCGCGCGCCCTGGCGCACGTAGAGCGCTATCTCGATCTGCTGGCGGTGTGTCTGGGGAATATACTGACCATTGTCGACCCGGATTTGCTGGTGCTCGGCGGTGGATTATCTAACTTTACGGCCATTAGCGAAGGGCTGGCGCAGCGATTGCCGCGCCATCTTCTGCCGGTCGCCAGGGTACCGCGCATTGAGCGCGCGCGCCATGGCGATGCCGGGGGAATGCGCGGTGCGGCCTTCCTTCATCTGACCCATTAATCACAGAGGTAGCTATGCAGTCGCGCCGTTTACATCGATTGAGCCGTTTTCGTCGCAATAAACGTCAGTTGCGTGACCGTCTGCGTCAGCGGATTTTCTTTAGGGAGGACAGGATGAAGCCTGAAGCGATGGCCAAACCGAGAGTGGTGGTGTTAACCGGCGCGGGCATATCGGCGGAGTCGGGGATCAAAACTTTCCGCGCGGCCGATGGCCTGTGGGAAGAGCATCGGGTGGAAGATGTGGCGACGCCGGAAGGCTTCGCCCGCGACCCGGCGCTGGTGCAGGCGTTCTACAACGCCCGCCGTCGTCAGCTGCAGAGTCCGGAGATCGCGCCGAACGCGGCGCATCTGGCGCTGGCGCGTCTGGAGGATCTGCTGGGCGACCATTTTCTGCTGGTCACCCAGAATATCGATAATCTGCACGAACGCGCCGGCAACCGCCGGGTGATCCATATGCACGGCGAGCTGCTGAAGGTGCGCTGTTCGTGGAGTGGCCAGGTGCTGGAGTGGACCGGCGACGTCACCGCAGAGGACAAGTGCCACTGCTGCCAGTTCCCGGCGGCGCTGCGTCCCCACGTGGTCTGGTTTGGCGAAATGCCGCTGGGGATGGACGAGATCTACAGCGCGCTGGCCGAAGCGGATATCTTTATCGCCATCGGCACCTCCGGCCACGTTTATCCGGCGGCCGGCTTTGTGCACGAGGCGCGGCTGCACGGCGCCCACACCGTTGAACTGAACCTGGAGCCCAGCCAGGTGGGCAGCGAGTTTGCCGAAAAGCACTACGGACTGGCGAGCGAAGTGGTGCCCGCCTTTATCGATAAGCTGCTGCAGGAAAACGCGCTGTAAACTGAAGCAGCCTGCCGGGGACGAGGGCGACGCCCGCCGCCTCCGGCAGCGCTGCTGACAAGGATGTCACGTCATGACAGGAGTCAGACCATGCATAATCCCCTGGTCATTGAATCGATCGCCTTGATCGCGGCCATTCTCGTTGGCGTCTGGAGCCAGCGTGCTTTACCGCTACACGCCGACAGCCGACCGATCCTCTTCCTGCTGTGTCTGTTCGTCGGCACCGGCAGCGCATTGTGCCTGCTGCTGGATGGTTTAGCCCTGTTGCTAACCGGCCAGATAGCGACCGGCGGTGTGCGAATATACGGCCCGTTGCTGCTGCTGGTGGCGCTGTGGAAACCCCTCAACGGGGTTGTCGGCATCATGGAGGGTGTTTTGCAGCGGCGAGCCGCAAAAGGGAAGGGTAAAGGCCAGCGCGACGGCGGACGACGCTGATCCGCTTCCCCCTGAGACGCGCATAACTTTCTCCTGGCTACCGTCAGCCCCCGGCGGTCGCTCTGACGATATGGCCCGGACCGGCGCCGGGCAATGACCTCCATCCTGCCATTCTCGGCTTCTCCTTTCTGAGCGATTTCCTACTCTATTTTGTGCGTGACCGCTGATTTCTGTACGTTTTTTTGTGCATACCGGCAAATGTAGACCAGATTCAATAGGCGTCCGCACGTTCGCGCCGCGACCCTGTTCCCCCGCCCGGAAGTCTGCAAAGGAGACCCCGCCATGCCGTCACCGATGATTTATCAGGATCTCACCACCACCGCGCTGCTCAGCCATGCGGCGCAATACCACAGCGAGACCGAGATCGTCTCGGTGAGCGCTGGCGGTGAGAAGGAGCGCAGCAGCTGGGGGGAGGTGGCCAGCCGCGCTCAGCGGCTGGCGTCGGCGCTGGCATCATTGGGGCTGCCACCGGGCGCCCGCTGCGCCACCCTCGCATGGAACAACCGTCGCCACCTGGAGATCTATTTTGCCGTCGCCTCCGGCGGCTGGGTAACGCATACCGTCAATCCGCGGCTGTCGGTTGACCATCTACTGTATATCCTCAACGACGCTGCCGACGAAGTGCTGTTCTTTGATCAGACCTTTTTGCCGCTGGTGACGCAGCTGCTGGCGCAGCTGCCGACGGTGAAACACGTCGTGCTGATGGAGCCGCGCAGCGAAGCGGCGCTCAGCCAGCTGCCCTCATTGCTGTTTTATGACGATCTGTTGCAGCAGGGAATGGCAAACTATCGCTGGCCGCAGTTGAATGAACTGACGCCGGCCTCGCTCTGCTACACCTCGGGAACCACTGGCCGGCCGAAAGGGGTGTTGAATACCCATCGTTCGCTGGTCCTGCACGCTTTGAGCGGCAATCAGCCGGACGCCGCCGGGATATCGGCCAGGGACAGTCTGTTGCCGGTGGTGCCGATGTTCCATGTCAACGCGTGGGGGACGCCGTTTATCGCCGCCATGGTCGGGGCGCGGCTGGTGCTGCCGGGGCCGCACCTCGATGGCGACAGCCTGCTGCAGCTGCTGGCTGCCGAGAAAGTAACCGTGGGGTTTGGCGTGCCGGTGATCTGGGCCGGCTTGCTGGCGGCGATGCGTCGGACAGACGTGAGAATGCCTGAATTCAAACGTGCGCTGGTTGGTGGCTCCGCGCTGCCGCCGTCGATGGCCGAGGCCTTTCAGCGCGATTACGGCATTGCGCTGACCCACGCCTGGGGAATGACCGAAACATCGCCTATCGGCACCATCAACACGCTGTTGAGCAAACATGACGCCCTCCCGGCACAGGAGCAGCAAAAGCAGCGTACCGGTCAGGGGCGGCCTATTTTTGGCATCGAGCTGCAGGTGGTCGACGTGGATGGCGAACCGTTGCCCCGGGATGGTCAAAGTCAGGGGTATCTGCAGGTGAGGGGGCACTGGGTGGTAGAGCAATACTATGGTCAGGACGAAAGCGCCCTGACCGCGGCAGGCTGGTTTGATACCGGCGATATCGGTACGCTCGACGCCAATGGTTATCTGGTGATCAGCGATCGGGCAAAGGATATTATCAAGTCCGGTGGCGAGTGGATCTCCACCGTTGAGCTGGAGAATATTGCCATCGCTCATCCGGCGGTACGCAGCGCGGCGGCCATCGCCGCCCGCCACCCGCGCTGGGACGAACGGCCGGTGCTGCTGTGCGTCCGTGCGGAAGGGGGGGAAGTGGAGGAGAGCGATCTGCTGGCCTGGTTTGAGAAACGGGTGCCCAAGTGGCAGATCCCGGATCGGGTGATATTTGTCGATGCGCTACCGGTCAGCGCCACGGGTAAGGTGCTTAAAAACCAGCTGCGCCAGGCCTACGGGGAAATT
Source organism: Klebsiella sp. GG_Kp173 (assembly GCF_040062415.1). Classification (NCBI taxonomy): domain Bacteria; kingdom Pseudomonadati; phylum Pseudomonadota; class Gammaproteobacteria; order Enterobacterales; family Enterobacteriaceae; genus Klebsiella; species Klebsiella sp. GG_Kp173. Next base: position 69,642 of record NZ_JBEAFZ010000081.1, read on the forward strand.
TTAATGAGTGAGGGACAATGAGCCACGCGCGACCCGGTCTGACGACCTGCTCTCAGTATGACGCAGCGCTGCACGCCTTGTCGGCTGCGCGCCAGCGCTGGGCGGAAACCTCAGTGAACCGTCGTCTGGCGCTCCTGCGCCAGATCAAGGATGCCCTGGCCAGCATAGCTCCGGCGTGGGTGGAGGCGGCGGCGAGGGCTAAAGGGCTGCCGCCGGGGGATCCGCTGACGGGCGAAGAATGGCTGGCGGGCCCCTGCGCGCTAATGGTCGGCTGCAACGGGCTTATCACCACCCTGGAGCAACTGGAGGAGAAAACCTTTCTGCGGCGGATCCCGCTGAGGACGCTGGCGGACGGCCGGCTGGCGCTGCGGGTGGTGCCCGGCACGCTCTGGGATCGGCTGCTGCTCTCCGGTATTCGCACTGAAATTTGGATGCAGCCGGGAGTCACCCGGGCCAATCTCGATCGCTGCGCGGCAGCCGCATACGACATCCCGCCGGCCGCGCGGCAGGGCAAGCTGGCGCTGGTACTCGGCGCCGGAAATGTGGCCTCTATCGCGCCGCTGGACGTGTTACACAAGCTGTTTATTGAAAATCAGGTCTGCCTGCTGAAGCTCAACCCGGTGAATGATTATCTGCACGATCTGCTGGCTCAGGCTCTGGCGCCGCTGATCGCCATGGATGCGCTCCGAATTGTCACCGGCGACGCCCGGGCGGGGGCGTGGCTGACCAGCCATCCCGCTGTCGATGAGATCCATATCACCGGATCGCGGGAGAGCCATGACGCTATCGTCTGGGGCGATGGGGAGGCCGCTCGCCAGCGTCGGGCCGCCGGGACGCCGCTGAACCCGCGCCGGGTGACCTCAGAGCTGGGCGGGGTCAGCCCCACCATTATCGTCCCCGGGCCATGGAGCGAGGCGGATATCGCTTTTCAGGCGCAGCAGCTGGCGACGCAGAAAATGAACAACGGCGGGTTTAACTGCGTGGCCAGCCAGGTGCTGATCCTGCAGCAGGGCTGGGAGCCGGCGTCGGCCCTGCTTAACCAGCTGTACCGGCTGATCGCCGCCAATACCCGCCAGGACTATTACCCCGGTGCGGAAAACCGGTTGACTAACTTTCGCCTGCGCGCCCGCCAGCCGCTGGAGATAGCGCGCGGCGATGCGCTGCCGTTGATTGTGGCGAACACCGAGGATGACCCCGACTTCTGCCAGCAGGAGGTCTTTGGTCCGGGGCTGTCGATCACCCGCCTTGAGGCCGACAGCGCGGAAAGCTTTCTGCGTCAGGCGATCGGCTATGCCAATCAGCGGCTGCAGGGCACGCTGGGAGCCAATATTGTGATCCACCCGCGCACCCGTAAAGCGATAGGGCGTAAGCGTTTTAACGCGCTGATCGCCGAGCTGCGCTACGGCACGGTGGCGATCAACTGCTGGAGCGGGGTGGCCTTCCTGTTAGCCCCTTGCCCGTGGGGGGCGTTCCCTGGCCATACGCTCGACGATATTCAGAGCGGGCGGGGCAAGGTGCATAACAGCTTTATGCTGGAGAAAACCGAGCGCACGGTGATTGAGGCGCCGTTTCGGCCGTTTCCGCGCAGTCTGTGGCATGGCGAACTGACGCTGATGCCTTTGCCGCCCTGGTTTATTACCCACCGGGGGCAGGAAGCGGTGGCGCAGCGGCTGGTGGATTTTTACCATCGGCCGCGCTGGCGCAAGCTGCCGGCGATCCTCTGGCGCGCGCTGAGAGGCTAAACTGAGGGCAAAAAAAAGGGCGGAACCGCGGTTCCGCCCTGCGGGATTAGCGGCCCGCTTTCAGCTTCTGGTAATACTCTTCATAAATGGCGCTGGCGCTGCCGACGTCATTCTGCCATTCGCCTTTTTCGATGGTGGCGGCGTCCGGATAAAGCGATTTATCGTTGGCCACTGCCGGGCTGAGCATTTTGCGCGCCGCCAGGTTTGGCGTGGGGTAGCCGATGGTTTCCGCGACCTGTTTGGCGACATCCGGGCGCAGCAGGAAGTTAATCAGCTTCAGCGCGCCGTCGACGTTCTTAGCATTTGCCGGAATCGACAGGCTGTCCATCCAGAAGATGCCGCCTTCTTTCGGCCAGATCACTTCCAGCGGGGTACCGGCCTGGCGTGCGACGTAAGCCGAGCCGTTCCATACCATCCCGAGGTTCACTTCGCCTTCCATATACGGGTTCGCCGGGTTATCGGAGTTAAACGCCGCGACGTTGGGCATCAGTTTTTTTAGCTCGTTATAGGCGGCTTCAATCTCTTTCGGGTCGGTCGTGTTGCCGGAATAACCCAGCTTACGCAGCGCCATCTGGAACACTTCGCGTGCGTCGTCGGTCAGCAGCAGGCTACTTTTGTATTCCGGTTTCCACAGGTCGGCCCAGCTGGTGACGGTTTTCGGATCGATAGCGTCGCTGTTGACGCCGATAGCCGTCGCCCCCCAGATGTAGGGGATGGAGTAGTCGTTATTCGGGTCGAACGGTTTGTTCAGCATCTGCGGATCGAGGTTGCTGAAGTTAGTCAGCTTGCTCTTATCGATCTTCTGCAGCATGCCTTCTTTGCGCATCTTGTCGACGAAGTAGGTCGACGGGACGACCAGGTCGTACGCACCGTCTTTATAGGTCTTGAGTTTGGCGTACATGGTTTCGTTCGACTCGTAGGTCGAATAGATAACCTTGATGCCAGTCTCTTTGGTGAACTGCTCCAGCAGGCCCGGCGGCACATATTCGGTCCAGTTGTAGAAGTAGAGCGTTTTGCTGTCGTCCGCGTGGGCAGCGCTCATGCCGATTGCCAGAGCGCCCGCCGCGAGCAGGTGGCGTGACCATTTTTTCATTTTAACGTCCCCTGAGTTTTATCACGTGCAATTAACTGACTGGCGATGACCATCACCAGCGACAGAACCAACAGTATCGTTGCCAGGGCGTTCACCTCTGGCGAAACGCCGACCTTCACCATCGAATAGATCTTCAGCGGCAGGATTTCATACCCCGGACCGGTGACGAACGAGGAGACCACCACGTCATCCATCGACAGCGTGAAGCTCAGCAGCCACCCGGCGGCCACCGCCGGCAGGGCCAGCGGCAGGATGATTTTACGCAGGATGGTCATCTCGCTGGCGCCCAGATCTTTCGCCGCCTCCAGCATCCGCACGTCAAAGCCTTTCAGCCGGGAGTATACGGTGACCACCACAAACGGCAGGCAAAAGGTGATATGCGAAAACAGCAGCGACCAGAAGCCAAGCTGGACGCCAATCAGCATAAACAGCACCAGCAGGGAGATAGCCATGACAATATCTGGCGACATCATCACTACAAACAGCATACCGCTAACGAACGGTTTGCCGCGAAAGCGATAGCGATACAGCGCCACGGCGGTCAGCGAGCCGATAAGGGTGGCGAAGGTCGCCGACAGCACCGCCATGGTCAGCGAGTGCTGGGCGGCCTGCAGCAGGCTGTCGTTGTTCATCAGCAGGCTATACCAGTCGGTGGTGAACCCCTGCCAGTTGATGCCGAAGCGCGACCGGTTAAATGAGTTAACGATCAGGATAATAATAGGGATGTAGAGATACGCGTAGATGGCGGTCATAAAGCCGCCGCGCAGCAGTCGACCGATCATTCCAGCTCCACCTTTTTATTCAGCAGGCGCGCCGCGCGCCAGTAAATCAACAGCATCAGGCCCATCACCAGGGTTAAGGTAATGCTGGTTGCCGCGCCGAACGGCCAGTCGCGAATATTGAGGAACTGGCTCTTGATCACGTTGCCGATCAGCAGGTTCTTGGCGCCGCCCATCAGGTCGGAAACGTAGAATAGCCCCATCGCCGGCAACATCACCAGCAGGCAGCCGGCGATGATCCCCGGCATGGTTAGCGGAATGATGATGCGGATAAACGTCTGCAGCTTGCTGGCGCCGAGATCTTTCGCCGCTTCCAGCAGCGGACGGTCCAGTTTCTCAATGCTGGAGTAAAGCGGCATCACCATAAACGGCAGCAGGATGTATACCAGGCCGATAATCACCGCCGACGGGGTGAACATAATGCGTATCGGCGTGTCGATCACTCCCAGCCACAGGAGAAACTCGTTAAGGTAGCCTTTGGTGCTGAGGAAAATCTTCAGCCCGTAGATGCGGATCAACGAGTTGGTCCAGAAGGGAACGATCAGCAGGAACAGCAGCAGGGGGCGCACTTTCTGCGGCAGCCGGGCAAGGAACCACGCAAACGGGTAGCCCAGCGCCAGGCAGGCGAGGGTCGCCAACAGCGCCATGTTCAGCGAATGCAGCAGCACGTCGTAATAGAGCGGATCCAGCAGCCGCGAGTAGTTGTCCAGCGTGAAGACCAGCTTGACGAAGTTAGCGTCGTCGCGGGTCAGGAAGCTGGTGGCGATGATCATCAGGTTGGGCAGAAAGACAAACAGCACCAGCCAACCGACGATGGTGGCGATCACCACATTCTGGAATTTACTGGTGTTCTTCATCGGCCAGCACCACCTCCCAGCTCTCTACCCAATTGATAGACATTTTCTGATCAAGAGAGTGGTCGAAATCCGGGTCGTCTTCGTTAAAGAATTCGCTGACCATCACCATTTTGCCGTTTTCCAGCTCCACCACCGACTCGAGGGTCATGCCCTTATAGTTGCGCTCGCGGACATAGCCTATCAGGCCGTCGGCGTCGCTGTTGTGGTGGATCTCATCGACGCGCAGATCTTCCGGGCGCAGCAGGACATGCAGGCGCTGGCCGGCCTCCACCGCAAAATTGACGGTGATGTTGCATTCACGCCCTTCCACGCTGGCCCGCACGCGCTGTTCGTCGAGGCGTTCAATGACCGTGGCGTCGAAGATATTGATCTCGCCGATAAAGCTGGCAACGAACAGGTTTTTTGGCTCTTCGTAGATCTCGCGCGGGGTGCCGTCCTGCTCAATTTTGCCATCACGCATCACCACGATGCGATCGGACATGGTCAGGGCCTCTTCCTGGTCGTGAGTGACGAAGACGAAGGTGATGCCGAGCTTACGCTGCAGCGCTTTCAGTTCGTTCTGCATCTGCTTGCGCAGCTTGTAATCCAGCGCCGAAAGGGACTCATCGAGTAGCAGCAGGCGCGGTTTGTTGACCACCGCGCGGGCGATGGCCACGCGCTGCTGCTGGCCGCCGGAGAGCTGGTGCGGTTTGCGCTGGGCAAAGGCCTCCAGCTGCACCATCTTTAAGGCATCCATCACCCGCGGTGTGATTTCCGCCGCCGGGGTTTTCTGCATCCGCAGGCCAAAGGCGACGTTCTCGAACACCGTCATATGCGGAAACAGGGCGTAGCTTTGGAATACAGTATTAACGTGGCGGTTTTCCGCCGGAACATGAGTGATATCGTGATCTTCGAGATGGATCCGTCCGCTGTCGACGTTTTCCAGGCCGGCAATAAGGCGCAGAACGGTGGTTTTACCGCAGCCAGAGGGGCCAAGCAGGGTGAGAAACTCACCATTGTTGATGGTCAGGTTAAGGTTATCGATGACCGTTTTACCATCAAAGCTCTTGCGAATTCCCGCCAGATGCACCAGCGGCGAACGCGAACGCGGTTGTATATTCAATTTTTGACTCTGTCCCATGTAGACGCAACGGAAATTTCCGGCCGCTGCGGGGTTTGTGATTAACCACCTTTGGGGTTGCACGTTTTTAATAAGGGCCAGCATTCTACGGCAAACGAGGGTAATCGCCAATCCTTGATACGCCCGCATAGTCTACCTTTACACCATAACGTCGGTTCCGTTATTAAATTTCGCTTTACGGGCTAAAAATGACCTGACGCAATATTTGTCTTTTCTGGCTTATCAATAATGTTGTCACAAAAGAAGAGGGTGGCTACATGGATAAATTGCTTGAGCGTTTTTTGCAGTACGTTTCTTTGGACACGCAGTCGAAGCCTGGCGTTCGTCAGGTCCCCAGCACGGAAGGGCAGTGGAAGCTGTTACGCCTGTTGCAGGCGCAGCTGGAAGAAATGGGACTGGTCAAAGTAACGCTGAGTGAAAAAGGGACGGTAATGGGAACCCTGCCCGCCAACGTTGAGGGCGATATCCCGGCCATCGGCTTTATCTCTCACGTCGACACCTCCCCGGATTTCAGCGGCAAAAACGTTAACCCGCAGATTGTCGAAAACTATCGCGGCGGCGATATCGCGCTCGGCATTGGCGATGAGGTGCTCTCTCCGGTGATGTTCCCGGTTTTGCATCAGCTTTTGGGGCAGACGCTGATCACCACCGACGGGAAGACGTTGCTGGGGGCGGACGACAAGGCCGGCATCGCCGAAATCATGACCGCGCTGGCGACCCTGCAGGCGAAAAACATCCCCCACGGCGATATCCGCGTGGCCTTCACCCCCGATGAAGAGGTGGGTAAAGGGGCGAAGCATTTCGACGTCGAGGCCTTTGACGCCCGCTGGGCCTACACCGTAGATGGCGGCGGGGTCGGCGAACTGGAGTTTGAAAATTTCAATGCTGCCTCGGTGACCATTAAGATCGTCGGCAACAACGTGCACCCCGGCACCGCAAAAGGGGTGATGGTCAACGCGCTGTCGCTGGCCGCGCGCATTCATGCCGAAGTGCCGGCCGACGAGGCGCCGGAGACCACCGAAGGCTATGAAGGCTTTTATCACCTCACCAGCATCAAAGGCAGCGTCGATCGGGCCGAGATGCACTACATCATCCGCGATTTTGACCGCAAGCACTTTGAGGCGCGCAAGCGCAAGATGATGGAGATCGCCAAAAAGGTGGGCAAGGGGCTACACCCGGACTGCTATATCGAGCTGGTGATCGAGGACAGTTATTACAACATGCATGAGCAGGTGATCGCCCACCCGCACGTGGTCGATATTGCCCGCCAGGCGATGGTGGACTGCGATATCGAACCGCAGATAAAACCGATCCGCGGCGGCACCGACGGCGCGCAGCTCTCGTTTATGGGACTGCCGTGCCCGAACCTGTTTACCGGCGGCTACAACTATCACGGCAAACATGAGTTTGTCACCCTGGAAGGGATGGAGAAAGCGGTGCAGGTGATCGTGCGTATCGCCGAGCTGACGGCGGCACGAACAGGGAAATAGCCTTCGCAACCAGGCCGGTCATTCTGCTTGTCGCATAAGATGCCGGATGGCGGCTTTGCCTTATCCGGCATACGGTCCAGCCGGTGACCGCAGAACCCGTAGGCCCGGCAAGCGCAGCGCCGCCGGGCAGGATGGAGACTCAGTCGCCAAAGAACCAGTAGCCGCTGTTGACCAGCGCCGCCAGCATGGCGAGGAAGGAAGGATCTTCCAGCGCATCGCCAAAATGGTCGGCGCGCAGCGTCAGGTGGGTAGCTAAGGCGTCCAGCGCCGGACGGTGCGGGGAGTTGATCTTCTCGCCATTGACGAACACCTCGCCGTCAATGCGCAGCACCCGCAGGCCGCCAAGGCGTTCCAGGGTATCGCCCTGCTGCAGGGCATCATAAATCTCGTCAGGCTGGTACGGCGGCTCCGGCGGCGCGACGTCAAGTTCATGACGCGACTGGGTGATAAACTCGCCGAACCACTGCTTAAAGTGCTCCGGTTGGTTAATCAGCCCCAGCATCATCTCGCGCAGGCGGTCGAGTTCGGCCGGTAAAATATCCGCCGGATGGTCGCGCGACGGCACGTCCGGATCGGCGTAGCGCTGGCTGCCCAGTTCGCGCTGGAGAACGTAGTCGGCAAATCCGCTGAACAACTCGCGGGCATTCGGCGCGCGATAGCCGACCGAATAGTTGAGCGAGTTTTCCAGCGAATACCCCTCATGCGGGAATCCTGGCGGAATATAGAGAATATCCCCCGGCTCCATCTCTTCATCGATGATCGCCTCGAAGGGGTCAACCTGCAGCAGGTCCGGATGCGGGCAGTGCTGTTTCATCGGCACTTTTTCCCCGACGCGCCAGCGTCGACGGCCTGTGCCCTGAATGATAAACACATCATACTGATCCAGATGCGGGCCGACGCCGCCGCCCGGTACTGAGAAGGAGATCATCAGGTCGTCGATACGCCAGTCCGGCAGGGCGCGGAACGGGTGCATCAGCGCCGCAGACGGTTCATGCCAGTGGTTAACCGCCTGCACCAGCAGGGACCAGTTGTTTTCGCTCAGGTGATCGTAGCTTTCGAAGGGACCGTGACTGACCTGCCATTTTCCATCCTGATGGCTGACAAGGCGGCTATCGACCTCGCTCTCCATGGCCAGTCCAGCCAGTTCGTCCGGGCTCAGCGGGTCGATAAAATTGGCGAAGCCGCGCTTCAATACCACCGGCCGTTTTTGCCAGTAGCGTTCGATAAAGTCGGGCCAGTTAAGCGTTAATTGATAATCCATATTGATATTCCACTGCAGGTGTCTGACAGGGATTATAACGGATGCGGCGCCCCGGCGATGCAGGCGCCGTGAAAAAACTCAACGATTAACTCTCTTTATCTTCCATCAGCTGGCGGCCAAACACCACCTCCATGCAGGCGCCGCCGAGCAGGCTCTCGCCGGCGATGATCTCCCCGTCATATTGTTCGACGATTTCCCGGGCGACGGAGAGCCCCACCCCCTGGCCGGGACGCAGAGTATCCGCCCGCTGGCCGCGGTCGAAGACGGCGCGGCGCTGGCTCAGCGGGATCCCCGGCCCATCGTCTTCCACCAGGATGTGCAGATGGCTGTCGGTGGTCTGGCGCACGGAAACCTCCACGAACTCCAGACAGTACTTACAGGCGTTATCGAGAACGTTGCCCATCACTTCCATAAAATCGTTCTGCTCGCCGACAAAACTGATCTCCGGCGAGATGTCGAGCGAGATATTGACCCCCTTGCGCTGATAGACCTTATTGAGGGCGGAGGTCAGGCTGTCGAGCAGAGGGGCGATCGGATGCAGCTCCCGGCTCAGCAGGGTACCGCCGCTGCGCATGCTGGCGCGATGCAGATAGTAGCCAATTTGTTGCGAGATACGGCTGATCTGCTCCAGCATCACCGGCTCCGCCTCGTCGACGCTGATCTTCTCGCCGCGCAGCGAGCGCAACGTGCTCTGCATCACCGCCAGCGGCGTTTTCAGGCTGTGGGTGAGATCGGTGAGGGTGGTGCGGTATTTGTCATAGCGTTCACGCTCGCTGCGAACCAGCCGGTTAAGGTTGCTCACCAGTCGGGTCAGCTCGCGGGTGGTGTTGGGATTGAGCTTCTCGCGGTGATGTTCCTCCAGCTCGCGCACCTCTTTGGCCAGCGACTCGATGGGACGCAGGCTCCACCAGGCGGCGACCCACAGCAGGGGGATCACCAGCAAGAGGTTGGCGGCCAGCACGTAGATAAACCAGCTCCACACCATATAGCTACGTTTGAGCTCCACCGGGATGGTGTCGACCACCACGATACTGAGCTGGGGCATTTTGCTGGTGGCTGGGTAGAAGTTGATCGCCACCGAGTGGGTCATCTCCGAATCGTCGCCCTGTTCGCGGATGGCGTCCAGCTGTTCCTGAACCTCATGGTTATTGCGCAACAGCATACTGCTGCTGTCGACATCGGCTTCAATTTCATGGAAGCCATTGCGTTTCAACCAATCCGGTTGAATGCGCTTCGTCAGCCAGGGGACATCGCGCTGCGCCCACAGTAGTTTGCCCTTCTCATCGTAAATAAGGGTCACCGTCGGGCTTTCCATATTCAGATTTTCCGGGATATCGACATCAATGGCGCCGTTCTCCCACTTGGCCAGCATATAAAAGAGATTGCTCTCGCCGCGTAGCAGACGGAAGGTGGTTTTATCGAAGCTGACGCTGTAGCCCACCAGCGCCACCATGCCATAGGCCAGGGAGAGCACCAGCACCACCCCGGCGGTCGCCAGCAGGAAGCGAACCCGTAATGACAGCGGGAAAATATGCCGCAACAGTCCCTTCATCAGCGCAGTTCGAACAGATAGCCCTGGCCGCGCACCGTGGTGATGACGTCCTGCGGGTATTCAGCCTGAATTTTCTTACGCAGCCGGCCCATCAGCACGTCGATGGTATGGCTTTCACGCAGTTCGGCATCCGGGTAAAGCTGGAGCATCAGGGAATCTTTACTGACCACTTTGCCGCGGTTGCGGATCAGGGTTTCCATAATCGTGTACTCAAAGGCCGTCAGCTTGATCGGCTGATCGTTCACCGACAGCTCGCGGCGGGAGAGGTCGACCTGAAACGGCGGCAGAGAGATCACCTGCGAGGCCAGGCCGCTGTTGCGGCGCAGCAGCGCCTGCATGCGGGCGGCAACCTCTTCAATATGGAAAGGCTTGGTGACGTAATCATCCGCCCCGGCGCTGAGCACTTCGACTTTATCCTGCCATCCTTCGCGGGCGGTCAGCACCAGCACCGGCAGCGACACGTCATGGCTGCGCCAGCGACGGATCAACGATAATCCATCTTCGTCCGGCAGGCCGAGATCGACGATGGCGATATCCGGGAGATGTTCGCCCAGATAGTAATCCGCTTCCTTGGCATCCTCTGCGGCATCGACCTGATGGCCCAGCTCCTGGAGCTGAACTTTGAGGTGGTGACGCAGCAGGGCATTATCCTCAACCACGAGTACGCGCATGGCTGTTCTCCCTTGCAATTTCGAAAGTAGTCTGACGTTTATTATATACGCAAAATATAAACAGCTGTTAAATAAAGCTTTTTATACAAACGGCGTGGAGCATCGCCGGGCAGGCCGGCGTTGAGCGGCGCCTTTTGCGCAGCGGGTATGGAACTCCTTCATTCTATGCGTAATTTCAGCAAACGCCCAGCGGCTGGGCGCGGCAGTGAGCGGGTTGGTGATGTTAATTTTTTGTGTAATAGTGCTCGAATCCTCCCTCAAGAACGCCGCAGGTTATTCATTATGTCTCAGCAGCAGAGCGCGGATTGGGTCAGGCTGGCGCAATCGCCCAGCCGCACGGAACGCATCGAAGCCTTCTTCGGCGGCCACGGCTACGAGCCGCACCGGCATGACACCTACGCCATCGGCCAGACGATCGCCGGCGTGCAGAGCTTTCACTATCGCGGCGGGCTACAGCACAGTCTGCCCGGCGGGACGATGGTCCTTCACCCGGACGAAATACACGATGGCGAGGCGGGCACCGAGGCGGGGTTTCACTACCGCATGGTCTACATTGAGCCAGCGCTGATCCAGAAGATACTCGGCGGCAGGCCATTGCCGTTTATCCCCGGCGGCCTGTCGGCGGATCCACGGCTAGGTCGCGCCGTGCAGCCGCTGTTGAAAGCGGTCACGGATACCTTCGAGCCGCTGGAGGAAGAAGACGCCCTGTACGACCTGGCGCAGACCCTGGCCGTGGTCGGCGGGCAGCGTTCCCGTCGCCAGGCGTTTGATTATCAGGCGGCGGAGAGGGCTCGGGAGTATATCCATGCCTGTTTTATGCAGGATATGACCCTCGACACCCTGTCGCAGGTCAGCGGCCGGGACCGCTGGAGCCTGAGCCGTGATTTCAGAACGCTGTACGGCACCAGCCCGTGGCGCTACGTCATGATGCGCCGGCTCGATTTTTGTCGCCAGCGGATGCGCACCGGGGAGCGTCTGGTGGATATTGCCGCTGACGCGGGGTTTGCCGACCAGAGCCACATGACGCGCCAGTTTATCAGCCGCTTTGGCCTCTCTCCGGGGCGCTGGCTGCGGGCGATCCGCGGCTAAGGCGGCGCAGGTTGCACAATCGTTCAAGCGTGAACGCGGCGAGGCGAACTATGCTGACTGCCTTTATCACAAGGAGACAGCCTATGTATCAACTCGTTAATCTTGCTCAGAAATTTTCCCTGTTCAGCGAACAATGGCAGCCCAAAGTGGTGGCCGAAATGAATGACTATCAGTTCAAGATCGTGCGCATCGCCGGCGACTTTATCTGGCACAGCCACCCGGAAACCGATGAGACGCTGATGGTGGTGGAGGGGGTATTGCGCGTGGACTTCCGCGACGGACATGTGCTGGTGAAGGCCGGGGAGATGATCGTCGTGCCGCGCGGGGTGGAACATAAGACCTCGGCGGAGACGGAAGCGAAGCTGATGCTGATTGAACCGCGCGGGGTGTTAAATACCGGCCACGAGGGCGGCGAGCGGACGGCGGTGAACGACGTTTGGATCTGAGCGCTTTCCGGCGATAAAAAACCCCTCTTTCCGGCGGAAAGAGGGGCAGGGCGATTACTTCAGCTCGTCGACCATGGTGGTTGCCCGACCGATATAGTTGGCCGGGGTCATCGCTTTGAGACGCACTTTTTCCTCTTCCGGCAGGGCGAGGCTGTCAATAAACTGCTTCATCCCTTCCGCATCAACGCGTTTGCCGCGGGTCAGCTCTTTCAGCTTCTCGTACGGTTTTTCGATACCGTAACGACGCATCACGGTCTGGATCGGCTCAGCCAGTACTTCCCAGTTGTGATCCAGTTCATCCAGCAGGCGATCCTGGTTCAGCTCCAGCTTGCTAATCCCTTTGAGGGTGGACTGATAGGCGATCAGCGCATAGCCGATGCCCACGCCGAGGTTACGCAGGACGGTGGAGTCGGTCAGGTCGCGCTGCCAGCGGGAAACCGGCAGTTTGCTGGCCAGGTGCTGCATGACCGCATTGGCCAGGCCGAGGTTGCCTTCGGAGTTTTCGAAGTCAATTGGGTTCACCTTGTGCGGCATGGTGGAGGAGCCGATTTCCCCGGCGATGGTCTTCTGTTTGAAGTGGTTGAGCGCGATGTAGCCCCACACGTCGCGATCGAAGTCGATCAGAATGGTGTTAAAGCGCGCGATGCAGTCAAACAGCTCAGCGATATAGTCATGCGGCTCGATCTGGGTGGTGTACGGGTTCCACTGAATGCCCAGCGAAGTGACAAACTCTTCGCTGAACTGATGCCAGTCGACTTCCGGGTAAGCGGCGATGTGGGCGTTGTAGTTACCCACCGCGCCGTTGATTTTACCAAGGATTTCCACCTGGTTCAGCTGACGGAACTGGCGCTCCATACGGTAGGCGACGTTGGCCATCTCTTTACCCATGGTGGACGGCGTTGCTGGCTGGCCGTGGGTACGGGAGAGCAGCGGCACATCGCGGTACTGGGTCGCCAGATCTTTTACCGCGTCAATCAGTTTGCGCCAGTAAGGCAGAACCACTTCGTCGCGGGCGGTTTTCAGCATCAGCGCGTGGGAGAGGTTATTGATGTCTTCGGAGGTACAGGCGAAGTGAATAAACTCCGACACGGCGTGCAGTTCGGCGATGTCAGCGACTTTCTCTTTCAGAAAGTACTCTACCGCTTTCACGTCGTGGTTAGTGGTGCGCTCAATGGTTTTGATGCGCTCGGCGTCTTCGACGCTGAAATCGGCGACGATTTTGTCAAGGAAACCGTTTGCGTCGGCAGCAAAAGCAGGAACTTCCTTGATCGCTGCGTGGGCGGCCAGTTTTTGCAGCCAACGTACTTCCACCTGAACGCGGAATTTCAGCAAACCGAATTCGCTGAAGATACCGCGCAGCGCGCTGACTTTATCGCCGTAGCGGCCGTCTACAGGGGAAACGGCGGTCAGTGAGGATAATTCCATAGATCACAACTCCGGAGTTAAATGAGCAAGAATTTGCTTTGCCTGGTTAACCAGACGATTACGGGAAAACATAAGCTGCAGACGTCCGCCGCCCACCTGATGCCAGAGCACCGCGGCGCGAATACCCGCCAGCAGCGCTGAGCGAACTTTCGCCTGCACCTGCGGGCTTTGCAGCACGGCAGGGGAGCCGGTTACCTGAATACGCGGGCCCAGCGGGCTTATCACGTCGACATAGATGCCCGCCATGGCGCTGAGCAGCGTTTCGGACTGCAGGTCAAAGTGCTCCAGCTGACGATGCAGGCCAGCGATGCGGTTGCCGAGCGTGTCCATCGCCCCTTTACTGGCGGCGAGCTTGCGCTCCAGCACCATCAGGCTCAGGGTATAGCGGGTGAGTTCCGCATTGAGACCCTGACGGCTGCTGGTATTGAGCACCCCGAGCAGCGTTTCAAGGCCGAGGCGAAGATTGGCTTCACTGCCACCGAACACCGCCAGCGTCGACTCGGGATCGAGGTCGATGATGCTGTTCAGCGACACATGCAGGGCATCGCTGTCGCAATGTCCCTGATGCGCCAGTTGCTGAACCAGTCGCGCCGCCTGGCAAACGCCAGCCAGCGCCAGGGTGATGTCATAGTAATTCTTCGCCACACATACTCCTTGTCAGCCGCCGGGGCGGTTCGTCCCGGCGGAAATAACGCGCGTTCAGGACTGCAGAGGCAGTCGTTGTTCAATAATTCCGCCGCCCAGACACACTTCACCCAAATAGAATACCGCGGACTGGCCCGGTGTCACTGCCGCGACCGGCTCATCGAAGCGGACTTCGATACGGTCTTCATCCAGCGCGGTAACGGTGCAGGGGATATCGGTCTGGCGATAGCGGGTTTTCACCGTGCAGCGCAGGGTGCCCTGCAGCGGTTCACGGTCAACCCAGTGCAGCTGTTGGGCAATCAGACCGACGGACATCAGGCGCGGGTGGTCATGGCCCTGGGCGACGATAAGAATATTATTCTCAACGTCTTTATCGACCACGTACCATGGATCTTCGCTACCCTCTTTGGTGCCGCCGATACCCAGCCCTTTACGCTGGCCCAGGGTGTGGTACATCAGCCCCTGATGGGTACCGATCTCCTCGCCGTCGACGGTGAGGATTTTGCCCGGCTGCGCCGGCAGGTAACGGCCAAGGAAATCGCGGAATTTACGCTCGCCGATAAAGCAGATGCCGGTGGAATCTTTTTTCTTCGCGGTGATCAGATCCAGCTCTTCGGCGATCTTACGCACCTGCGGTTTTTCCAGTTCACCCACCGGGAACAGGCTCTGGGCAATCTGCTCGTGGCTAAGGGTATAAAGGAAGTAGCTCTGATCTTTATTGCCGTCGAGTCCGCGCAGCAGCTGGCTTTTACCGTCGACATCGGCGCGGCGCACATAGTGTCCGGTGGCGATGTAGTCGGCGCCGAGGTCTTCGGCAGCAAACTCGAGAAAGGCTTTAAATTTGATCTCTTTATTGCACAGAATATCCGGGTTCGGCGTGCGGCCGGCTTTGTACTCTTCCAGGAAGAGCTCAAAGACGTTATCCCAATATTCGGCGGCAAAGTTAACGGTGTGCAGTTCAATGCCCAGCTTATCGCAGACCGCTTGCGCATCGGCAAGGTCGGCGGCGGCGGTGCAGTATTCCTCGCCGTCGTCTTCCTCCCAGTTCTTCATGAACAGGCCTTCCACCTTATACCCTTGCTGCAGCAACAGGTACGCGGAGACCGAGGAGTCGACGCCGCCGGACATGCCGACGATCACTTTTTTCTGGCTTTCTGACATGGAAATACTCGCTACATTGAACTTCGAGGCGGCGTATTCTAGCACGCGCTCACCGTTCATTCACCCCCTGTGAACGGCCAGTTAAAGGCGCCAATCAGCGACAGCGGCTGCCGCGGGTCCTGCAGGTAGCAGCGAATGCTTTCGGCAACCAGCGGCGAGCGCAGGTTTGGCGCGTTAAGAATTTCCTCAGCACTTAGCCACAGGCAGCGATCGATATCGCTGTCGTGCGGTTCAGTGGCGCACAGATCGCTAAGTTCGATAGCGAACAGGAAGCGCAGAAACGGGGTGTTATCGGGAGCCAGCCACTGATGCATGCGGATGAAGTGCTGCGGCGTGGCGCGAATGCCGGTCTCCTCCCACAGTTCACGTTCGGCGGCCTGCAGTAGCGTTTCATTGGCCTCGAGATGGCCCGCCGGCTGGTTCCACAGTGCTTTGCCGTTAATGGTTTCTTCGACGATGAGAAATTTATCCTGGGCGTGAACCACGCAGGCAACGGTGACATGAGGTTTAAACATCGCTTTTCCTTTTCAGTTATTCGGCTTTGCGCCAGTCGCCGTTGGCCAGTCCGTCGAGCGTATAGCCGCCCATGGCGTAGCGGATCAGACGCAGGGTGGGGAAGCCGACGTGGGCGGTCATCCGGCGCACCTGGCGGTTGCGTCCCTCGTAGAGCGTAATTTTCAGCCAGCGGGTGGGAATCGATTTGCGCTCACGAATCGGCGGGTTGCGCGGCCACAGCCAGACGGGTTCCTCCACAAGTTCTACGCCGGCAGGCAGGGTGGGGCCGTCGTTGAGGGTGACGCCGCCGCGCAAGGCGGTCAGCGCCTCGGGCGTGGGTTCGCCTTCCACCTGAACATAGTAGATCTTGCCGGTGCGCTTACCCGGCTGGGTCAGCTTCGCCTGCAGCGCGCCGTCGTTGGTCAGCACCAGCAGGCCTTCGCTGTCGCGATCGAGCCGACCGGCAGCATAGACGCCCGCCACCGGAATAAAATCTTTCAGCGTGCTGCGCCCGGCCTCGTCGGTAAATTGCGGCAACACATCATAGGGTTTATTGAACAAGATCACAGTTTTTGGCTGGCGTTCTTTACGTTGTCTGGTGACTTGTTGTGTGCTGAATCGCTCAACGCGATGTTTTCTAAATGAAGTTTTCTGCATGGTATTTTCAGGCTCTATCAATTGCCGCATTATAGCCTAATTACGAATGCCTTTCATGGACGCAAACATTCAGGTAGTATTGACATGCTCATTACAAATTATTAACAAAAAATTGCTCAAACCGATTCGCACTACAGGCAGGAAGGCGACACGGACGCGATAGCTCCGGTTAGCGGGAAGACCCGGTACTCCGAAGCTGGCCGACTCAGCCAACACCAGGCTCGCGTGAAGAGGGAAGAGCAGAACCAGAAGCGCTCGAAGGAGAGGTTAATGGAAAGCAAAGTAGTAGTTCCGGCGGAAGGTCAAAAAATCACCCTGCAAAACGGCAAACTGAACGTCCCTCACAATCCGATTATCCCGTTCATTGAAGGTGACGGTATCGGCGTTGACGTTACCCCAGCGATGCTGAAAGTGGTTGATGCCGCCGTTGAGAAAGCCTATAAGGGCGAGCGTAAAATTTCCTGGATGGAAGTTTACACCGGTGAGAAATCGACCCACGTCTATGGCCAGGATGTCTGGCTGCCAGCTGAAACCCTCGATCTGATTCGTGACTACCGCGTTGCTATCAAAGGTCCTCTGACTACCCCAGTCGGCGGCGGCATTCGTTCCCTGAACGTGGCGCTGCGCCAGGAGCTGGATCTCTACGTCTGCCTGCGTCCGGTACGTTACTACCAGGGCACCCCGAGCCCGGTTAAGCACCCGGAACTGACCGACATGGTTATCTTCCGTGAAAACTCCGAAGATATCTATGCAGGCATCGAGTGGAAAGCCGACTCTGCTGAAGCAGACAAAGTGATCAAATTCCTGCGCGATGAGATGGGCGTGAAGAAAATTCGCTTCCCGGAACATTGCGGCATCGGCATCAAGCCGTGCTCTGAAGAAGGCACCAAACGTCTGGTTCGTGCAGCCATAGAGTATGCGATCACCAACGATCGTGATTCCGTCACTCTGGTGCACAAAGGCAACATTATGAAGTTCACCGAAGGCGCGTTCAAAGACTGGGGCTACCAGCTGGCTCGCGAAGAGTTCGGCGGCGAGCTGATCGACGGCGGCCCGTGGGTGAAAATCAAGAACCCGAACACCGGTAAAGAGATCGTGGTAAAAGACGTGATCGCCGACGCCTTCCTGCAGCAGATCCTGCTGCGTCCTGCGGAATACGACGTTATCGCCTGTATGAACCTCAACGGCGACTACATCTCTGACGCGCTGGCGGCACAGGTTGGCGGTATCGGTATCGCCCCGGGCGCCAACATCGGCGACGAGTGCGCGCTGTTCGAAGCGACTCACGGTACTGCGCCGAAGTATGCTGGCCAGGACAAAGTGAACCCGGGCTCCATCATCCTGTCCGCAGAGATGATGCTGCGCCACATGCAGTGGTTCGAAGCTGCAGACCTGATCGTCAAAGGCATGGAAGGCGCTATCGCTGCCAAGACCGTGACCTATGACTTCGAACGTCTGATGGAAGGCGCTAAACTGCTGAAATGTAGCGAGTTTGGTGACGCGATTATCGCGAACATGTAATCTGGCCCCCAGATTATGTCAGAACGGGAACCTGTTGGTTCCCGTTTTTATTATTAGTTTTCGAACGGTTATCAAAATTTTATCAAAACAAGTTATCAAAACCCCTCCCGAAAAAACTCATAAGGCCACAGTTGTCCACCCCTTCCCTCGATCATCATGGTACCTATCCGTTTGTTGTTGAGTTTTATGTCCAAGTAAATCTTTCGTGTTTATACCCTGGGCTTTATATAACCGCTCGGAAAGCGATCTTTGTTCATGGAAAGTTGCCGGTGTACCTTGTCCCCAGTCAATATCTGCACTGTCTCTTGCCTTGCTGAAATTCATGGTCAGTGTTCTGGGTTTCACCTGTGCTCCTCGCTCAGCCTGTGAGGTGGTTCTAAAGAAATGAACCAAATAAGGGCTTACTGCATAATCCCGGCAACGACTGATTACATCTCGGAGGCTCCAGTTGATTGCGTTGCAACGCAGAGCTAATGGTATAGCGATTTTGCTTCCGGTTTTCTCTTGCTCAACGTGTAGATGATCGTCCCAGATGTCTGAGAATTTCATACGGGATATATCACCTAGTCGCTGTCCTGTTACTATGGCTAAAAGCATGGCGTTCCCCATGTATTTGTGATTTTCATCGGCTATATCAAAAATCTTTTGCCATTCCTCAAGAGTGAGGCGCTGGCGAGTGATCTTTCTACGAGGTTGTTTAGTTGCTAGTGCAGGGTTATAACCAGGAGGTACTTCTCCCGCATGCTGAGCTTCTTTAAAAACATCTATTAGGACAGAGCGGATGACCTGAGCCATTCTGGGTTGTCCCTCCGCTAAATATTCATCAAGAATTTGCGCAACATCTCGAACATTGACAGCGGATATTAATTTCATTCCTACCCGCTCCTTAAGCAGAGATACTGGTTTTGCTTTTTGTTTGATAGTGTTTTCTTTAATATCTCCGGACTTTAATCTTTCCTGCTGAATCTTCCAGTAACGTTCAAGCCAAGTGTTAGTTGATATTGATTTTCCTGAGCTGGCGGAAATTCTGTCAGTGATTGCCATTATCTGGCGGGTTTGTTGTTCCGCCAGTCTTTTATTTGCTTCAATAGCTATTGCCGTGGCCTCTGCTTCATCTGTTCCTAGACTATGAAACTTACCAGTTATCGGGTGCTTATAACGCCAGTATACTTTATTAACCTTTCTACTGAAGAGCGGGTATAAATTTGGAATAGATATATTATTTTTACGTGGTCTGGCAGCCATCGTTCAAAATCCTCTGCAAAAGAACAGGGTCGCTTTTCTTTACTACAGGAGTGGTCAATGTACCGACCAACTCAGCATCCTCCCTGACGCGCCAGAATCGACCTTCTTTTTTGGCTGGGGGAGAAAACATATTCTGTTTAGCATAATTCCTGAGAGTGGAAACACTTGGAGGATTGCTTCTGTATTTCTCGTTTGCCCACTCTTCAAGGGTTAACATCTGGAGCATATGTTTTACCTCATTATGGCCCATTGCTGGGCCAGTATCTGAAAATAAAAAATCAGTCTTGCATCAATTTTTGCAGCACCTGATTGCCGGTAATTATTCGCTGCCAGATCGCTGATACATAGCGGGCCTGATGAATAGCATCAGCGAGGGCATTGTGACGAGACCCTTCAAACGGGATCGTTGTTTTGGGGTCGAAGCTAATGACCTGGCCGAGCTCTAACATTGTTCGTACGTCCCGATCGTTCCAGTATTCCCACGGATAATCTTCAGCAATGCAATCGTAAGAAGAACGCAGAATAGAGTTATCGAATTTTGCGCTCGGCGCGAGAATCGGATTTAGCAGAGAACCAGCAGAAGAGACTTTTCGCTTCGTTTGCTTTTGCCTTAGCTTTAATGAGATACGGGTAGTTGTTCATTGCGTTTGGGCTCCTTTGGATTGTAAGATACCCGGCAGCTGATGGCAGCCGCCCTGGTGGTGGTCATTGGTCAAAACTCGATTCCGGAAAGCTTTGGTCGGCTGACCGGGTACTTAACCCGCCTTGTGCGGGTTTTGTGCTTTATGGGGCTGGCGAATCGCCCCGCAGCAGCTGCGATACGCGAACGTCGTCAAGCGCTCGCAGGATAGGCTCAAAAGTTTTATGGGCTGGCAGTTTAGATACCGCAGTGATCACTTCTGTAACGGTGATGTCATCACCGCGGGGGCTATAACCACCACCTGGGCCACGCTGTGAAATTACCAGGTTACCCGCCCGCAGCTTTTTGAAGATCTGCTCAAGGTATGAAGTAGACAGCTTTGACTCTTTACTGATGGCCGTCAGTGAAACAGGCGAGCCGTCATAGAGCTTATTCAAAGTGGCGGCGGCCTGGACAGATGCCAGAACGCGTTTCATTCCAAATTCCATAATCACTTCTCCGGCCGTAATGGCCATTGGTCAAAACTCGATTCAAAAACTCACTGCAGGCTGTTGGTCGTCAGCCATTTTTTGTGCATTTCGGTAGGGGAGGCACTGGCCCTGTACTTTTTGTTCATCGGCGTTGCTGTTGCAACTGGCCTCTGATGGATAAACACCGATCAGAACATCAGAGCATTCACCAGTGAGAGCACATACGCTGATGACAAGGGCAAACAGGGTATTCATGCCTCAGCCTCAGGGTTTCCTTTCTGCGCCAGCAAGTAACACAGCTGGCGTAGTCTCACCTCGAACCAGTTCAGGTGGGTCGCCTGGTTGCCGGTAGGTACTCGGGCAAAATCCTTCATAGTTATCTCCAGTTAACTCAGTATTAGCATGTGGTTTTGCAATGCGGCGCCGGGTGCCTCCCGGTGACGGCAGCCAGTTAACAACTACCGCCGACAACTTTTTCCCCACAACATGTGAATAACCGCCATGTTTATTTTTTAACTGTGCCGCGTGCGCATAGCCGCATTCACCGCATTGCAAAACCTACTAGTCGTGATGCCTGTCTTTTCACCACTTCAGGCTCGGTGGTATTCTTGGCGCTCTCACACAGCCAAATAAAAGAGAGCAAAATGTCTCGTAGCCCTATACCTGTCTTCTGGTACGAAAATCCCGCTCACTATGAAGGATTCCAAAAAATCCTTTCAGATGCTTACGTCCTTCCCTTTGACTACCACGACTGGCGTATCCGCACCGATAGCATGGTGGAGCGCTACGAAAACAGCGGTATCCAGGCTGTGAAGGTGGTAGCCAGCACTTACGATTTCATCACCTGGTGCCAGGCCCATGGACGTGATATCAGTACCAAAAGCTGCAATGATTACGCGGTCTCCGAATCGGGCCTCCAAATCCTGCGCGACAGAGAGTTTGATTGGGGAGACGAGTAAAAAGTAAATTTTCCCTATCTTGGATATATCTATTCTCATAGTGATGTCCTATCTCATGCCTGTAACGCCGGCCGGCGGAACGTTTAAACCTGCTGCGAATTCTTCTTGTCGTCATCTCATCCGGTGTTTCGTATGCCGCCGGCAGCTACTTCGTGGGCTTCCTGCCTCGATGACCCATACTGCTTTGTGTGTTTTGAAGTTTCACATGTCGTGAAATTGTTGTCAATACAAAATGTGAAATCAAAATTACTCATTTTGTGTAATTTATTGGTAAGTGTACAAAAAAACCGGCTCAAGGCCGGTTATGCAATGCTTATTTTTTGATTGAGTTAGGTGGGGTTGTATCTTCCGCGTAGGTATTTTTCTACATACTCATCAATTTCTTTAAGTCTAAGCTCAAAGGTATCGATCATGCGTTCCTGTTCAGCTTCAGGCAATTGATTGAATAGGGAAAGAACCCTTTTTTGTTTGTCTGTTAACCAGTTCGATGGATCACTTTGTTCGCCAAATAAAATCATAACGGGCGTGGTGCCTAATGCTTTCGCTAAGGACAATGCATCATCTACACCAACGTTTCGATTGCCATATTCATAATTGGCGACACGCGACGCCCCAGACCAGCCACATAATTTCGCAAGCTGCCCTTGGCTCATTCCTTTCTCAGTTCTTAGCGCCTTGATGCGCTCACCGATTTCTTCAGCAAGTGTCTTCATACCCTCACTTTATCACGAAGAGTGAATATTGGGGATTCACGTTTTGTATTGACAGATATTTCACGATGTGTGAACATTGTTTTACACAACAGGAGAACTGTATGAACTACATTTCGCATTTACGGAAAAAAGCCAACATTTCGCAGCAAGCCTTGGCTAAAGCGGCTGGTTGGAACCAACCTCGGTTAGCCAACTATGAAAAATCCTTACGCGTTCCAAGCCTAGCTGATTCTCGTCATATCGTGGCCGCACTTAATACGTTAGGGGTTAGTTGTTCGCTTGATGATGTATTTCCTCCAGAACCCTCAAATCCTAGGGAGAAATAAAAATGCAAACCATCTCTTTTGAAAATTATACCCAAGACATGGCGGTGCAACTGAAAACCAAAAATCACTATTCGCTGATGCGCCGCGATCGCCAGAAGTGTAGGGCTATTTTTGCCGCTGTTCAGGAATGGGAATCTTCATTACCTGGTCGCGCGCAGGAGCTCGTCGCAAAGCTGGTGGCCGAACAGTGGGAGAAACAAAACGGTCGCGGCATCAGCGTTAATAAACAAAATCTGTACCGCTACCTGAAAAACGAATCTGGATCAGAGAAGTACGCCAGTTACGTCATGCAGCTTTCAGGAGCGATCGCTGATGCAATGCCTATTGAGATTGCGCGCAAACACGGATTGAAACGTGGGTTGACTGAAAGCGAGCTGGTGGCTCAAGCAATTAAAGAGTGTAGCGAAGCGCACCAGGCAAAATTGCTTGGCGCTCCGTTACAAAAGTTAGAGCGTGAAATTCGGGAGGCAGCAATTGCACTTTTTAACATGCTACCTGCAGATGCGGCGGGACCACTACTGGCGAGCATAAGCGCCGTAGCGCCACAGTTTTTTTAATCGAGTTTTGACAATGAGTACCGTACAGAAAATAGGGGGGCTTCATGAGCATTGATGCAATGCGATGGGCCAAAAAAGTCAAGACAGGGAAGTCCTCTGCAAAAGCTGTTCTGACCTGGATGGCCGACATGTGCGGAGCTGATCTCTGTGCTTTTCCATCCATTCCTGCGCTGGCTGAAGCAACTGAGCTGGATAAGAAAACGGTCCAGTCGAGCCTGCAGTATCTGGTTTCGATCGGGCTTATTGAAGATACAGGTGAACGGCGTGGAAAGACTAAACAAATCCCGGTTTACAGGCTTCTTGGTGTGGAAGAAAGCGTTGCCGAAATTGAACACACCCAAAAACGGGAACATTACCAAAAACGGGATCGTTTAAACACACCCGAAAACGGGGTTGTTACAGCAGAAAAGGCACCCGAAAAAGGGACTGTTTCCTGTACACAAAAAAAACAAACGATCCCGTTTTTTCCGTCAAACGATCCCAAAAACGGGATCCGGAATCTACCAGAGGAACCAAAAGATATAACCCCCACACATAGGGTTTTGGTCGGACCAGTTGTGCCTGACTATCCGAATCAACCGGGAATAGTTCCTGGTGAAACACAAGCATTCGGAAAATTTGCGATGTATTTCGGATGGAAACCTTCCGAGGATTTTCCCCGACTGGCAACGATTTGGGGAATGCCATTAAGACCGGGGATAAATCTTGCGGCCGAGTTGAGCAGTTTCATCGCGTACTGGCAGGCTGAAGGCAGGGCGTTTCACCAGGTCCAGTGGGAGCAAAAACTAGCAAGACATCTTAACCGTGCGGAAGTCCGCCAGAAAAAACCAGTGAATGGGGTTAACGATCATGTGGGAGTACGAGCAGAGCCAGCAGCATCCAGAGCTGTTCAACAGATTCGAGCCGCCCGAGAGCAACGGTTGCGAGTTGCAGGCACAGACGGCCGTAGAAACGGCGTGGCGCTTATGGGAAGTGATGGGCGAAATCTTTTCGAACCGATGGATCCTGAAGAACGGAGAGGAACCATCAGAACTCTGGATCGCTCAGATTGGGTCGATGAGTGAAGCCCAGATTACGCTGGTTTGCCGGCAGTGCATGGAGCGTTGCGCCGCAGGCAGCACATGGCCGCCGGATCTTGCTGAGTTCGTTGCGCTGGTGTCTGCCAGCGGTGCTAATCCATTCAATCTGACATCCGATGCAGTGATGGCGGAGTACAAACGCTGGAGAAACGAGTCTTACCGATATTCGGGAAGCGACAAATACCCATGGAAACAGGATGTTCTGTATCACATTTGCATTGAGATGCGCAGAACTGGAGTTGAGAGGAACCTGACGGAGGGAGAGCTGAAAAAACTGGCAGAAAACTTACTCACGAAATGGACCAAACACCTGGCTAACGGGTTTTCGATTCCCCCGATTCGTCGGCAGTTGGCAGCACCGAGGCATCCAGCAGGGCCGACGCCAGCGCAGGTTCTGATGGAAGAGTACAAACGCCGCAAGGCGGCAGGTTTAACCAAGTAAACGAGTTTTGACCATGACCAAACAATCAAAAACCAAAGTAACCAAAGCGCAGATGGTGCTTGCCATCGTTAGCCGGACGCCAGAATGCGTCCTGCAGGATGTCTGCGATGCACTCGACTTGCAAGCCAGTACAGCAGGTAACACGCTGCGGCAGCTACATGCCGCGGGAAAACTCCATCGTACTCATAACGGCTGCCAGTATGTCTATCGAGTGGTTTCAGGCATTGAGGTTCCAGATGTTGCCCTGCTGCAGGCTGCAACACAATTATCTGAAGAGGATGTAAAAAAAGTCCAGGGCGCGTTGTCTCTGGCTAAGGCGCTGGAAGACAAAAAGCTGTGGCGCCGGGGTTCGACTGTTTACACATCGATGCTTGGTATGACGTAAGCGTACAGCGTGAACCGTCTGGTCATAATCTGAAGCATCCGACAAAGTGG
>NZ_JBEAFZ010000022.1:0-83680 GCF_040062415.1 Klebsiella sp. GG_Kp173
GCGGCTTGCTTGCCGTTGTTCCGTGTCAGTGGAGGCGCATTATAGGGAGTAATTCCGAGGTGACAAGGGGAAATGCAAAAAAACTTTTCGTTCGCTCGCTTTTCCATCAAGACGCTGTTTAAACGCCCTGTTTGCGGATCATTTGCGCGATTTCTCGGGCAAATCGGGAGACCTGTTGCCAGTCGGTATAGACCACTTCTTTACGGGTATCCGTTTCGCCCCCGGTCATTTTCATAATCAGGCGGATCATAAACCGATCGTACCAGCGGTAACGCGGGTAACGTAGCGCCCCGGCAAACACCGCGCAGCTCTGCGGCTGCCAAGGCGAGTTGAGCAGAAACTTGCGCGTATAGCTATTGGTCTGCGGCGTGCGCTTTTCGGGTTTGCGCGCAACCAGGTTCACCGAAAAGAATGCCCCCGGCAGCGCCTGCAATGCTGCCAGGTGCTTTTTCACAAAGCGGTCCACCGCCGGATGAAAGTGTCCGTAGCGAATCGACGCGCCAATCACCACGCGATCATAATGATGCCATTCCACGTTATCGGTACGGTTCAGATTCAGGGTATCCGCATCGATACCCAGCTCTTTCAGCTCCGAGGCGAGAAACGAAGCGATTTCACGGGTCTGCCCGTCGCGGGTGGAAAAGAGAATTAAAGTTTTCACGAGCACTCCTGTTATTCGCGCCAGAAAGTGGGAGTAAAGAGCACCAGTAAGGTGAACACTTCCAGACGACCAAACAGCATATTAGCAATCAGGATCCATTTCGCGACCGGGTTCATGGTGGCAAAGTTGTCCGCGACGACGCCGAGCCCAGGCCCGAGGTTGTTCAATGTCGCCACCACGGAGGCGAAAGCAGAGAAGTCATCCACCCCGGTGGCGATAATAGCCAGCATACTAATGATAAAGACCAGCGCATAGGCGGAGAAGAATCCCCACACTGCTTCCAGAATACGTTCCGGCAGCGCGCGGTTACCTAATTTAATGCTATACACCGCATTCGGGTGAACCAGACGCTTAAGCTCACGGTTGCCCTGCTTGAACAGCAACAGGATACGGATCACCTTTAAGCCACCGCCCGTGGAGCCAGCGCAGCCGCCGATAAATGCGGAGCACAGCAGCAGCACCGGCAGGAACAGCGGCCAGCGCGCAATGCTATCGGTGGTGAATCCTGCGGTGGTCGCCATCGACACCACCTGGAAAAACGCCTGATTCAGCGTCGTCAGCACCGAGCCGTACACGTTATGAAGCCATAGCACCAGCGTACAGACGATGACCAGCGTCAACTGGACGCCAATGAACATTCGAAACTCAGGGTCGCGCCAGTACACCTTCAGGCTGCGTCCGCTCAACAACGAAAAATGCAGACCGTAGTTACAGCCGGAGATCAGCAGGAAGATGGCAATGATGGAGTTGATCATCGGGCTGTTGAAATAGCCGACGCTGGCATCGTGAGTCGAGAAACCGCCGATAGCGATGGTGGCGAAGCTGTGCCCTATCGCATCGAAGGCCGGCATACCGGCAAACCAGAGCGCCAATGCGCAGGCGACCGTTAGTAACACATAGATAAGCCACAATGTCTTTGCCGTCTCGGCGATGCGCGGGCGCATCTTGTTATCTTTCAGCGGGCCGGGCATTTCCGCGCGGTAGAGCTGCATCCCCCCGACGCCGAGGATAGGCAGAATGGCCACCGCCAGCACAATGATCCCCATGCCGCCGAACCACTGCAGCATCTGCCGGTAAAAAAGAATAGCGTGCGGAAGCGAGTCCAGCCCCACCAGGGTGGTCGCCCCGGTCGTCGTCAGGCCGGAAAATGACTCGAAGAAGGCATCCGTCACCGTCAGGTTCGGCTGTTCGGCGAATATAAAGGGCAAGGCCCCTACGCTACCCAGCACGGTCCAGAACAGCACCACGATCAGAAACCCTTCACGAGATTTCAGTTCGCCCTTTTGCTTACGGTTCGGCCACCACAGCATGGAGCCGATCGCCAGAGCGACAAAAAAAGTTTGAGTGAAGGCCCGTCCCGCGCCATCGCGATATATCAGGGCCACTAATCCCGGGACGATCATTGTCCCCGAGAATAAGATGACCAGCAGTCCAACGATTCGGGTTATGGCGCGAAAATGCATCTCTGGCGCTTCCTTTGATAGGCAAAAAAACAGAGGGGATTATTCGTTAATCTTCAGTAATTGCAATGAACCGCGACTAAAATCAGCCAGTTTTGCTGAAAAAGCCGCCACTTCGGCCTGGGGAAGCGCCACGCGCAGCCGAACCGACGCCAGATATTCGCTTTCAACGACATTCCCGGAAAATTGGGCGAGCAACGCTTCAACGCCGGCCAGTTGCCCATATTCACATTGCAAAGTATATGCCGTTAACGGCGTCTTGCGCAGCGTCGTCAACTGCGCCAGCGCCTGATGGACACCGCCGCCATAGGCTTTCACCAGGCCGCCGGTGCCCAGCAGGATACCACCGTAATAACGTACGACGACAGCGGTTATCTCACCGACGCCGCTACCCATCAACTGCGCCAGCATCGGTTTACCCGCCGTTCCCGCCGGTTCGCCATCGTCTGAGAACCCAAGCCGTTGCGAATCATCAGGCGGTCCGGCGACCCACGCCACGCAGTGGTGGCGGGCATCAGGGTGATCCGCTCTGACCGACTCGACAAAGGCTTTCGCCGCCGCCACGCCGTCGGTATGCGCCAACAGCGTGATAAAACGGCTCTTTTTGATCTCCTCAACGACGGAAACTGGCGCCGCCGGGATTAACCAGCTCTCCATCAGGCCAGCTTCAGATCGCGCGTCATGTTTTCGATACTGTTTTCGTGAACCACCACGTTATCTTCGATACGGATCCCGCCGAATGGCTTCATGGCGTCAATTTTTTGCCAGTTGAAGTGCTTGCTGAACGGGCCTTCACGCCACAGCGCCAGTAACGACTCGATAAAGTAGATGCCGGGTTCAATGGTCAACACCATCCGCGGCTCGATAATACGGGTGCAGCGCAGATACGGGTATTTCGCTGGCGCCGCCAGATGCGTACCGGAGTCGTCTTGCATAAAGCCAGCAACATCATGCACCTGCAGACCCAGCGGATGACCAATCCCGTGCGGCATAAATGGCCCGGTCAGATCGTTCTCCACCATCGCCTCTTCGCTCATGTCAGTGACTAACTGGTGTTTACGCAGCAGCTTCGCAATACGCTGATGGAACTGGATATGGTAATCAACGTAGCGCGTCCCGGCTTTCATGGTGCTAATCAGCGCCAGCTGCTCGTCGTTAACGTCTTTAATCAGATGGGCGAAATCGTTATCGCCGTGTGCCGCCCAGGTCCGCGTCAGATCCGCGGCATAGCCGTTATATTCCGCGCCGGCGTCGAGCAGGAAGCTGCGCATCTCCGCCGGAGCGCGATGGTCCAGTTTGGTGTAGTGCAGGACGGAAGCATGCTCGTTCAGCGCCACGATGTTGCTGTAAGGCACATCGGTATCGCGGTGACCGGTGGCGGTAAGATAGGCCTGGTTGATATCGAATTCGCTCATCCCGGACTGAAAAGCCTCATAGGCCGCACGATGACCATTCACCGCCGACTTCTGCGCTTCACGCATACAGGCCAGCTCGTAATCGGTTTTGTAAGCCCGGTAGTAATGCAGATAATCGATAACCCCTTTCGGGTTGATCTTATCCGCGGCGATTCCCAGGCCCAGCGCGCGCTCCGGCACCGGCCCGATATAGCCAATATTACCGCGAGCGGCAGGCAGTTGGCTGCCGATGCCATCGGCCTTCGGCAGCGCGACCACATCGACCTCTTCGGTCCAGAACGAGGTCGGCAGCGGCTCAACGTTATGCCAGTAATCAACCGGCAGATAGAACCACAGCTTCGGTTTATTCACACCGTCCACCAGCAACCAGCAGTTAGGCACCTGAGTCACCGGCACCCAGGCTTTGAACTGCGGATTGACCTTGAACGGGTATGGATGGTCATCAAGGAAGACGTTAACCAGCTCGCCGGAGTGAATCAGCAGAGCATCCATCTGAAAACGGGCCAGGACGTCGCGGGTACGTTCTTGTAGGGTAACAATATGATTTTTATAGAGCGCGGCCAGGGATTCCATCTTTTGTCCTTTGCTTTTATGGGATCGTGATACTCCGCATCTTAGCACATCGACCTGCGTACGGGTGATTTCCGCCGGATGTGATCCGACCAGCAATTATTTAAAGAGTAATTTGCAATTCTTTAACATAAATTCCACACTCCGTTTCATCTGGTATGACCAGATCATATTGCTGGATTCAGGAGACTGACATGCTCTACAAAGGCGACACCCTGTACCTCGACTGGCTGGAAGATGGCATCGCCGAACTGGTGTTCGATGCCCCAGGTTCGGTCAACAAGCTTGATACCGCAACCGTAGCCAGCCTCGGTCACGCGCTGGATGTACTGGAAAAACAAAACGATCTCAAAGGCCTGCTGCTGCGCTCTGAAAAAGCGGCGTTTATCGTCGGCGCGGATATCACTGAATTCCTCTCACTGTTCCTGGTCCCTGAGGAGCAGTTAAGCCAATGGCTGCATTTTGCTAACAGCGTCTTCAACCGTCTGGAAGATCTTCCCGTCCCCACTATCTCTGCCGTCAATGGTTACGCGCTGGGCGGCGGTTGTGAATGTGTCCTGGCGACCGATTACCGCCTGGCGACGCCGGATCTGCGCATTGGTCTGCCGGAAACCAAACTCGGCATTATGCCAGGCTTCGGCGGCTCAGTCCGTTTGCCGCGCCTGCTCGGCGCCGACAGCGCGCTGGAGATCATTGCTGCCGGGAAAGATGTCGGCGCCGAGCAAGCGTTGAAAATCGGCCTGGTGGATGGCGTGGTCGCCGCGGAAAAACTGCGCGACGGCGCGCTGGCGATCCTGCGCCAGGCGATTCAGGGCGACCTGGACTGGAAAGCGAAACGTCAACCGAAGCTGGAGCCGCTGAAACTCAGCAAAATTGAAGCGACGATGAGTTTCACCATCGCCAAAGGCATGGTCGCGCAAACCGCCGGGAAGCATTATCCGGCGCCGATCACCGCGGTGAAAACCATCGAAGCCGCTGCGCGTCTTGGTCGTGAAGAAGCTCTGGTGCTGGAAAATAAAAGCTTTGTCCCGCTGGCTCATACCAACGAGGCCCGCGCACTGGTCGGTATCTTCCTGAACGACCAGTACGTCAAAGCGAAAGCGAAAAAACTGACCAAAGATGTCGAAACACCGAAGCATGCTGCCGTACTGGGCGCTGGCATTATGGGCGGCGGTATCGCATACCAGTCGGCCTGGAAGGGCGTGCCGGTGGTGATGAAAGACATTAGCGACAAATCGCTGACCCTTGGGATGACTGAAGCGGCGAAGCTGCTGAATAAACAGCTGGAACGCGGCAAAATTGACGGTCTGAAGCTGGCCGGAGTCATAAGCATCATTCAGCCGACGCTGGAGTATAGCGGTTTTGATCGCGTGGACGTGGTCGTTGAAGCGGTGGTGGAAAACCCGAAAGTGAAGAAAGCGGTGCTGGCGGAAACCGAAGAGAAAGTGCGCCCGGATACCGTACTGGCATCCAACACCTCAACGATCCCCATCAGCGAGCTAGCCAGCGTTCTGCAGCGCCCGGAGAACTTCTGCGGCATGCACTTCTTTAACCCGGTGCATCGCATGCCGCTGGTTGAAGTGATTCGCGGCGAAAAAACCTCGGATAAGACCATTGCCAAAGTGGTGGCCTGGGCCAGCAAAATGGGCAAGACGCCAATCGTGGTCAATGATTGTCCCGGTTTCTTCGTCAACCGCGTGCTGTTCCCCTACTTCGCCGGATTTAGCCAGCTGCTGCGCGACGGGGCGGATTTCCGCAAAGTCGACAAAGTGATGGAGAAACAGTTTGGCTGGCCGATGGGCCCAGCTTATCTGCTGGACGTGGTCGGCATTGATACCGCGCACCATGCTCAGGCGGTCATGGCGGCGGGCTTCCCGCAGCGGATGCAGAAAGATTATCGCGACGCTATCGACGCCCTGTTTGACGCCAACCGTTTCGGGCAGAAGAACGGCCTCGGCTTCTGGCGCTATAAAGAAGACAGCAAAGGTAAGCCGAAGAAAGAAGAAGATGCTGCCGTCGACAGCCTGCTGGCCGAAGTCAGCCAGCCGAAGCGCGATTACAGCGATGAAGAGATTATCGCCCGCATGATGATCCCGATGGTTAACGAAGTCGTCCGCTGCCTGGAAGAAGGCATTATCGCCAGCCCGGCGGAAGCGGATATGGCGCTGGTATACGGCCTCGGCTTCCCTCCGTTCCACGGCGGCGCCTTCCGCTGGCTGGATACCATCGGCAGCGCGAAGTATCTCGATATGGCGCAGCAGTACCAGCACCTTGGGCCGCTGTATGAAGTCCCTGCCGGTCTGCGAGACAAAGCGCGCCATAACGAAGCGTATTATCCCCAGGTAGAGCCAGCCCGTCCGGTTGGCGCTCTGAAAACGGCTTAAGGAGTCACAATGGAACAGGTTGTCATTGTCGATGCTATTCGCACCCCGATGGGCCGTTCAAAGGGCGGCGCATTTCGCCACGTGCGCGCGGAGGACCTCTCCGCGCACCTGATGCGCAGCCTGCTGTCGCGCAACCCGTCGCTTGAGGCAAGCGCGATAGACGATATCTACTGGGGCTGCGTACAGCAAACCCTCGAGCAGGGTTTTAACATCGCCCGTAACGCGGCGCTGCTGGCGGAGATCCCGCATTCGGTACCGGCAAACACGGTTAACCGTCTGTGCGGTTCTTCCATGCAGGCGCTGCACGATGCCGCACGCATGATCATGACCGGCGATGCCAGCGTCTGCCTGATTGGCGGCGTGGAGCACATGGGCCATGTGCCGATGAGCCACGGCGTCGATTTCCACCCGGGCCTGAGCCGTAACGTGGCAAAGGCGGCAGGGATGATGGGGCTGACCGCTGAAATGCTGGCGCGTTTGCACGGCATTAGCCGGGAAATGCAGGATCAGTTCGCCGCGCGCTCCCACGCCCGCGCCTGGGCTGCGACCCAGTCCGGCGCATTCAAAGCCGAGATTATCCCCACCGGCGGCCACGATGCCGATGGCGTACTGAAGTCCTTTAACTATGACGAAGTGATCCGCCCGGAAACCACCGTCGAGACGCTGTCTACCCTAAGGCCGGCGTTTGACCCGGTGACCGGTACGGTAACGGCGGGCACCTCTTCCGCCCTTTCCGATGGCGCGGCGGCGATGCTGCTGATGAGCGAAAGCCGCGCCCGCGAACTGGGTCTGAAGCCACGCGCCCGCGTCCGTTCGATGGCGGTGGTCGGCTGCGACCCGTCTATTATGGGCTATGGCCCGGTTCCCGCTTCGAAGCTGGCGCTGAAAAAAGCGGGCTTATCCACCAGCGATATCGACGTCTTTGAAATGAATGAGGCCTTTGCCGCGCAGATCCTGCCGTGCATTAAAGATCTGGGCCTGATGGAGCAGATCGATGAGAAGATCAACCTCAACGGCGGGGCGATCGCGCTCGGTCATCCGCTGGGTTGTTCCGGGGCGCGTATTAGCACCACGCTGATCAATCAGATGGAGCGTAAAGATGCCCAGTTCGGCCTCGCCACCATGTGCATCGGCCTGGGACAAGGGATCGCCACCGTGTTTGAGCGGGTGTAAATTTACAAAAGGGTATCTCACAGCCAATGGCGTCAGAACAAGGCGGCAAGCGAGCGAATCCCGATGAGCTTACTGAAGTAAGTGATTCGGGTGAGCAAGCGCAGCCAACGCAGTGATGACGTCATTGGCGAAGAGAGACAGTTTAGTTGCCGTTCTTCCCGCCTGTCAGGGGCGGGTTTTTTATTTGCAGATATCAGATAAAAGCAAACGCGTCGCCAAACAGACGATCTTCGCGCGCGCCGCGTTCGTTGCAGAACAGGTCGCGAGCAATCTTAGCCATCTCGAAACGCCCGGCAATATAGATATCGTGATCGGCCAGGGTACCGTAATCCTGCAGCACCGCGGTCAGCACGGTGCCGGAACGCCCACGCCAGCCCTCTTCCGGCTGCTCAACCACCGGCTCGATGCGCAGATTTGGATGCTTGACGCTCAAGGCTTCCAGCTCGGCCAGATCGTACAGATGTTTGGTCTCGCGACCGCCCCAGTAAATCGCGATATCGCGCTGAGGATTGCGTGACAGCGCGGTGAGCAGAATAGAACGCACATAAGAGAAGCCGGTACCGCCGGCAATCAAAATCAGCGGGCGGTCTTCATCTTCACGCAGCCAGGCTTCGCCATGCGGAATATCAACCTCAATTTCACGCTCTTTCAGGATGCGATCCATGACCGCCATCGCGTACAGATTGAGCTCCGAGGCGCCGATATGCAGTTCGATAAACTCCTGTTCCGCCGGCGTGGAGGCCATGGAGAATGGGCGTTTGTCGCGCTCATCCATTACCACCATCAGATACTGGCCAGCGCGGAAAGAGAATGCCGCTTCCGGTACTAATCGAACACGATACACGGTATCGGTAATCGCCTCCACCGAGGTCACTTTACAGCTTAAGGTTGTCATGCGTCCCCTCTGTCGGGTCTAAAGAGCAAAACAGCGGCGTTAGCCCCGCTTACTGTTGTTTAAAGATGGCCAGATCATCCCAGATGGCGTCAATGCGCGCCGTGACGGCAGGATCTTTTTTGATTGGGCGACCCCATTCACGCTGGGTTTCGCCAGGCCATTTATTGGTGGCATCCAGCCCCATTTTTGAACCCAGGCCGGAAACCGGCGAGGCAAAATCCAGATAATCAATTGGCGTATTCTCTACCAGTACCGTATCACGAGCCGGGTCCATACGGGTAGTGATCGCCCAAATCACATCGTTCCAGTCGCGGGCGTTAACATCGTCATCGCAGACAATCACGAATTTGGTGTACATAAACTGGCGCAGGAACGACCAGACGCCCATCATCACGCGCTTGGCATGGCCTGCGTACTGTTTTTTCATCGTCACCACCGCCAGGCGGTAGGAGCACCCTTCCGGCGGCAGATAGAAATCGACAATTTCCGGAAACTGTTTCTGCAGGATCGGGACGAAGACTTCATTCAGCGCCACGCCCAGCACCGCAGGCTCATCCGGCGGACGGCCGGTATAGGTCGAATGATAAATCGCGTCTTCACGCTGGGTAATATGGGTAACCGTAAACACCGGGAACTGGTCTACTTCATTGTAGTAGCCGGTATGGTCGCCATACGGACCTTCCGGCGCCATCTCCCCGGCCTCGATATAACCTTCCAGCACAATCTCTGCGCTGGCAGGCACTTCAAGATCGTTCGAGACGCATTTCACCACTTCGGTTTTGGTGCCGCGCAGCAGCCCGGCAAAGGCATATTCTGACAGCGTATCCGGCACCGGGGTCACTGCACCAAGAATGGTCGCCGGGTCGGCGCCGAGCGCCACAGAAACCGGGAAGCGTTCCCCCGGACGCGCCGCGCACCACTCCTGGAAATCCAGCGCGCCGCCGCGATGAGACAGCCAGCGCATAATCAGTTTGTTTTTGCCAATCAGCTGCTGGCGATAAATCCCCAGGTTTTGCCGCTCTTTGTGCGGCCCACGGGTCACCGTCAGCCCCCAGGTGATCAGCGGCGCGGCATCTTCCGGCCAGCAGGTCATAATCGGGATTTTCCTCAGGTCGACGTCATCGCCCTGGATGATTTTTTGCTGACAGGGGGCGCCGCGCAGACGTTTGGTGGGCATATTCAGCACTTGCTTAAACTGCGGCAGCTTATCAAACAGATCACGGAAACCTTTGGGCGGCTCAGGCTCTTTCAGAAAGGCTAACAGCTTACCCACCTCGCGCAGCGAACTGACGTCCTCCTGGCCCATCCCCAGCGCCACGCGCCGCGGCGTGCCGAACAGGTTGCACAGCACCGGCATGGTATAGCCTTTCGGATTCTCAAACAGCAGCGCAGGACCGCCAGCGCGCAGGGTGCGGTCGGCAATTTCGGTGATTTCCAGGTGAGGATCGACCGGCAGAGTGATACGTTTTAGTTCGCCCTGTTGTTCCAGGAGTGTCAGAAAGTCGCGAAGATCGTGATATTTCATGAAAGTGTTATTGACCTCTCTACAGGCGGCTAATTATACGGTGTTCAACGGCGAGATGCTGTAATTTTGTTAAATTAGCGTGAAAGAACGCTGAAATTTGGATTTCAATTATAATGGCTTTCGCGATTACACCAGCCATTTGTTATGCTTGCCGTTATTAGAAGTGGAATGAGTCATTATGCAAGCCTGGTACTTACTGTATTGCAAACGTGGGCAGCTACAACGAGCCCAGGAACATCTGGAACGTCAGTCAGTTAACTGCCTGATGCCGACGATTGCGCTGGAAAAAATCATTCGCGGTAAACGCACCATGGTCAGCGAACCGCTGTTCCCGAACTACCTGTTTATTGAGTTCGATCCAGAGGTGATTCATACCACCACCATCAGCGCCACCCGCGGGGTTAACAACTTCGTGCGCTTTGGCGCCCTACCCGCTATCGTCCCCTCGGCGGTCATCCACCAGCTCTCTATCTACAAACCGGAAGGCATTACCGACCCGGAAACGCCGCATGAGGGCGATAGCGTACTGATCACCGACGGCGCGTTCGAAGGCTTACAGGCTATCTTTACCGAGCCGGACGGTGAAGCACGCTCTATGTTGCTGTTAAACCTGCTGAATAAGCAAGTCCTGCAGAGCGTTAAAAACACCGATTTCCAGAAAATCTAAGCGCCGTTAACGTCGACGCCAAACAGCGCCCTGACGTTTGCGTCCGTTTGCATCTCAAGCCACTGCGCCTCCTCGCCGCGCCAGGCCGCGACGCTGGCCAGGATATGCGGCAAATACGCGGGCTCGTTACGACGCGAGGCGGGTTTAGGCTTGAGGTCGCGCGGCAGCAGATAGGGCGCATCGGTCTCCAGCAGCAGACGTTCCGCCGGGATCGCCGGCAATAGCTCCCGCAGCTCGAGCCCTCGCCGCTCATCGCATACCCAACCGGTAATACCGATAAACAGCCCCAGATCCAGACATTCCTGCACCTCGCTGCGGCTGCCGGTAAAGCAGTGCAGCACCGCGCCCGGGATCTTCCCGAGCCAGGGTTTAAGCAGCGCCAGAAACCGGTCGTGGGCGTCGCGGCAGTGTAAAAACACCGGCATCGACAGCTCGGCGGCCAGCGCCAGCTGGGCACTAAACGCCTCCTCCTGCTCCTGGGGCGTGGAGAAATTACGATTAAAATCCAGACCGCACTCCCCTATCGCCACCACCTGCGGCTCGCGGGCGAGGGCATAAATCGCCTCGGCGACCGCTGGCGTCCAGCTGCTGCCGTCATGGGGATGAACCCCCGCCGTGGACCAGCAGCCGGCGTAATGACTCGCCATTCTCTGCGCCTGCTGGCTCTCCGGTAAATTTGTGCCGGTCAGCAGCATGCCGTGAACCCCTGCCGCCCGGGCGCGCGCCACCACCTCATCATGGTCGCGGGCAAACTGTGAACTGGTCAGATTAACGCCGATATCAAACATGATCGCTCCATATGCCAACCGCCCTGACGGGCGGTTGGCGGTATTACTCTTCTCTGTGCTCAGCGGCTTCAGCTTCGGCCGCGGCATCGTCATCACGCGTCAGGCGCTTCCCGGTGTAGAAGCGGGCGAAGAACACCCCGACTTCAAACAGGCAGTACATCGGAATAGCCAGCAGCGTCTGCGAGAACACGTCCGGCGGCGTCAGCAGCATCCCCACCACGAAGGCGCCCACCAGTACATACGGCCGCTTTTTGCGCAGCTCTTCCGGCGTGGTGACACCCATCCAGCAGAGCAGCACAATGGCGACCGGCACCTCAAAAGAGACCCCGAACGCCATAAACAGCGCCATCACGAAGTCGAGATAGCTGCGGATATCGGTCGAGACCAGCACCCCCTCCGGGGCAGCATGGGTAAGGAAGCCGAACGCCAGCGGAAACACGACAAAATACGCGAAAGCCATACCGATATAGAACAGCAGCGTGCTGGAGACCAGTAAGGGCACCACCAGCCGGCGCTCATGCTTATACAGCGCCGGCGCGACGAAGGCCCATACCTGATACAGAATAATCGGCACCGACAGGATCACCGACACCATGAAGGTCAGCTTTATCGGCGTAAAGAAAGGTGAAGCGACATCGGTGGCGATCATCGTCGCGCCTACCGGCATCTTGCTGATAAGCGGGGCCGAGACCAGCTGATAGATATCATTGGCGAAATAGACCAGCGCCAGGAAGATCACCAGGATAGCAATGATGCTGTTGAGCAGACGCTTGCGCAGCTCAATCAGATGCGAAATTAGCGGTTGTGTATCGTCTACGCCCATGTTTACGGTTTATCACTCGATGCGGGGGAAGAATGGGGGGCAGCCGCCGTAGCGGATGTTTTCTCTGCCGGTGAAGCGGGTTGCTCGTCGGCCACGGGATCCGGCGCATGAACCGGAGCGCTGGCCTGATGTTCTGCCGTCGCCGGCGTGACGTCCTGCCGCTGCGCTTCGCTGCCTTTCACCACCGGATTATGGATGGTATTCGCTTCGTCACTGGCCTTTTCCGGATCGTGGGCGCTATAGGAGCGCTTCATCGACTCCGCGGCCTCGCGCAGCTCATCCATGGAGGCTTTCAGCTCCGGCGTCAGGTTATTCAGGCTGGCCTTTTCCACCTTCTTGAGGCTCTCCTGGAACTCCTGCAGTTTTAGCTCCTGAGCCAGCTCATTCTGTACCGTGGTCGCCAGCGACCGTAGCGTACGGATCCAGCCAACCACCGTTTTAACCGCGACGGGAAGCCGCTGTGGCCCCAGAACGATGAGGCCAATCACAAACACCAGCAGTAGTTCACTAAAACCAATATCGAACACGAGTTACACCTGCTCTTTGTCGTGGCGTTTTGTCTCGTCTTTTTTTGCATCATCCTGTTTATCGGCGATAGTTTTCGCCGTGAAATCTGCGTCTGGCGCCGACTTTTCAGGTTTATCATCATCACTCATGGCTTTTTTAAAGCCTTTGATGGATGCCCCTAAGTCTGACCCCAGTGAGCTCAGCTTCTTCGTCCCGAAAAGCAGAACTACGATGACGACAACAATTAATAACTGCCAAATACTGATACCACCCATACACGTTCCCCTATGACAGATGATGAATTATGTGGACGCATTATACACGCCATCCTGCCAGCCGCCTCGCCGTCAGGCCACCGGCATGATTTTGCGCAAATAAGCCTGCGTCATGAAGAGGCGAACCGATCAGCGGGTTTTTCGCCAGCCAATCAGCCAGGTCACGATACCGCCGGCCATCAGCCAGCCGGGCATCATTCCCCACTCAGGGCGATGGATAAAGAGCAGCGTACCACTGAGCAATAAAACCGCGCCTATACCAAACAGATAGCGGGATTGGCCCTGGCGCACATGACGCACATGCATATCCCGCACGATAGTATCGACGCTGGTCTGCAGCTGTTTGCTCTGCTGCAGGCTCTGATACACCAGCTCAGGTATTTCAGGCATTCTTTCGATCCAGAACGGCGCTTTGTCTTTAAACGCGCGCACCAGCGCCGGAATACCGACCTGATCTTTGATCCACGACTCAAGGAAAGGCTTCGCCGTTTTCCACAAGTCTAACTGAGGATAGAGCTGCCGGCCTACCCCTTCTACGTAAAGTAATGTCTTCTGTAGCAAAACAAGCTGCGGCTGGACTTCCATATTGAAGCGCCGCGCGGTGTTGAACAGATTTAGCAGCACGTGGCCGAAGGAGATCTCCGCCAGCGGCTTCTCAAAGATGGGCTCGCAGACCGTGCGGATCGCGAACTCAAACTCTTCAACATTGGTGTCCGGCGGAACCCAACCGGAGTCGACGTGCAGCTCGGCAACCTTACGATAATCGCGGTTGAAAAAGGCGATAAAGTTTTCCGCCAGATAGCGCTTATCTTCTTTGTTCAGCGAGCCGACAATACCGCAGTCGATACCAATATACTGCGGATCTTCCGGGTGCTCGTAGCTGACGAAGATGTTGCCAGGGTGCATATCGGCATGGAAAAAGCTGTCGCGGAACACCTGGGTGAAGAAGACCTGCACACCCCGCTCCGCCAGCAGTTGCATATTGGTTCCCTGAGCCTCGAGCGCCTCCACGTCGGACACCGGAATGCCGTAGATGCGCTCCATCACCATCATGCTTTCGCTGCAGTAATCGGGGTACACTTCCGGCACATACAGCATCGGGCTGTCTTCGAAATTACGCCGCAACTGAATGGCGTTGGCGGATTCCCGCAGCAGATTCAGCTCGTCCAGCAGCGTTTTTTCATACTCACGAACCACCTCCTGCGGGCGCAGACGGCGGCCGTCAGGCAGCAGTCGCGGCACCCAGCGCGCCAGGCGATAGATGAGCTTCATGTCCGCTTTAATGATCGGCAAGATATCCGGACGGATAACCTTGATCACCACCTCTTTGCCGTTCTCTTTCAGACGCGCGGTATGCACCTGGGCAATAGA
Organism: Klebsiella sp. GG_Kp173; assembly: GCF_040062415.1. Classification (NCBI taxonomy): domain Bacteria; kingdom Pseudomonadati; phylum Pseudomonadota; class Gammaproteobacteria; order Enterobacterales; family Enterobacteriaceae; genus Klebsiella; species Klebsiella sp. GG_Kp173. Next base: position 14,515 of record NZ_JBEAFZ010000022.1, read on the forward strand.
CGCCGAGGCTAACGGCTCAACGGAGAAATCATCAAACCAGGCCTCCACCGGCAGGCCACCCATCGCTTTTTCTATCTGCTGCTGCGCAAGCTTCCCTTCAAAGGGCGCCACGCGATCCTGCAACAGCGCCAGCTGATCGGCAATATGCGGCGGAAAGAGATCCCGCCGCGTGGATAGCATCTGGCCGAATTTAATCCACACCGGCCCCAGCTCCTGGAGCGCCAGCCGCAGACGGGCGCCAAGAGGTTGATCCTGATGGCGGTTTGGCATCCAGAAGAGCATCCGCCGCCAGATACGCAGCGGCAGCGTGATCCGCATTTTGGGGATAAGCTCATCGAGCCCGTAGCTCAAAAAGGTGTGGATGATGAAATACAGGCGCCGTAATTCTCCTGGCGTCATTTGCCCTCCAGCGTTTCCAGCCGTTTTTCCAGTGCGGCCAGCGCGCGTTCAATAGCCGTCGTCTCTTCAGCAAACCAGGCCAGCTCCAGCGGCCCCGGTGCCAGGCGCCACTCTTCAGTGATCGCTTCAGCGACATAACGCTGCTGGCGCTGCGCGCCCTTCAGTAAAAACTGAGCGCCGCCGCGGAGGACTTTACCGACGCCTTCGGCCACGATGTCACCGGTATAAGGCGCCAGCAGCTCAGCGGGATCGAACTCTGCCAGATCGCACAGGGTGACCATGTTCTGCACCACCTGCAGATCGCCCTGCACTTCCAGCTCGCCGCTACGGATAAGCGCCGTCAGTTGTTGACGGTTGCGTAGTTTTGGCAGCACGCTGAGCCGGGTAATCACGGTGCAGTCAGCCTCTCCGTCCCAGGCGCTCAGAACATCAACCTGGCGTTCACTGAACACCAGCACCACGGGCGTAGCGAAATCCTGCAGCTGTACCCGCAATACCTTGCCCAGCAGGCGCTGGCGGGCGGGTTTTAGCGCTTTGTCGCGCCAGAGGAAAGTATTTAGCGCCGTTTCAATGCCAGCGGTCACCAGGGGTGTGAAAGGCATAGCGTCCCTCCTGTCAGAACTTGTAACCGCGATGCAAAGCAACGATACCCGCCGTCAGGTTGTAGTAGTCCACGCTTTCGAAGCCTGCATCCTGCATCATCCCTTTCAGGGTTTCCTGGTCCGGATGCATACGAATAGATTCCGCCAGGTAGCGATAGCTGTCGCCATCTTTTGCCACCAGCTCGCCCACTTTCGGCAGGATATGGAAGGAGTAAGCGTCGTAGGCTTTGCTCAGCGGTTCGATAATGGGTTTAGAAAACTCCAGCACCAGCAGACGTCCACCCGGCTTCAGCACGCGGTACATCGAGCGCAGCGCTTTCTCTTTGTCGGTCACGTTACGCAGACCGAAAGAGATGGTGATGCAGTCAAAGGTATTATCAGCAAACGGCAGGGCTTCCGCGTTGGCCTGAACATACTCAACGTTACCCACGATGCCGATATTGCGCAGCTTTTCGCGGCCCATTTTGAGCATTGAATCATTGATATCAGCAAGCATAACGCGGCCGGTTTCCCCTACCAGACGGGAAAACTTAGCCGTCAAATCACCGGTCCCCCCCGCCAGATCCAGCACGGTCTGCCCGCGACGTACGCCGCTGCAGTCGATGGTGAAACGCTTCCACAAACGATGGATACCAAACGACATCAAGTCATTCATCACATCATACTTTGCGGCGACAGAATGGAATACATGCGCCACCATGTCTGCTTTCTGCTCTTTAGCGACCGTCTGAAAGCCAAAGTGCGTCGTTTCTTGTGAATCCTCAACCATCTTTATGCCTGCTTGCTTTTCAAGAAAATGTTCACTGAGTGTATCAGACTCAGCGCATTTCCCATACGTTTCAGCGTGGCGGAGCCGCCTCCCGGCTACGCACCGGCTCGGCAGAGTCGGGTGAAAATGCCTCATTTTCCGGCAGGTTATCCTCCTCTTCGAGACGATATTGATCGTCCTGAGCAATGGCTTGTTCAACTAAATCAGGATTAATCCCGCGCTTGACCTCCACGCCCAACCCGCGAAAAGCCTCCGCCTGGGCCAGAAGATTACCGCGCCCGGAAGCGAGCTTTTTCATCGCCTGGCGATAGTTCTCTTGCGCTTTATCCAGACTCTGGCCGATAGCGGACATATCGTCCACAAACAGGCGCATTTTGTCGTAAAGGCGCCCCGCCCGCTCGGCGATCTTCTGCGCGTTGCGGCTTTGGTGCTCATAACGCCACAGATTGGCGATGGTGCGCAGGGCCACCAGCAGCGTCGTCGGGCTAACCAGCATAATATTATTTTGCAGCGCCTCGCTGATAAGCTCGGGCTGACGGTCGATGGCCAGCAGGAATGCCGGCTCGACGGGAATAAACATCAGCACATAGTCGAGGGAGCGCAGGCCTGGCAGTTGCTGATAATCCTTGCGCCCCAGCAGGCGAATATGATTTCGCACCGAAGCAAGGTGCTCCTGCAGCGCGACTTCGCGGGTGTAGTCGTCCTCGGCGTTGAAATAACGCTCATAGGCGACAAGGGTCATTTTGGCGTCGATAACCACGTCTTTACCCTGCGGCAGGCGCACGATGACGTCCGGCTGCATCCGCGAGCGGTTGTCGGTCTCGATGCTGACCTGGGTTTGGTACTCATAGCCTTCCCGCAGGCCGGAGGCCTCCAGCACGCGGGTGAGAACCACTTCCCCCCAATTGCCCTGGGTTTTGTTATCGCCCTTCAGCGCTTTGGTCAGGTTCAGCGCCTCCTGCGCCATCTGCGCGTTCAGCTGCTGCAGGTTACGGATCTCATGCGCCAGGGTGTGCCTTTCTCGCGCCTCCTGACCGAAGCTCTCCTGCACCTGCCGGCGGAACCCGTCAAGTTGTTCGCGCAGCGGTGTCAGCAGGCCATGCAGGCTCTGGCGATTTTGCTCATCGACGCGTCGGTTGCTGTGTTCGAAAATGCGGTTGGCGAGGTTTTCAAACTGCTCGCTCAGGCGCTGCTCGCTGTTCACCATCTGGCGGATCTTATCTTCCGCATGCAGCTGGGTGGATTCGAGCCGGGTGGTAACCTCACGCAGATCGGCCTCCAGCGAGGTATTGATATCCCGCAGGCTGCGCAGCTCGTTGTTCAGCAGCTCGCACTCTTCACGCCAGTGGGCTTCCTGTACCAGTTGCTGACGGGCAGCGCTCAGCTCAATATCCAGCTCTCGCCGCTCCTCGATAAGATCGGCCCGAATTTGATCGGCGCGCGCTTTGGTCGCCAGCCAGACGACGATTAACCCGGCAGCCAGTGCGATAACCGCGCTGATAATAATGGAGAGATCCACGACGCCCCCTGCGATAACCTGATGACACAAAATAGAATTGTGCTGTACAAACGTCCAGTTTAAAAGGAATTTCCTGCGAGAGGCGACGCAAAAAAAAGGCCGGAGGATCCGGCCTGAAGGGAAAGCGGTTTAATTACAGCAGACGGCGCGCCGCTTCGACGACGATTTTAACCGCGTGGCTTTCGGTTTGCTTCATGGTTTCGGCGTTAGGGATCTCTTGCTGGGTACGGTTAACGATAACCCCAGCCACCATCCCGGCGCGCAGGCCCTGGCTGGCGCACATGGTCAGCAGCGTAGCGGATTCCATTTCATAGTTCATCACGCCCATCGCCTGCCACTCTTCCATAGAGCCTTTGAAGCGGCTCACCACGCGACCGGAGAAGGTGTCGTAACGCTCCTGGCCCGGGTAGAAGGTATCCGAAGAGGCGGTCACGCCGATATGGGTGGTGGCGCCAATGGATTTCGCCGCTTCCACCAGCGCGGTGGTGCAGGCGAAATCTGCGACGGCCGGGAATTCCATCGGCGCGAAGTGCAGGCTGGCGCCGTCCAGGCGAACGGAAGCGGTAGTCACCAGCACATCGCCAACGTTGATGTGCGGCTGAATGGCGCCGGTGGTGCCAATGCGCAGGAAGGTACGTACGCCAAGCTGCGCCAGCTCTTCCACAGCGATAGACGTAGACGGGCCGCCGATGCCGGTGGAGCAGACGATCACCGGTTTGCCGTCCAGCTCCGCGCGCCAGGAGGTAAATTCGCGGTGGGATGCCAGCTTAACCGGCTTATCCATCAGCGCGGCGATCTTTTCCACACGCTCCGGATCGCCAGGGACGATAGCCAGCGTAGCCCCTTGTAAATCGTTCTTGGTGAGGCCGAGATGAAAAACATCAGACTTGGACATAAAAAACTCCTCTGTGGGTCGAATTATCAGCAGAAGCAAAACGGTACTGTACAGAAGCCCCAGGCAACATTTTGTGATGATAGTCACCAAGAACAATAATGATTGCAGTTGTTTTTCAGTAAATAGTGATACACATCACATTAACAAGTTATATTCATCGTCACAGAACAAAAGATAGCCGCTTTCAGGCACTGTGCTTTATTACCGCCCGAACTAAAGGTAAAGGGTCTATAGTTACTGATGCGCTAATAAATAAGGGTACGGAGAATACCATGACCACCACCAAGCAACCTGGATTCGCACCTGCAGCCTCGCCGCACGCCGCAACCGCCGTTCATACGCCGGAAGAGCATATTGTCGCCGGAGAGACCTCTATTCCCTCTCAGGGGGAAAACATGCCGGCTTACCATGCCCGTCCGAAAAACGTCGATGGCCCATTGCCGATCGTCATCGTGGTACAGGAAATTTTCGGCGTGCATGAGCATATTCGCGATCTTTGTCGCCGCCTGGCGCAGGAAGGCTATCTGGCTATCGCGCCTGAGTTGTACTTCCGTCAGGGCGATCCGAATGAGTATCACGATATCCCAACCCTGTTTAAAGAGCTGGTTACCAAGGTGCCGGACGCGCAGGTGTTGGCGGATCTCGACCACGTCGCCAGCTGGGCGGCGCGTCATGGCGGCGATGCCCATCGTCTGCTGATCACCGGCTTCTGCTGGGGCGGACGCATCACCTGGCTGTATGCCGCACATAACCCGCAGCTTAAAGCGGCAGTGGCCTGGTACGGCAAGCTGGTGGGAGAAAAATCGCTGAATTCGCCAAAACATCCGGTGGATATCGCCGTCGATCTCAACGCCCCGGTGCTCGGCCTGTACGGTGCGAAAGACGCCAGCATTCCGCAGGACACCGTCGAGACGATGCGTCAGGCGCTGCGGGCGGCTAACGCCACAGCGGAAATCGTGGTCTATCCCGAAGCCGATCACGCCTTTAACGCCGACTATCGCGCCAGCTATCACGAAGAGTCAGCCAAAGACGGCTGGCAGCGAATGCTGGCCTGGTTTGCGCAGTATGGCGGAAAAAAAGGGTAATCGCCCAAAGCATGAAAAAAGGAGGCAAATGCCTCCTTTTTGATTTTTCCGGTGACGATCAAGCGGACTGGCGCAGATTCCGCGCCGCTTGCACCATATTCGCCAGCGCGGCGCGCGTCTCCGGCCAGCCGCGGGTTTTCAGGCCGCAGTCCGGGTTGACCCACAGCCGCTCCGCCGGGATACGCTGCGCGGCTTTTTCCAGCAGCGCTTCGATCCACTCCACGCTCGGTACGTTTGGCGAGTGAATATCATATACTCCCGGCCCGATCTCATTGGGATACTCGAACACTTCGAACGACTCCAGCAGTTCCATGTCGGAACGCGAGGTTTCAATGGTGATCACGTCAGCATCCAGCGCGGCGATGGAGTCCATGATGTCGTTGAACTCGCAATAGCACATGTGGGTATGGATCTGAGTATCGTCTTTGGCCACCGCAGCGTTAAGACGGAAGGCTTCCACACCCCACTGCAGATAGGCATCCCAGTCGCTGCGCTTCAGCGGTAAACCTTCGCGCAAGGCTGGCTCATCAATCTGGATGATGCCGATACCGGCCGCCTCCAGATCCGCCACTTCATCACGCAGGGCCAGCGCAATCTGTTTCGCGATGGTTTCACGGCTGACGTCTTCCCGCGGGAAGGACCAGCACAGAATCGTCACCGGTCCAGTGAGCATCCCTTTCACCGGCTTGTCGGTCAGCGACTGCGCGTACTTCGCCCATTCGACGGTGATCGCCTGCGGACGGCTGACGTCGCCGATCACCACCGGTGGCTTCACGCAGCGGGAGCCATAGCTCTGCACCCAGCCGTTTTGCGTGAAGATGAAACCGTCCAGATGTTCACCGAAGTATTCCACCATATCGTTCCGCTCGGCTTCCCCGTGCACCAGTACGTCTAATCCTAACCGCTCCTGCTCGACGATCGCCTGCTTAATATGTTCCGCAATGCCGGTACGATAATGACTGGCGTCAAGATTTCCCTTTTTGAAGTCCAGGCGCAGGCCGCGGATCTCGGTCGTCTGCGGGAATGACCCGATGGTGGTGGTCGGCCAGGCCGGCAGGTTAAAGCGTTGACGCTGTGCCTGAGCGCGAACCTCATAGGGGCTGGCGCGCTGGCTGTCCTGAGGAGTGATCGCCGCCAGCCGTTTTTCCACCGCCGGGTTGTGTACCCGAGACGAATGGCGACGAGCATGGACTGGCGCGCTCCACTCGGTAATCGCCGCCGTATCGCCGCTGTTCAGCGCATCGCGCAACAGCGCCAGCTCACCGCATTTTTGCAGAGCGAAGGCAAACCAGCTCTTCACTTCCGCATCAAGGCGCGTCTCCACGCTCAGGTCGATCGGGCTGTGCAGCAGAGAGCAGGATGAAGCGACCCACAGCTCGCGCTTACCGACGAGGTCTTTAATTTGCGCATACTTTTCGGCGAGATCGGCGCGCCAGACGTTACGCCCGTTGATCAGGCCGGCGGACAGCAGCCAGTCGGCCGGCAGACGTTTATGCAGTTCGGCGACATCATCTTTACCGTGGACCAGATCGACGTGCAGCCCCTGGACCGGTAGCGCAGCAATGGTCTCGAGATTGTCGCTAACGCCTTCAAAATAGGTGGTCAGCAGCAGTTTGACCTGGCCCTGCAGGGCGTCATAAGCCGGTTTAAAGGCCTCCAGCCACGCTGGCGGCAGCTCCAGCACCAGCGCCGGTTCATCAATCTGCACCCACTCAATGCCGCGCTTCGCCAGTTCGGCCAGCACCTGCTGATAAACCGGCAGGATGGCATTCAGCAGGCTCAGACGGTCAAACGGTTCGCCTTTCACTTTGCCCAGCCACAGATAAGTCACCGGCCCCAGCAGCACGGGCTTGATCTTGTGGCCCAGCGCCAGCGCTTCGTCCACTTCATCCAGCAGTTGGGTCCAGGTCAGTTTGAACTGCTGGCCCTGCACGAACTCCGGCACCATGTAGTGATAGTTGGTGTTGAACCACTTGGTCATTTCCGCGGCGGCCGCTGGCTCGCCGGTGGGCGCGCGGCCGCGGCCAATGCGGAACAGGGTATCGATATCGACAGAGCCGTCTTTGTTCTGATGACGAGCCGGCACGTTGCCAAGCAGCAGGCTGGTGGTCAGAACATGGTCGTACCAGGCGAAATCGCCCACCGGCAGCAGGTCAATCCCGGCCTGCTTCTGCTGCTCCCAGTGACGGGCGCGCAGTTCCCGGCCTACCGCCAGCAGCTCCTCGCGAGTGGCATTGCCCGCCCAGTAGCTCTCTTGCGCTTTTTTCAGCTCGCGACGCAGGCCAACGCGAGGGAAACCGAGGGTGTGGTTAATAATTGTCATTTTTGTTCCTCTCTTATTTCATTGAATCTGAAGAAAAACTCTAAATAGTTCGGCTTGCAGGAAGGCGGCAACGATGCGCATCCCCAGGAGCTTACTGAAGTAAGTGACTGGGGTAAGCGAGGCAGCCAACGCATCTGCAAGTCGAAATATGACGAGTTTTAGACGTCCAGATGTTTACACATCCATAATTGGCAGTTACTGTATATTCCTCAAGCGCAAATTGCTCATGGCGAAGTGAAGGACTTTCATGATCGAAATTAAACATCTGAAAACGCTGCAAGCGTTGCGGAATAGCGGTTCACTGGCGGGCGCAGCGGCTGCCCTGCACCAGACCCAGTCCGCCTTGTCTCACCAGTTCAGCGATCTGGAACAGCGTCTTGGCTTTCGTCTCTTTGTGCGTAAGAGCCAGCCGCTGCGTTTTACCCCTCAGGGGGAGATCCTCTTACAGCTGGCCAACCAGGTGCTGCCGCAGATCGCCCGCGCCCTGCAGGACTGTAACGAACCGCAGCAGACCCGGCTGCGGCTGGCTATCGAATGCCACAGCTGTATTCAGTGGCTGACGCCGGCGCTGGAGAATTTCCGCGCCCGCTGGCCACACGTGGAAGTCGACTTCCATTCCGGCGTCACCTTCGACCCGCAGCCTGCGCTGCAGCAGGGCGAACTGGATCTGGTGATGACCTCCGATATCCTGCCGCGCAGCGGTCTGCATTACTCGCCAATGTTTGATTATGAGGTGCGCCTGGTGCTGGCGCCTGAGCACCCCTTAGCCATGAAGACCCTGATTACGCCGGAGGATCTGGCCGCGGAAACGCTGCTGATTTATCCCGTACAGCGCGGACGCCTCGACATCTGGCGCCATTTCCTGCAGCCGGCCGGTATCAGCCCCCAGCTGAAAAGCGTCGATAACACGCTGTTGCTGATCCAGATGGTGGCAGCCCGGATGGGCATCGCCGCGCTGCCGCACTGGGTGGTGGAAAGTTTTGAACGCCAGGGTCTGGTGGTGACCAAAACCCTGGGAGAGGGATTATGGAGCCGGCTGTACGCGGCCGTTCGCGATGGCGAGCAGCGTCAACCGGTCACCGAAGCGTTTATTCGCTCTGCGCGGAACCACGCCTGCGATCATCTGCCGTTTGTCCGGAGTGCGGAGCGACCCAGCGTCGATGGACCCACAGCGAGGCCAGGATCACCAACGCTCCGCTAATAAAGCTCGGCCAGTGCGGCTGCTCCTGCCAGATGGCAAGGTTAACCAGCAGCCCGGCGGGGACATGGACGTTATTCATGATCCCCAGCGTGCCGGCATCCACCTGGGTGGCGCCATAGTTCCACATAAAGTAGCCCAGCCCGGAAGCCACCACGCCGAGCCACACCAGCACGCTCCACTGCAGCGTGGTGGTCGGCAGCTTCTGGGCGTTGCCGAGCATAAACCACGCCGCCACCGCCACGATAAAGGCCCCGACATAGAACCAGGCAAAGGCATTGTGCTGCGGCATCGGACGCACCTCCATCAGGCGCTTGTAACCCACCATCCCGATGGCGAAGCAGAGGTTTGACAACTGCACCAATAACAGCCCGGTCCAGAAATGATCGCTGACTTTGTCGTAACGGATAATCGCCGCCCCCAGCACCGCCAGCGCGGCGCTCAGCAGATAGCCCCAGCGCAGTTTCCGTCCGCTGAGCAGATCGTAGATCAGCGTGATATACAACGGGGTAAACACGGTAAACAGCAGGAATTCCGAGACCGTCAGATAGAGATAAGCGCGGAAGGCCAGCAGGTACATGATGCCAAGCTGCATCGCGCCCACCAGCATATAGAGCACGATCGTGCGCGGAGACTGGCCTCGCGTGCGCAGGAAAGGCAGGAACACCAGCGCCGCCAGGCCCACGCGCATCAGTACCGAAAAATAGCTGTCGACGCTACCGGCCAGGTACTCGCCAATCAGGCTAAAAGAAAAGGCCCACAGGATAGTGGTGATAATTAACAGCGCCACAATGGTCGTCTCGTTGGATAAAGAACAGGCATTGTAGCGAAGAGTCAGGTTGACGACTGGGTAATTATTCGCCAGTCGTCAATCTTTGTCAGTCGAGGTATAGCTTACGCAGGTAGTGCGGGACCGCATCGTCGGCGTTGCTACCGATCACTTCCAGTTCCGGATGCAGATCCTTCAGCCGCTGGTGGGCGTTGGCCATAATGCAGCCTTTGCCGGCCATCGACAGCATCTCGGCGTCGTTCATGCCGTCGCCGAAAGCGATGCAATCTGACAGACTGTAGCCGAGCATTTTCGCCACTGCCTCCAGCGCATGCCCCTTCGATACCCCACCCGCCATCACCTCCAGGCAGGTTAAGGTGGAGAAGCTGACGTTCACGCGATCGCCCCAGCGGGCGTTCATCGCCTGCTCAAGCGGTAGCAAATGTTCGTGATCCTCACAGGTAAAGAACACCTTGCTGATCCCCTGCGGATCCAGTTCGCCCGGCTCATACAGCTTGTAGTTAAACACCGCCTCTTTGAAAAAGCGCATCTCTTCCGGGCGATGGCGGTTCATATACCACTCATCTTCCCGATAGACGTTAGTGACGATTTTCGGATCGTTACGCACGATCTCAAACAGGTCGGCGGCAATATCACGGTCGAGGTTATGGGCGAAGATTTGCTGACCATCGCTATCGTGAACGCGGGCGCCGTTAGAGGTGATCATGTACGACCGGATGCCGAGATTATCGCGGATCTGCCCGACGTCGATGTAGTGTCGGCCGGTGGCGAAGACGAAATTGATCCCACGGGCGGTAAGCAGCTTCAGCGTCTCTTTGGCATAGGGGGTCAGGAAATGATCGGGGGAAAGCAGCGTGCCGTCTAAATCAGACGCAACAACCTGGTACATAAAAAAGTTAACCTCTAAGCAGGGCGACGAGCGTTATCGTCGGATTAAGTATGTCGATTGAAAAACTCGACGATGGCATTGAGCGCGACTGAGCGCATAGCGTCCTTTTCAAAAAGGATCTCATGGTATGCCCCTTCAATGACGAGCGGCTTTCCGCCCTCACAGGGATGGCCGGCGGCGGCCCGTAATTCACAATAGCGGTCGTGCATCAGATTATCGACTACCCGCTCCTCCTCCGCCTGCAGCAGCAGCGTCGGGGCGGTATCTTTTTCCACATTCGCCAGCACTTCGTCACCGGCCAGCATGCCTTCGCGCACCCAGTGCCAGGTCGGGCCGCCGACCTGCAGTCGCGGCTCGTCGGCATAGAAGCGCAGGTTACGACGATAGCGTTGTCGACTGTGCGTCAGCACGTTAACGGCAAAAGGCAGCGCCCGCCAGCGTCCGGTGCCGATGGCATACTCTTCGCGAATGCGCTGATGGCCCTCAGCCCAGTCAAGAATATGACGCACCATCCAGTCCGGCAGCCGAATGATAATCCCGAACATCGGCGCGCAGAGCGCAATCGCATCGCAATGCGCCTGGTAGCGTTGCAGAAAGAGCGTAGCAATCGCCCCGCCCATAGAGTGAGCGAGGATAAACCGTTTTCGCCAGTGGCCGGGGACCACCTGCTGCTGCCAGAGCGCAGCCAGGTCATCAACATAATCGCTGAAGTTCACCACGTGCCCGCGGTGAGTATCAGAGAGCAGACGACCCGAGCGACCCTGACCGCGATGGTCGATGATCATCACGTCAAAGCCGCTGTGAAAGAGATCGTAGGCCACTTCAGCATACTTCACGTAGCTTTCAATGCGCCCAGGGCAAATCAGCACCAGTCGATCGTGATTTTGCGCGCAAAAGCGAACAAAGCGTACCGGTACATCATCGACGCCTTTAAATTCAGCCTCTTCGCGCTGTCGCCAGAAATCCGTCAGCGGCCCCATGCTAAAGGCCGCAAACGCGTTTTCTCGTGTTTCCCAGTCCTTTTTCTGCCCAAACATCGGGTTTACACCCCTGTTAACCGCTGAAAATCGTTTTTTTGCCGTGCATCACACAATGCTGACACAATAGCGTATTGTGGCATAAAAACAGACAATCAGGGAGTTTCTCATGACCATTGAGTGGTGGTTCGCCTACCTGCTGACATCAATCATTCTCAGCCTGTCCCCGGGTTCCGGAGCGATTAATACCATGACCACTTCCATTAATCACGGGTACCGCGGCGCGGCGGCGTCAATTGCCGGTTTGCAGACCGGGCTGGCCATTCATATCGTGCTGGTCGGCGTCGGTCTCGGCACCCTGTTCTCCCGCTCGGTGCTGGCCTTTGAGGTGCTGAAATGGGCCGGCGCAGCCTATCTTATCTGGCTGGGTATCCAGCAATGGCGCGCGGCAGGGGCCATCGACCTGAATACGCTGGCGAAGGCGCAGACGCGCGGCAAACTGTTCCAGCGCGCGGTGTTCGTGAATCTCACCAATCCCAAAAGCATTGTTTTTCTGGCCGCCCTGTTTCCGCAGTTTATCCTGCCCCATCAGCCCCAGGTGATGCAGTATCTCGTTCTGGGCGTCACCACCATCGTCGTCGATATCATTGTGATGATTGGCTATGCGACCCTGGCGCAGCGCATTTCAGCCTGGATTAAAGGGCCAAAGCAGATGAAGGCGCTGAACAAAGTCTTTGGTTCACTGTTTATGCTGGTTGGGGCGCTGCTCGCCTCCGCCCGTCACGCCTGAATGATGAAATCTCGCTCGCAAACAGAGGTTCGCCTGGCGGGCGAAGCAATCTCTCTGCGCGAGCCGGCGCGCAAAGCGGGAAATTAATTTTTTTGCCGGCTGTCGACGCTGAGCCCACCGTGCCAGGATGCCGCCAGATAGGTGATTCACGGATGAACGGCGATGGCAGAAACGGCGACCCCTCATGATGCGGTATTTAAAACTTTTCTCTCACGGATAGAGACGGCGCGCGATTTCATCGAGATCCACCTGCCTCCGGCGTTAACAGCGATCTGCAAACTGGATACCCTACGTCTGGAATCCGGCAGCTTTCTTGAAGACGACCTCAGGCCCTACTACAGCGATATTCTCTATTCGCTGGAAACCACCCGCGGTAAGGGGTATGTCCATGTTCTGATCGAGCACCAGAGCGCACCCGATAAACTGATGGCCTTTCGCTTAATGCGCTATGCCGTCGCCGCCATGCAGCGCCATCTGGAGAACGGCCATAAAACGCTGCCTCTGGTTATCCCGGTCCTCTTCTATCAGGGACGACGCAGCCCCTATCCCTGGTCTATGAGCTGGCTGGATAATTTCGCCGATCCCGAGACCGCCCGCCAGCTCTATAGCGGAGCGTTTCCGCTGGTCGATATCACGGTGATCCCCGACGACGACATTATGCAGCACCGCAGCATGGCGGCCCTGACGCTGGTGCAAAAACACATCCGTCAGCGCGATATGGCGCAATTGCTGGATAAGTTGACCCAACTCTTAATGCTGGAGCAGATGAGCGGACAACAAATCACCGTATTGGTAAACTATATGGCTCAGGCAGGGGATGCCGAGGATACTCGGACACTCTTATACGGGCTGGCACAGCGCGTGCCGCAGCATGGAGGATTACTGATGACGCTGGCGGAAACATGGCTCGCAGAAGGTATGGAAAAAGGCATCAGGAAAGGCGTACAGCAAGGTATAAAGGAAGGTATAAAGGAAGGCAAACATCAGGCCCTGCTGCAGGTTGCCGAAGCGATGCGCAAACGCGGTATTGATGACGAAGCGATTATGGAAATGACCGGTCTGTCTGAAGACGAGCTGCAGCGGCTTCGCCACTGACACTTTCTCCACCCGGATATAGCCGGGTGGAGCATCACGCCAGGTTAACGCGAGATAATCAGGTGGATGCCGAAGCCCGCAAACAGCGTGCCGGCGATACCGTCGATCCACTTCGCCATCCGCTGATAGCCGCGGCGCATCCCCGGCAGGGCGAACAGGCTGGCAACCACCATAAACCAGGCCAGCGTCTCCATGATAATCAGCAGAAAAATGCCCCAGCGCGCGCCGGCGCCAACGCTGTCACCGACAAACAGCGAGAACACCGAGCCGAAGTAGATAATCGCTTTCGGGTTCGCCAGATTGGTCAGCAATCCCTTCAGGAAGCTGCGTCCGCTGCGGGCCAGCTCAACCTGCGGCTCTGCCGGGGACACCGCCTCTTTTTTCAACGCGCCGCGCAGCATCTGGTAGCCCATCCAGCACAGGTACAAGCCCCCGCCGACCATAATGATGTTGTGCAGCCACGCCATTCTGGCGAGGATCAGGTTCAGGCCGAGCAGCGCTACCCCCGCCCAGATCATTACGCCGCAGGTGATCCCCAGCACTCCCATCAACGCCTCTCTGCGCGAGCGGCTGATGGCCGTTTGTGAGACAAAGAAAAAATCCGGCCCCGGACTCATCAGCGCAATGATATGCACCAGCGCCACGGTAAGGAAAAGCATCAGCATAGTTAACTCGCAGGAAAATAATGAAGAGGATAACTATTCTGGCACTTTTATAGCCAGCTGACTACTCGTCGTCGCCATCGACATGCGACCGGATCAGCGCCATAAACGGCTTGCCGAAACGCTCGAGTTTACGTGTCCCCACGCCGTTGACGCTGAGCATTTCGCCGGCGGTTAGCGGCGACTGCTCCGCCATCTCAATAAGCGTCGCGTCGTTGAAGACCACGTACGGGGGAATGTTTTCTTCATCGGCAATCGCTTTACGTAATTTGCGCAGCTTGGCAAACAGCTTACGATCGTAATTACCGCCGAAGGATTTCTGCATCGCCTTCGGCTTCAGCGCCACGATACGCGGTACGGCAAGCTGCAGCGGGACGTCGCCGCGCAGCACCGGGCGTGCGGCTTCGGTCAGCTGCAGCGCGGAGTGCTGGGCGATATTCTGCGTCACCAGCCCAAGGTGAATCAGTTGGCGGATCACGCTCACCCAGTGCTCGTGACTCTGTTCCCGGCCGATGCCGTATACCGGGAGCTTATCGTGGCCCATCTCACGGATGCGCTGATTGTTGGCGCCACGCAGGACTTCCACCACGTAACCCATCCCGAAGCGCTGGTTGACCCGATAAATAGTGGAGAGCGCCTTACGGGCGTCCATTAAGCCATCGTACTGCTTCGGCGGATCAAGACAGATATCGCAGTTGCCGCACGGCTCCTGGCGTCCTTCGCCAAAGTAGTTCAGCAGCACCAGACGACGACAGGTCTGGGCTTCAGCAAACGCCCCCATCGCGTTCAGCTTATGCCGTTCGATATCCTGCAGCGGCCCGGCGGGCTTCTCTTCCAGACAGCGGCGCAGCCACGCCATGTCCGCCGGATCGTAAAACAGCATCGCTTCCGCCGGCAGGCCGTCACGCCCGGCGCGGCCGGTCTCCTGATAGTAGGATTCAATATTGCGCGGGATATCAAAATGCACCACAAAGCGGACGTTCGGCTTGTTGATGCCCATCCCAAAGGCCACTGTCGCCACCACAATCTGCAGATCGTCGCGCTGGAATTTCTCCTGCACGTCGGCGCGCACGTCGTTTTCCAGGCCGGCATGGTAAGCCGCCGCGCTGATGCCGCGGCTCTGCAGACGCGCGGCGGTATCTTCCACTTTCGAACGGCTGTTGCAGTAGATAATGCCCGATTTGCCGCGCTGATCCTGGACGTAGCGCATCAGCTGGTCGAGCGGCTTGAATTTCTCCATCAGCATATAGCGGATGTTCGGCCGGTCGAAGCTGCTGACCTGTATGAGCGGATCGTTAAGTCCCAGCAGACGGACGATATCGCGGCGGGTGGTGTCATCGGCGGTGGCGGTCAACGCCATAAACGGGATCTGCGGCATCCGCTGACGAAGCTGGCCCAGCGCGGCATATTCCGGGCGGAAGTCATGGCCCCACTGGGAGATGCAGTGCGCTTCGTCCACCGCCAGCATCGCCAGATTCCAGTTCGCCAGATGCTCAAGGAAGTTGTCGAGCATCAACCGTTCCGGGGCGATATACAGCAGACGAACCTGCCCGCTGCGGCAGCCGGCCATCACGTCCTGCTGCTGTTCGCGGCTCTGGGTCGAGTTCAGACAGGCCGCCGCCACGCCGTTGGCCAGCAGCTGATCGACCTGATCTTTCATCAGCGAGATCAGCGGCGAGACCACTACCGTCAGGCCGCCCATAACCAGCGCCGGTACCTGATAACACAGTGACTTGCCGCCACCGGTCGGCATGACCACCAGGCAGTCACGGCCCTCGAGCACCGTCTCGATAATCGTCTCCTGGCCAGGGCGGAACTGCTGGTAGCCGAAGGTCTCTTGTAAAACCTGCTTAGCCAGCGATTCCTGATTTAATACTTCCGCCTGTGCCACGTTGACCCCATTTGCCTGAAAAGAAAACAGGCGCTATTTTCAGCGCCTGCGAGCCAGAGTGCAACGATTAAAACAGATCGTTGAGCATTAGCCCGACGCCGACGCGCGTTTGATTAAAGTTGTAGTCGATAAGCGATTCCCCGTAGCCGCTGTAGATCTGGGTGTAAGCGCGAACATGTTTGGTGATGGGATAGCTCACCCCCAACTCCGCCCCGCCGTAGCCAGTGTTCCAGTTATACTGCCCCTGCGCGCTGAGGATCGCCTCGCCCAGCTGGTAACCCAACTTCAGGCGGTAATAGCCCATATATTTGGTGATGTCCGGGTTATCATCGGTGCTGCCCACCACATACCAGGGTTTCACTTCCACCAACCAGTTGCCATTTTGCGCCATCAGGCGGGCATAGAGCCGGTTCCAGCTGCGCGAGGTGGGATCGGAGCGGCCATTCGAGTCGTGGTTATATCCCATTTCGATATCGCGCAACGTCCAGCCGGCAAACTGATAGTCGGTGGCAAAGCCAAGAAACAGCTGGGGTTCGTAGTTGGTTTCGCGAAACGGCGCCGACTCTTTGCTGTTGGAGAGCTGCCACCAGGACTTCTGGGTATAGGACGCGCCGAGCAGCGAATTATCCCCCAGGATGCCGCGCCACAGCGGGAAGGCGAGGCTCAGCTGAAACTTGACTTCATCTTTACGGGCATTTTCGGCCCAGTCATAGCTACGAATCGCCTCTTTATTGAGATCGCTGGTCCACGTGTAGAGCAGATAGTTGCTTTCATAAGGGTAGAGCAGAAAAGGATTATCATGATCCTGTAGCAGGTTGGCGATAATACTGCCGCGCACTGCTGGTTTGTCGTGTACCGACGCATCCTGCGCCATAACACCAGCCGGTAGCGCGCACAGCGCCGCCAGGCAGGCCAAAGAGATACGCATGCTGGTCTCCTGATAAATAGTTTTTATTTTTGTTTCACCTGAAGACATTCTACCTGTTTATTAATCCCCTGCCCCCAAATCCACTCCGAAAGTGGAAATCAATATTTTAGAAGCATAAAATCAACATTTTATTAACGAATGGAACCGGTGTTATGTCTGAACTTACTGCCGAAGCAGCTCTGAAACTGGTGGGGGAGATTTTCGTCTATCACATGCCGTTTAACCGCGCCCTCGGCCTCGAACTGGAGCGCTATGAAAAAGCGTTTGCCCAGCTCAGCTTTAATAATCAGCCGATGATGGTCGGCAACTGGGCGCAAAGCATTCTGCATGGCGGTGTAATCGCCTCCGCGCTGGACGTCGCCGCAGGTCTGGTCTGCGTTGGCAGCACCCTTACCCGCCATGAAACCATCAATGAAGAAGAGCTGCGCCAGCGGCTTTCCCGCATGGGAACCATCGACCTGCGCGTGGACTACCTGCGTCCGGGTCGCGGCGAACGTTTTACCGCGACCAGCACCCTGCTGCGCGCCGGCAAT
Source organism: Klebsiella sp. GG_Kp173 (assembly GCF_040062415.1). Classification (NCBI taxonomy): domain Bacteria; kingdom Pseudomonadati; phylum Pseudomonadota; class Gammaproteobacteria; order Enterobacterales; family Enterobacteriaceae; genus Klebsiella; species Klebsiella sp. GG_Kp173. The sequence goes on from NZ_JBEAFZ010000022.1 coordinate 31,860, forward strand.
AAAGTGGCGGTAGCCCGTGTGGAACTGCATAACGAAGCTCAGGTATATATTGCCAGCGCAACAGCGACCTATATGGTGGGTTGATTGCCCAAAATCGAGTAACATCACTCTCTTTGGCAATGGATTTTACCGATGGAAGCGAAACAGACGCGGTTGGGGATTATTCTGGCCCTCGCCGCCTACTTTATCTGGGGTATCGCGCCGGCGTACTTCAAACTTATTTACTATGTTCCCGCCGATGAAATTCTGACCCATCGCGTGATCTGGTCTTTCTTCTTCATGGTGGCGCTCATCAGCGTTAGCCGTCAGTGGCCGCAGGTGAAAAAGCTGCTGAAGACGCCGCGCAAGATCTTCCTGCTGGCGCTCTCTGCGGTGCTGGTCGGCGGTAACTGGCTGCTGTTCATCTGGGCGGTGAATAACCACCATATGCTGGAAGCCAGCCTCGGCTACTTTATCAACCCGCTGGTGAATATTCTGTTAGGGATGATTTTCCTTGGCGAACGTTTCCGTCGCCTGCAGTGGCTGGCGATGATCCTCGCCTTTTGCGGCGTGCTGGTGCAGCTCTGGACCTTTGGTTCGCTACCGATAATCGGCCTTGGTTTGGCCTTCAGCTTTGCCTTTTATGGTCTGGTGCGGAAGAAAATCGCTGTCGATGCGCAGACCGGCATGCTGGTGGAAACGCTGTGGCTGTTGCCGGTGGCGGCGATTTGGCTGTTCGGCATCACCGACAGCCCCACCAGCCATATGGGGCAGAACCCCTGGTCGCTCAATCTGCTGCTGATGGCGGCGGGCGTGGTGACCACCATCCCTCTGCTGTGCTTCACCGGGGCGGCAACGCGTCTGCGGCTCTCCACGCTGGGCTTTTTCCAGTACATCGGCCCGACGCTGATGTTCCTGCTGGCGGTGACGTTCTACGGCGAAGTGCCGGGCAAGGATAAAATGGTCACCTTTGGCTTTATCTGGGTGGCGCTGGCGATATTCGTGATGGATGCGGTGTATACGCAAAGGCGGGGGCGTCGGAGCTAGGACATTGCCGGATGGCGGCTCCGCCCTATCCGGCTTACAAAAGTACAGCACTCAGGCCGGATAGGCGCAGCGCATCCGGCACAACAACTACAGCCAGTTTTTACGCTTGAAGTAGAGATACGGCGCCAGGCCAGCCAGCATCATAAAGACGATCGCCCCCGGGTAGCCGAAACTCCAGTGCAGCTCAGGCATAAATTCAAAGTTCATCCCGTAGCTGGAGGCCACCAGAGTTGGCGGCAGGAACACCACCGACACCACCGAGAAGATCTTGATGATGCGGTTCTGCTCGATGTTGATAAAGCCCATCGCCGCCTGCATCAGGAAGTTCACCTTCTGGAACAGCGATTCGTTGTGCGGCAGCAGGGATTCGATATCGCGCAGGATCTCCCGCGCCTGCTCCAGCTGGCCCGCCGGCAGGCGCGCTTTGCGCACGAGAAAGTTCAGCGCGCGCTGGGTATCCATCAAACACAGGCGGACCTTCCAGCCGATATCTTCCAGCTCCGCCAACGTCGACAGCGCTTCGTCGTACTCATCGCCCTGGTGGCCTTCCATAATCACGCGGCTCAGCTTTTCCAGGTCGCTGTAGATGTTTTCTATCTCATCCGCCAGCTGTTCGATTTTGGTCTCGAACAGATCTAACAGCAGCTCGTAGGCGTTGCCGTCCACCAGGGTCTGGTTACGCACGCGCATGCGGTAGAGGCGAAAAGCGGGCAGTTCACGCTCACGCAGCGTAAACAGGCGCCCTTCGCGGATGGTAAACGCCACGGTAGAGTTACCCGCGTGATCGTCGGCATCTTCGAAAAAGAAGAAGGAGTGGATATGTAACCCGTCTTCATCTTCAAAGAAACGCGCGGAGGCTTCGATATCTTCCAGCTCCGGGCGCGTCGCCAGGTTCTGACCCAGTTCCGTCTGCACGCGGCTTCGCTCATCGTCGTCAGGCTCGACCAGATCGACCCACACCGAGCTGGCGAGGTGCTTGATCTCATCGGCTTCCAGGCGCGTTAAACGATTGTTTTCCAGTTGAAATGCGCTCAGCATGACCGGGACTCCCAATGCAAAAAAATTATCGGACAGTTCGGTGGGCACACAGAAACAAATTGGGTTTCAGACCATTAAGCCTGACTCAGCGCGACGGGAATGGGGCAGGTCGCTGACAACCGCTAAGGCTATCAGCATAAGAGGATAGCCTTAGGAGTTGTTCCTGAATGACAGGAAGTTGAGCCAGCATCTACTGGGTGTGTCCAAGGCGAATGTCCTCTTAGCGTAATCGTGCGCGCATGTTACGCCAGCGCAAAATCGGCGTCAACACGCAACGGAACGCGAAAGCGCAAATCAGGCGCCTTAACGTATAAAGGTAGCAGAATATTACAAAATAATGATATTTTTCTTAAAGTTACACTTCCTCGAGCCGGGCGTAAGCCGCGACCAGCCATTTGATCCCCTGCCCCTGAAAAGCCACCTGCAGCCGGCTGTGCTCGCCGCTGCCTTCGAGGTTAACGATGGTGCCTTCGCCAAACTTCGGATGCCGTACGCGCTGGCCTAATTTGTAGCCGGTATCGCTCTCGGCAATCGGCGCGCCCAGTCGCTGATGGTTTACCGGGCGGCTCACCGTAGCCCGCAGACGCACTTCTTCTACGCACTCCTGCGGCAGCTCTCCAATAAAGCGCGACGGCCGATGGTAAACCTCTTTGCCGTACAGACGGCGGGTTTCCGCGTAGGTCAGCGTCAGCTTCTGCATGGCGCGCGTCACGCCAACGTAGGCCAGACGACGCTCTTCTTCCAGGCGGCCGCCTTCATCAAGGGCCATCTGGCTCGGGAACATCCCCTCCTCGACGCCGACGATGAACACCTGCGGGAACTCCAGCCCTTTCGCCGAGTGCAGGGTCATTAGCTGAACCGCGTCCTGCCAGGTATCCGCCTGTCCCTCGCCCGCTTCCAGCGCGGCGTGGGAGAGGAACGCCTGCAGCGGCATCAGATCTTCATCTTCTTCGTTGTAGCTAAACTGGCGCGTCGCCGTCACCAGCTCCTCTAAGTTTTCAATACGGGTCTGACCCTTCTCGCCTTTCTCCTGCTCGTACATCGCGCGCAGCCCGGAGTCTTTAATCACCCGATCGGTCTGGACGTGCAGCGGCATATCGGTGGTCTCCTGCGCCAGCGCGTCAATCAGCTCCATAAAGCGCTGCAGGGCGCTGGCGGCGCGACCGGCCAGCGCTTTATCTTTCAGCAGCTCACGGCTGGCCTGCCACAGCGTCAGCTGACGATCGCGTGACGTCTGGCGCACCACGTCCAGCGTGCGGTCGCCGATGCCGCGGGTCGGCGTATTGACTACGCGCTCAAACGCCGCATCGTCGTTACGGTTGGCGATCAGACGCAGGTACGAGAGCGCGTCTTTGATTTCCTGGCGTTCGAAGAAGCGCATGCCGCCATAGATGCGGTACGGCATACTGGCCTGCAGAAGCGCCTCTTCCAGCACGCGCGACTGGGCGTTGCTGCGATAGAGGATGGCGCACTGCTCCAGCGCCCCGCCGTTCTCCTGCCAGGTTTTTATCCGGTTCACTACGAAGCGTGCTTCGTCGAGATCGTTGAAAGCGCAGTACAGCGAGATCGGCTCGCCGTCGGCGCCGTCGGTCCATAGCTTCTTGCCCAGGCGACCGTTGTTGTTTTCAATCAGGGCGTTGGCGGCGCTGAGGATGTTGCTGGTCGAGCGATAGTTCTGCTCAAGGCGGATGGTTTCCGCACCGGGAAAATCGTTAAGGAAACGCTGAATGTTCTCGACCTGCGCGCCGCGCCAGCCGTAAATCGACTGATCGTCATCGCCGACGATCATCACCTTGCCGGTATCGCCCGCCAACAGGCGGATCCACGCGTACTGAATGTTGTTGGTATCCTGGAATTCGTCGACGAGGATATTGGTGAACCGCTCACGGTAGTGCTGGAGGATATGCGGCTTATTCAGCCACAGCTCGTGGGCGCGCAGCAGCAGTTCGGCGAAGTCCACCAGCCCGGCGCGATCGCAGGCTTCCTGATAGGCCTGATAGACCTTCTGCCAGGTCTGCTCGACCGGGTTGCCGTAGCTCTGAATATGATGCGGGCGCAGCCCTTCATCTTTCTGGCTGTTGATGTACCACATCGCCTGACGCGGCGGCCACTGCTTCTCATCGAGGTTCATCGCCTTAATCAGACGCTTCAGCAGGCGCAGCTGGTCTTCGCTATCAAGGATTTGGAAATCCTGCGGCAGGTTGGCGTCCAGATGGTGCGCGCGCAGCAGGCGGTGGGCCAGGCCGTGGAAGGTGCCCACCCACATGCCGCCCTGGGTGGTGCCCATCAGCTGGCCGATACGGTGGCGCATCTCTGCCGCCGCTTTGTTGGTAAAGGTCACCGCCATAATAGAATACGGCGAGCAGTTCTCCACGCTCAGCAGCCAGGCGATACGGTGCACCAGAACGCGCGTCTTACCACTGCCCGCCCCTGCCAGAACCAGCATGTTGGTGCGCGAGGCCGCTACGGCTTCACGCTGTTTGTCATTAAGGCTGTCGAGCAGGTAAGAAACGTCCATTGGCACCGCCGGAAGAGAAGGGGTTCCACGAACCCCTGTTAATATATACAGAGTAACTGGTGATTATATCAGCGAGGTCAGAGATGCCAACTGTGAAATTTCAATATGCGGCAGCAGGCGGCTGTCCGCGGTGTGCATCAGGTCCGCGCCTTGCGGTTTGATCCAGCAGGCCTGCATGCCACAGCGCAGCGATCCGGCGACGTCAGTGGTCAGGTCATCGCCGACGTGCAGAATATGCCCGCGCGGTAAGTTCAGGCGCTCCGCCGCCAGATGGTACATGTCGGCAAACGGCTTGGAGCGGCCATCCGGCCCGGCGCGCAGCACAAAGCGGAAATAGTCGCTCAGGCCAAACAACTCTGGTCGGGCGTTGCCGTTGGTAATCGCCACCAGCGGCCACTTCTCCGCCAGCTTCGCCAGCGTATCGTGGGTCTCCTGCGGGACATCGACGCGGCTGCGCCACTGGGCGAAGTGTTCCATCGCCGCATCGGCCCCCGCTTTCGCCTCGTCGGCGGAGAGTCCGGCGTTACGCATGCCTAACTCCAGCGCACGGTGGCGCCAGACGGTCACGTCGTGATAGATCTCAGGCTCGGATGACAACAGCGTCTGGCGCAGCTGATTAAGCTCATGGGCGTCGAACTGGCTGAGCGACGGATGGTAGCTGCGTACAAAAGCCAGCGACTCGTGCATCGTCCGGTCAATGACCGGGCGGTTATCATAAAGGGTATCGTCCAGGTCAAACGTCAGCGCGGAAATCTGGCCCAGAGGTCGGTAAAAACGCATTATTTCCCCCGTTTTGCGCGCGGATGCGCGGCATCGTACACCGAGGCAAGGTGTTGAAAGTCGAGATGGGTATAGATTTGGGTGGTGGAGAGGTTAGCATGACCCAACAGCTCCTGCACACCGCGCAGATCGCCGCTGGACTCCAGCATATGGGTGGCAAAGGAGTGGCGAAGCTTGTGCGGATGCACATGGCTGTTCAGCCCCTGCTTAATGCCCCACTCGGCGAACCGCTTCTGTACGTTGCGCGCCGAAATGCGCTTGCCCAGTTTCGACAAAAACAGCGCGTCGTCGTCAGTACCGAACAGGCCGCGTAAATCCAGCCAGTGCTCAATCCACATCACGGCGTTGCGACCGATCGGCAAGCGGCGCTCTTTGCTACCTTTGCCCATCACCCAGACCTCGCCGCTTTCGAGATCGAGATGTTTGATATCAAGGTTGACCAGCTCGGACAAACGCAGCCCCGCGCCGTACATCACCTCCAGCATCGCCCGGTCGCGCACCGCCAGCGGATCGTTGAGATCAATATCCAGCAGCCGATTGACGTCATCGACATCGATATTTTTTGGCAGGTGACGGGGAATTTTCGGCGCGGCAATCCCTTTCGCCGGATTGGCGCTGAGCTCGCCCTGGCCGACCAGCCAGTCGAAGAAACTGCGCAGCGCCGACAGGCGAAGCGCCAGGCTTGCCGGGCCTAATCCCGCGCGGCGACTGCGCACCGCAAAACTTCGCACCTGAGCGGCATCGCACTGCGACCAGCTTTTCAGACCCGCCTCATCCGCCAGGGCAATCAGCGCGTCCAGCTGTCGCTGGTAATTCAGTAACGTGATCGGGCTGAGCTGGCGTTCAACGCCAAGGTGGCGCAGAAAGCGGGCGACGGCGGAGAAGAGAGGAGAATCGGTCATGCGCGTTCAATCCAGCGCTCCAGCAGGCCGGGCAGCATCTGGGCGATCTCCTGCAGCAGTTGCGTCCCCTGTCCTGGCTGATAATGCTGCGCATCGCGGCTGCTAAAGAGCATCACGCCAGGGGCATTATCGCCGCCCAGCAGCGACATCGCCACTGACCCAATGGCTTTCGCCTCCGGCAATACCACCAGCAACTCCGGACCGTTCAGCGGCCCAAGGTAGTGGCGCGCCTGGCCCAGACGCTGAATACGGATCGGCTCAAACGCCTGCCGGCTTAACGCCAGGTGGGTAAACTTCGAAGGCGCGCCCAGGCGCCAGCTGTCAGGGAACAGGCGCACCGTGGCGCCCGCCAGCCCCAGCTCGCGCGCCCAGCGGTGAAGGCGGTTAAGCATATCGTCGAGGCTCTCCGCCGCCGCCAGCCGCGTTTGCAGCTGCAGCAGGCGCTGGAACAAGCTTTCATTGGCTACCGCCTGCTCCATCAGCAGCGACATATTCTCTTCCAGCACATGGATATGGTTACGCGCCCGCATCATGTGCCACTCCACCAGCGAAATCGTACCGCGCACCGGATGCGGGACGCGGAGATGTTCGACCTGGGCGGCATTACGAATAAAAAATTCAGGATTTTGCAACAGATAGTCCACCACTGCACGATCGTTCAATGCGCTGGCGACCTCCTGCTGTTCTTCCCCGATTGGTTTCATAAATGAATAAATCCATCATAGACATGGGCCGCCGGGCCGGTCATAAACAGCGGCTGGCCCGGGCCTTTCCAGGCGATATCAAGACGACCGCCGGGTAATTCCACACGTACCGTTTCAGCGAGCAACCCCTGCTGGATCCCCACCGCCACCGCGGCGCAAGCGCCGCTGCCACAGGCCTGGGTTTCCCCCGCGCCGCGTTCGTAGACGCGCAGACGAATATGGGACCGGCCGACCACCTGCATAAAACCGATATTCGCGCGCTCCGGAAAACGCTCATGGCTTTCCATCACCGGGCCGAGGGTTTCCACCGCCGCCGTATCCACATCATCCACCTGGATAACGCAGTGCGGGTTCCCCATGGACACCACGCCGCACAATACTGTCTGCTCGGCGGCACGCATGATATAGGTCTTTTCCGCTTTGTTGGCGCGGAACGGCACCTGGGAGGGCTCGAAGTTGGGCTCGCCCATATTCACCCGCACCAGATCGTCTTCCGTTACGCTTAATACCATACGGCCGTTGGCCGTACTCACGCGGATATCACGTTTATTGGTCAGGCCTTTCAGCCGGACGAAACGCGCGAAACAGCGCGCGCCGTTGCCGCACTGCGACACTTCGCTACCGTCGGCATTAAAGATCCGGTAATGGAAATCCAGATCCGGATCGTAGGGCGGCTCCACCACCAACAGCTGATCGAACCCGACGCCAAGGTGGCGATCCGCCAGGCGGCGAATCAGCTCCGGCGAGAAAAAAACATTCTGCGTTACCGCGTCAACGACCATAAAATCGTTGCCAAGGCCATGCATTTTAGAGAACTGCATCATCTACTCCAGTTGCGCGGAACAGAACGTTATCGTTAGTAATTGACCTGGCTCGGACCACCGGTATCGCCACGATCGTTACGATCCGGCGTTGAGCTCTGAATGCCCGGGTTAACCGGTTTGGTCGGCGGCGGCGCGGTTTTATCAGCCGGCGGGAAATAGAGAGGCCCTTTCAGACCGCAGCCGGTCAGGCTGAAGATCGCAAACAAAACGGCAAGCGTAGGAAAAACGTTTTTCATTGATAGTTGCCCGTGATTCATTCTTTCTGCTTTCTATCATCGCAGGAGAAGACGTAAAAGCAAGCCTTTAGCATCCGACTGCGCGCGCTTTTGTTTCGCGCTATACTGCGACCCATCTTCAAAAATCAAAAAAGCAGAATAAAATTATGAACGACAGTGAATTCCATCGCCTGGCCGATAGCCTGTGGATGACCATCGAAGAACGCCTGGATGACTGGGACGGCGATAGCGACATCGACTGCGAAATCAACGGCGGCGTGCTGACTATTAGCTTTGAAAACGGCAGCAAAATCATTATTAACCGTCAGGAGCCGCTGCACCAGGTGTGGCTGGCCACCAAACAGGGCGGCTACCATTTCGATCTCAAAGGCGACGAGTGGATCTGCGATCGCAGCGGTGAAACCTTCTGGGATCTGCTGGAGCAGGCGGCGAGCCAGCAGGCCGGTGAGACGGTGAGATTCCGTTAATGACATGTTTCCCGGATGACGGCGCATTGCGCCTTTTCCGGGCCAAATCTACGAGTAGCGCTGCTGCAGCACCGGCGAGGCGGTAACGTCCTGGCTGGTGGGTATCGCGGCGGCAATCGCCTGGGTGCGGAAAGGGATCACCTGGGTGCGCCCGTCCACCTCGACAATCTGATAGAACTGCGGCAGGTTGAAGTTGATAAAACTGGAGCCGTAGGTAAAACGATCGTGCGATGACGAATAGAAGCGGCTGACGTCGCGCACCAGCTCCTCTTTGCTGCCCTCGCAGTGGTGATAGACCTCAGCGCGGTTGCTCTCATCGAGAATATAGATGTTAAAGCCGCTGTCGTTGTTATCCGCGTCTTCAAAGAAGAACTGGATAATCCCTTCGCTGGCGAATCCGTCCACTACCGCCGGCAGCTTAACGTGATTGGTTTCCACCTGCACCGACAGGCCATGGAGCTTGTTGTGCGAGATAGCGCCGTAGAACTCAATGGCGTTTTCCAGCTTCTGCACCGAAACGTTAAGACGCTCGAAGAACAGTCCCCAGGTCTGGCCGGAGACGCGCAGCGCTTTAAAGCGCCCGGTATCCTGACGGGTACTGGAGAGACGCAGTTCGATGCACTCGGAGATCATCTGCTGTACGCGGGTGCGGATCAGGCCGCGCAGATGCTGGCTATAGCAGAAGACCTCCACGCTGTCCGGCGGCGCGGCATCCTGATGCATTTTACCAAGGATCGTTTTCAGCGCTTCAATCATCGCCTGCTCGCCGTTGAAATGCAGCGTACGCACTTCATTCCACGAGTTGCGATACAGCAGGTCGACGCTGCCGATCAGACATTTTTGCTCTTCGCCGAAGCTGAAGACATCGAGCTTACGGAAATCGAAGTGCACCACCTGATTGCGGAAGGCCGCCGTCGGGTCATATTCGAGGTTGACGATAATCGCCAGGTGGCGAATTTCGCACGGGCTGTATAGCGCTTTTGGCGTGGGCGCCGGCAGGCGCAGCGGGAAGTGGTGCGACACATCGGCCACCATCTCCTGCAGCTTCGCCAGATCGACGATGCCGTTGCCCTTAATAAACAGGCGGGTGCGTGAGGTCAGCAGGCCGTTAAACCAGGCCCAGGCCACCAGCTTATTAAGATAACGGTTATATTCCAGCGGCTGATGGCTGATGATCGATTCCATATCCGGCGCGCGGTTATACAGATACCAACCGGTACGGTTGGCGCGACCCGGCGGCACGTGAATAAAGGTCAGATTCGGTTCCGACAGATCCGGCGAAATTTGCGGGTTCACCAGCGTCACTTTGCCCGGCAGCGCTTCAAAGGCCGCATACAGCTTACGCGTCAGCACGCCGATATCCTGCGGACTAGCGGAGACGCTGAGGTTATTGCGCCGTGCGAAGCGGATCAGATTACGATAGCTCTGCATCATCGCATCGAGCAGTTCGTTGTGCGCCTTGCGCACTTCATCAATTTTCCAGTTCGCCCGGTTGTCGAGCATCATCAGACGCTTTTCATCCCAGCCCCACGCGTTGACCAGCTGGCTGACGACTTCGCGACGCCAGCCGACGCAGGCGCGCTCGCGGCTGAGTTTTTCGCACACTTTCAGGTAGAAGCAGCGGCGCACCAGGTCGAGACGAGTTTCATCTTCAATGGCCTGGAGGTAGGTGGTCACGCGCTCCAGCATCATGCAGTAGGGGTCGAGTCCGAAGGAGACGATCTCGCCGTCGTGCAGGCGCTGTTTGATATCTTTCGCCAGCAGGCGGTTGTTGGGGTATTCCCAGGAGTAGGCTTCCAGCAGCAGCGTTTTCAGCACCGCTTTATAGGGCGAGTCGATACTCTTATACAGCTGCCACAGGCTGGCGCCGAAGTACTCTTCCGCCGACAGTGAACTAAGGCCGCCGAGATCGAGCCACTCGTTTGGCGTCAGCACGCCCTGGGCATACAGCCCCATGACGTAATCGTCGTAATGCTCTTCTTCATCGCACGGCACCATATTCCACAGAATACGCTTGCCGGCGAGACGCACCGCGGTGCGGTAGAACTCATCGAGCAGTAAAATATGCTGGGTCGAACCGCAGTCTTCGCCGCCGAGGCTGCCGCTTTCGTTATGGCGGAAGCGGTTTTCGTCGATCAGGAAGAAGCTGACTTCCACGCCGAGCGAGGCCGCCCAGCTCTCAAGCAGGCTGCATTTTCGCTGCAGCAGCTGGCGCTCTTCGCTATCCAGCCAGGCCTGGTGACATACCCAGATATCAAGATCGGAAGAACAGCTCTGGCCGACGGAGGAGGTACTACCCATCGAGTAGACGCCGGTGATCGGCAGCTCGCCTTTTGGCGGCTCCTGGGTCTGCATGCCGCGATGCAGTTCCAGTTCTTCAAGATAGTGGCGTTGGGTTTCATCAGGCGTGTAGAGGCAAATGCCACGGGGAACGTTACCGTCAAGGTAACCCGGCATCAGCGGGTGATGATAATGTAATAACGTTGGCAGTAGACTGTAAACCTGCTGGAAAGCGGGTCCCATGGCAGCAAGCGCGCGATCCACGCGCAATTGGTTGATGGCATCCAGTCTCTGTTTCAGTGTCTCAATATAGAGGTACAAGACATATCGCCTGATGTTCAAAAACCCGAGGTACAATAGTACGGAGGATTTCAGTATTTCAACAAAAACCGTCACCATTCGTCGTCGGTGTGGTTGTGATGAGCAGCGGACGGACAAATGGTTTAAAACGTGATCAATTTAACACCTTGCTCATTGACCGTAAAGAAAGATGCGCTACATACAAGTGTAGCACCGTTTATTACCTGTAAATTCCTCACTACGCCTCCGGCAACCGCCACGCGCATGAAAGGTTAAAAAAGAGTGGGCCGGAGCTATCTCCCACATAAACCGTGAAAACTAACATCCGTAAGACAACAATGTTAGGATGGTTAGTGGTCGACAATGACGGTAACAAGCATGTTAGACAAAGTTTTGAAAATTGCCACACGGCAAAGCCCGCTTGCGCTATGGCAGGCGCAATATGTTAAGGCGCGCCTGGAACACGCGCATCCCGGACTGAAGGTCGAGTTGGTGCCGATGGTCACTCGCGGGGATGTCATCCTTGATACTCCGCTGGCAAAGGTGGGAGGCAAGGGCTTATTTGTGAAAGAGTTAGAGCTTGCCATGCTCGAAGGGCGCGCCGATATCGCCGTTCATTCGATGAAAGATGTGCCGGTGGAATTCCCAGAGGGTCTGGGGCTGGTGACTATCTGCGAGCGCGACGATCCGCGCGACGCGTTTGTCTCCAATCACTATGCCTCGATTGATGAACTCCCGGCCGGCAGCGTCGTTGGCACATCAAGTTTACGCCGTCAGTGCCAGCTGGCCGCCACTCGTCCGGACCTGGTGATCCGCTCTCTGCGCGGTAACGTCGGTACCCGACTGAGTAAGCTGGATAACGGCGAGTATGACGCCATCATCCTCGCCGCCGCCGGCCTGAAACGCCTGCAGCTCGAGGCGAGAATTCGCCAGCCGCTGTCGCCGGAGCAATCCCTGCCGGCGGTCGGCCAGGGAGCGGTCGGCATCGAATGCCGTCTCGACGATGCATGGACCCAGGGGCTGCTAGCGCCTCTCAACCATACGGAAACGGCAGTGCGCGTGCGCGCCGAGCGGGCGATGAACACTCGTCTCGAAGGCGGCTGCCAGGTGCCGATTGGCAGCTATGCGGAACTCGTCAACGGCGAACTGTGGCTGCGGGCGCTGGTTGGCGCCCCGGATGGTTCGCAGATGGTACGCGGCGAACGGCGCGGGCCAGCAGAGCAGGCTGAAGCGCTCGGCATCTCGCTGGCGGAAGAGCTCCTGGATAACGGCGCGCGCGACATTCTCGCGGCAGTTTATGATGGAGAAGCCCCACGATGAGCATCCTGGTCACTCGTCCATTACCGCAAGGAGAAGCGCTGGTCAGCCGTCTGCGGGCCATGGGACGCGTGGCCTGGGGCTTTCCGCTGATAGAATTTACGCCTGGCCGGGAGCTTCCCGCGCTGGGCGACGCGCTTGCCCGCCTCGGGCCTGACGATCTGCTGTTTGCGCTGTCCCAGCATGCGGTGGAGTTCGCCCATGCCCGCCTGCAGCAACAGGGGCTGCCCTGGCCCACTTCCCCACGCTATTTTGCCATTGGCCGCACGACGGCGCTGGCCCTGCATACGGTCAGCGGGCAGCATATCCATTACCCGTTAGATCGGGAAATTAGCGAAGTCTTGCTACAATTACCTGAATTACAAAACATTGCCGGGAAAAATGCGCTGATCTTACGCGGCAATGGCGGGCGGGAACTCTTAGGCGCGACGCTGACCGAGCGCGGCGCCAGGGTCACATTTTGTGAATGTTATCAACGTAGTGCAAAGCATTACGATGGCGCAGAAGAAGCGATGCGCTGGCAATCTCGCGGGGTCACCACGCTGGTGGTCACCAGCGGCGAGATGCTGCAGCAGCTATGGTCGTTAATACCGCAATGGTATCGCGAACGGTGGCTCCTGCACTGCCGCGTTGTCGTTGTCAGCGAACGTCTGGCCCTTCAGGCCCGGGAGCTGGGCTGGCAGGAGATTCAGGTTGCCGATAGCGCCGACAACGATGCGCTGCTACGCGCATTACAATAACTCTCAACATTGGAAGCCATAATGACGGAACAACAAAATCAATCCGCCGTGGTTGAAGAGACCAGGGAGGCCGTGGAGACCACACCACAGCCAGAGAACACTGATAAGAAGAAGGCTGGCAACAAAACCAGCCTGGCGCTCAGCGCGATCGCTATCGCCATTGCGATAGCCGCCGGTATCGGTCTGTATGGCCTGAACAAACAGCAGGCCTCGCGTCAAAACGAAACCACCTCTGAATTATCAAGCCAGGTCGCGGCGCTGCAAAAAGCGCAGGAGAGCCAAAAAAGCGAACTGGAAGGCATTATCAAACAGCAGGCCGACCAGCTAAACGAAGCTAAACGCCAGCAGGAGACGCTGGCCAAACAGCTGGACGAAGTCCAGCAAAAAGTGGCGGTCATTTCCGGTAGCGACGCCAAAACCTGGCTGCTGGCCCAGGCCGACTTCCTCGTCAAGCTGGCGGGACGTAAGCTGTGGAGCGATCAGGATGTCACCACCGCCGCCGCGCTGCTGAAAAGCGCCGACGCCAGTCTCGCCGACATGAATGACCCGAGCCTGATCGGCGCCCGCCGGGCGATTACCGACGACATCGCCACTCTCTCCGCGGTGAACCAGGTGGACTACGACGGCATGATCCTCAAGGTTAATCAGCTGGCGAACCAAATCGATAACCTGCGGCTGGCGGATAATAACGATGACGATTCGCCGATGGATTCTGATAGCGATGAGCTCTCCAGCTCCATCAGCGAATGGCGCATCAATCTGCAGAAAAGCTGGCAGAATTTTATGGACAGCTTTATCACCGTGCGCCGCCGCGATGAAACGGCGGTCCCGCTGCTGGCGCCGAATCAGGATATCTATCTGCGGGAAAATATTCGCTCTCGCCTGCTGGTCGCCGCGCAGGCGGTGCCGCGTCATCAGGAAGAGACCTGGAAACAGTCGCTGGATAACGTCTCGACCTGGGTACGCGCCTATTACGATACCGATGACGCCACCACTAAAGCCTTCCTTGAAGAGGTGGATAAACTCAGTCAGCAAAGCATTACCATGACGGTGCCGGAGACGCTGCAGAGCCAGGCGTTGCTGGAAAAACTGATGCAGACCCGGGTGCGTAATCTGATGGCGCAGCCTGCCGTTTCCGCGGGCGGCGCGCCCGCACCTGCACCGTCTGCACCTGCTGCACCGGCCGCCCCCGCTGCGCCGCAAGGAGAGTAACGCATGCTGAAAATTCTTTTACTCTTCGCACTGTTGATCGCCGGGATCGTGCTTGGCCCGATGATCGCCGGCCATCAGGGCTACGTCCTGATCCAGACTGATAACTACAATATCGAGACCAGCGTGACCGGGCTGGTGATTATCCTGATCCTCGCCATGGTGGTGCTGTTCGCCATTGAATGGCTGCTGCGCCGCATTTTCCGCACCGGGGCGCATACGCGCGGCTGGTTTGTCGGCCGTAAACGCCGTCGCGCACGTAAGCAAACCGAGCAGGCGCTGCTTAAGCTGGCGGAAGGTGATTACCAGCAGGTTGAGAAGCTGATGGCGAAAAACGCCGATCACGCCGAACAGCCGGTGGTGAACTATCTGCTGGCGGCGGAAGCGGCCCAGCAGCGCGGCGATGAAGCGCGGGCTAACCAGCATCTGGAGCGCGCCACAGAACTGGCGGGGGATGATCTGATCCCGGTGGAAATCACCCGCGTTCGCCTGCAGCTGGCGCGCAATGAAAATCACGCCGCGCGCCATGGCATCGATAAGCTGCTGGAGATCACCCCGCGTCATCCGGAAGTGCTGCGCCTCGCCGAACAGGCTTATACCCGCACCGGCGCCTGGCAGTCGCTGCTGGATATCATTCCGTCGATGGCGAAAGCTAACGTCGGCGATGAAGAGCACCGCGCCGCGCTGGAACAGCTGGCGTGGGTTGGCCTGATGGACAAAGCGCTGGCCGATGGCGGCAGCGAGGGGCTGCGTGAATGGTGGCGCAACCAGAGCCGTAAAACGCGGGCGCTGGTGCCGCTGCAGGTGGCGATGGCCGAGCGCCTCATCGAGAGCGACGATCACGATACCGCGCAGCAAATTATCATTGATGGTCTGAAGAAACAGTATGACGACCGTCTGGTGATGCCGATCCCGCGCCTGAAGACCAATAACCCGGAACAGCTGGAGAAAGTACTGCGCCAGCAGATCAAAGCCGTTGGCGACCGTCCGCTGCTGTGGAGCACCCTGGGCCAGTCGCTGATGCGGCACGGTGAATGGCAGGAGGCCAGCATCGCCTTCCGCGCCGCGCTTAAGCAGCGTCCGGATGCCTTTGATTACGCCTGGCTGGCCGATGCCCTGGATCGCCTGCATCAGCCGGAGGAAGCGGCCACCATGCGCCGCGATGGCCTGCTGCTGACGCTGCAGAATAACCCTCAGCAATAACCTGGTCTGGCTATCGCCTCCTGCGGGGCGATAGCGCTTCTCCCCCGACTTCGCGTTGACGATCCCCTGAAAGAAAAAAACGCCTGCGCTGAAATCAGGGCAGGCGTTAAAACAGGTCTGTTTGACAACAAATTGGGTGCTTCACTCAACGTAATGTCCATGGTGTTTGATGAGGCATAAATGCGACATCTGTCAGTGGACGATAAGCACCGTAAGAACGGCTCTGCATCATTCCGGAGTTTATGAGGCACGAAGGCGAACATAAGAGATGGAATGAGCATCTACCCGGTTATTATCGCACAGGATCCGGGGAAATTGCATCTACCACAGTGATGAATTGAGAGTTTTCCTGACGCGTATTCTTAAGCAAAGAGAAGATTTTTTATCAGCAAGATCAGGGGAATAAGTCATGGCAGGAAATAACAGAAAACAAAAAACCCCGCCGAAGCGGGGTTCAAAATTGGTCGGCGAGAGAGGATTCGAACCTCCGACCCACTGGTCCCAAACCAGTTGCGCTACCAAGCTGCGCTACTCGCCGAAATACTGCTTTTTGAATTTTTAGTTCAATTCGTTAAAGTCGTGGTGCGAGGGGGGGGACTTGAACCCCCACGTCCGTAAGAACACTAACACCTGAAGCTAGCGCGTCTACCAATTCCGCCACCTTCGCAAATTCACAACTCTATCAAATAATGGGGTGGCTAATGGGATTCGAACCCACGACAACTGGAATCACAATCCAGGGCTCTACCAACTGAGCTATAGCCACCACTGCAAACCTTTTACGCGGTATTAAAACCACCGCAGCTCCAGCACCGGGTTAATGGTGCGCCCGACAGGATTCGAACCTGAGACCTCTGCCTCCGGAGGGCAGCGCTCTATCCAGCTGAGCTACGGGCGCTTAGCGCCGTTGCGGGGTCGGATAATACGGACTTCCTCCCCCGCTGTCTAGTGCCTTTTTAAAGAAAATTATCGTTTGCTCATGCTTTGTTCGTTTTGACGCTTATTCAGCCGGATTATTGATTTGTCCCTGTCTTCCGAGGCCAAACACCTTATAAATCAGGGTAACGGCAGCAAGGAAAATAATACCGACAAAGAGCGACATCCGGGTTTCATCATTCAGCCCCATCCCGACCAGCACGCAGATCAGGAAAGCCATGGTGAAATAGTTGGCCCACGGAAACAGCAGCGAACGGAACGGATGGCTGGCTATCGCTGCCTGATGTACGCGACGGAAACGCAGCTGACTAATCAGGATCACAAACCACGGCACCATCCCCGGCAGGACGCTGGCGCTATAGACATAGACAAATACCCGCTGGGGATTAGGAATGATGTAATTCAGGCAGGAGCCTACCAGCAGGATCAGAATCGACAGCGCTACGCCGACGGCAGGAACGCCGTTGCGCGATACCTTACCGATCGCCGCCGGCAGCTGACGGTTCTTCGCCAGGGCGTACAGCATACGTCCGCAGCTGTACATCCCGCTGTTGCAGCCGGAAAGCGCCGCCGTCAGCACCACGAAGTTGATAATCCCCGCCGCGGCGGTAATACCGATTTTGGCAAACGTCAGTACGAACGGGCTGCCGTTGGAGCCGATTTGATCCCATGGGAAAATGGTGACGATAACGAAAATCGCGCCGACGTAGAAAATCAGGATCCGCCACAGCACTTTGCCCACCGCGCTACGTAACGTAACCTGCGGATTTTTCGCTTCACCTGCGGTAATGCCGATGAGCTCCACGCCCTGATATGACGCGACCACGATACACAGCGCCGTCAGGAAGCCCTTCCAGCCGCCGGCAAAGAAACCGCCATGTTCGGTCAGGTTGCCAAAACCGATGGAGTGGCCGCCGTTGCCAAAGCCGAAGAAAATGACGCCCAGGCCCACGACGATCATCACAATAATGGTGGTCACTTTAATCATGGCGAACCAGAACTCGATTTCACCGTACAGCCGGACCGCCGCGAGGTTTGCCAGCGCCACCAGCCCCACGGCAATTAATGCCGGGATCCACTGCGCCATCTCCGGGAACCAGAACTGCACATAGACGCCGATGGCGGTAATCTCCGAGATGCCCACCGCCATCCACATAAACCAGTACGACCACGCGGTCAGGTAGCCGAAGAAGGGGCTCATATAGCGATGCGCATACACCGCGAAAGAGCCGGTGACGGGCTCAAGGAACAGCATTTCGCCCATTGAGCGCATAATGAAAAAGACGAAAAGGCCAGCAATAATGTACGCCAGCAGCACGGAAGGTCCAGCCCACTTCAGCGTACTGGCAGCCCCCATAAACAACCCCACGCCAATCGTCCCACCAAGGGCGATCAGTTCAATATGCCGGGCCTCCAGTCCACGCTGGAGCTCCGCTTTTTTCTCAGTCATATATCCTCTTGTGTTTGCCGTATTCCGGGTACTCCCGGTTATTGTTATTAACTGAACTCATAGCCTTGCCGACGCGCAGGTCTCCCCCGCGCGTATAAAGCCTGCGAATGGTTAATTAATTTTGCAGAAATGGCAAATAAAGTATCAGGCGAGTGAAGAGATTACACAGAATATGTATGCAAACTCGCCTGGTTGCAGTGGAATATCAGAGCTTACCGGAATAATGCCAACGTAAATAGCGCAGTAGGCGGAACTGTCTCTTGATGCGGCTCGGCTGTAAAAGCAGACGATAGAACCATTCCAGCCCCAGATCCTGCCAGAACTTCGGCGCCCGATGCACGTGCCCGGTGAAAACATCGTAAGTGCCGCCGACGCCCATATACAGCGCGTGCGGGTACAGACGCCGACAGTCGCGCATAAAGATCTCCTGACGCGGGGACCCCATGGCGACGGTGACGATTTTCGCCCCGCTGTCGCGAATGCGTTCGAATAATGCCTGGCGCTGTTCAGGAGCAAAATAGCCGTCCTGGGTGCCGACGATATTCACCTGCCAGCGCTGGCGCAGGCTGGACGCTGTCTGCGCCAGGACTTCAGGTTTACCGCCGACCAAAAACACCGGTGTGCCTTCAGCGCCGGCGCGCTGCATTAACGCTTCCCAGAGATCGGCCCCTGCCACGCGGGATACCTGGGCTTGCGGATATTTTTTACGCAGCGAACGCACCACGCTGATGCCATCCGCATATTTAAACTCCGCCGCCTCAATCAGCGCCCGCACCTCCGGGTTATCCTCTACGGCCAGCATTTTCTCGGCATTAATCGCCACCAGCGTCCCCTCGCGGAGAACGCCGTCGGCATACAAATAATCCAGAGCGTGCTGCATATCGCGCCAGCCTATGAGCTGCAGCCCTCTTAACAGGTACAACGGCGCGGAAATGGTCCCAGTCATGTCCATCCTTCTCAGACTTGCGGTTGCGAAAGCGGTTTTACGCGCTTATGAATCAGTCCCACGCTATCCAGGAACCAGTACAGCAGTTTCGCCGCCAGCAAGCAGATACCAAAGATCACGAGGAAAAACACCACGCGGGAGCCGAACGAATCCAGCCCCTCGCGCGCCAGCACTATCATGTTGAAGATAGCGCCGAAACAGAAACTGTGCAGGATAGCCGCTTTATAGCGATTGCTCTCCCGGTTGCCCAGCTCATACAGCCAGTCGAACCATTTAATAATCAACCCGACCGCCACGGCGCCCAGCGGCACAAACCAGACGCCGCCCATCACCACCAGCGAGCCAATCAGCGTCGGCGAAATCGCCAGCCCCGATTGGTTGTTTAATACTTCCCAGGTAAAGTAGTTGGCGGTATTGAGCACCATCGTCGGGCGACCGTGCCACATCCAGCTGGGGATAAAGACGTAGAAATCGCGGATCATCGGCGCCAGCCCCTGGAAATCGATCTTGTCGTAGTTTTGCAGCAGCAGCGCCAGGTTCTCCCACGGCGAGAAGGTATCGCGTGTGAGATAGAGAAAGGTATAAAACGCTTCGTCGCCGCTGACGTTCATCCCGTAGCGCTTCAGCGCCAGCCAGAACATGCCGACAATGCCCAGCACGCCCGCCGCCGCCAGCATCCACAGGCTGATCCAACCGCGAATAATGCCGATAAACAGGAAGATGGCGAAGGCGATGATGATATTGGCGCGCGTCCCGCCGACGATGGCGTAGGTCAGCAAACCAAAGGCCACCGTGCTGACGAGGAAGAAGATCCACGCCTTATAATCCTGGCGCAGGAAATAGACCACCAGCATCGCCGGAATAAAGAAGTAGAAGAAGCGCTTCAACGCCACGCCGGAGACTTCAGCAGAGAAAATCTGGCTGTAGGAGTTGAGCTTAAACAGCAGGAAACCGTTGTGGGCGAAAAAGATGCCAACGCACAGCAGCGCCAGCCCCATCAAAATGCCCCACGCCAGATGGGTTTCTACCCGGTTCATGGTAAACAGCGGCCGACGCGCAACCTCACGCGATGCCGGACGCAGCCGCGTTTTATAGGTCACGTAGTAAATCGCGTAGAAGCACACCGCGATCAGCAGCGTCTGCAGCAAAATCTCCGGCGGCGCCACGCTGACGTCAAAGCGGAACACCAGAATACTGGTCAGCGGGAAACCGAAGAAGAAAGTCAGCAGAAACAGCAACGAGAAAAAGACGTTGAAGTTGAAGCGTACCCGGCGGAACTCAAACCAGGTGGCGGTAGCGATAAACAGCGTCGACAGCAGCCAGACTACCAGCAGCCCGCTAAATTGCATTAACGTCATGCCTGCCCCTCCGCCGCTAACCGTAGCGCCCGCTGCCAGCCCGTCAGATAGTTCGGCCGGAAGAAAGCGATACCCGACTTATCCACGCTCGCCAGTTGGCGCTGCGCTTCGCGCACCACGCTGACGTCCAGCGCATCGCTGGTGAACAGCACCGGCACATGCTGCTCGGTCATATCTTGCCAGAACGGGTTTTCGCGGTTGAGCACGCAGGGAATGCCCGCCTGAATCAGCAGGCACAGGGTGCCGATCCCCTGCTGACGCGCGAACAGGAAATAGCCCAGATCGCAGCGGCGCAGCAACGCCAGATAATCATGAAACTCCAGTTTCTCGCTGAGGATCTGCAGATGCTCACCGCTAAACAGCGCCGCCCCCGCCTCACGAACCTCATTGATATAGGTCTCGTTATTCGCCGGATAGCCCATCGGCACGATGACGTTTACCGTATCGCCAAACTGCTGATGAATAGCCTTCAGCGCGGCAATATGTTCATTGCTGCGATCCCCGGAGTTACCCACCAGAATGGTCAGCGTGTCGCCGCGCGGCGCGTTTTCGGCCAGGGTATTCAGCGCCGGATCCATACGGGTCGGGAAATAGAGCAGTTCGCCCGGGACGCGCGGATGACGGTTTGCGAACCAGCTCAGATCGCCGCGGGTGGCGAAAACGCGCCCTACCCGCCCCTGCGCCAGGCGGCGCAGCGGATAGAACAGGCGGAACTTCAGGCTGGTGGCGTTTTCGTACAGATCCGCCCCCCAGATATGCCAGTTAAACTGCGATGGGCGGATACCACCGCCCAACAGCGCCAGCCACAGGCCGGTATTGAACTGGCCGTGGAAGAAAAAGCGCTGCTGGCGGTTGGCTTTGGCTTGCGCAATCACCGCCTGCGCCAGCGACTTCTTCCCCGGATAACAGGTGATGTCCAGCGCCGGATACCCATCACGCACGCTAGCCTCATCACCGACGATCATAAATCTCCTGGCCTGCGGATCGGCGGCCAGTTCGTCGTTAAAGAACCGCAGTACGGTCTGGTTATGATGCGGGATATCTGATCCCAGTACATGTATCAGTGCTGTCATGCCCGTTTACGCCAGAGTAAAAACACGCCACTACAAAGGGCGAAATAAACAATATAAGTGGCCATATACGCCTGCGCCGCGCCAACCGCGCCGTGCGCCGGTATAAGCCAGTGTGAGAATGCGGTCAGCAGTGTGAACTGGCTGATTTCCGTCAGAATATAAAAACGCAGCGACGCTTTGGCGATCACCAGATAGCCATAGACGTAGGCGCCTACTTTTAAAACGTCGCCCACCAGCTGCCAGGCGAACAGGTCACGCATCGCGGTAAAGCGATCGGAAAACAGCAGCCAGATGGCAAAATCGCGCAGCAGCCAGACCGTCAGGCTCGCCGCCGCCACTGCCGGCAGGACGAATTTCAGCGACTTGACTATCTCGCGGGTGATATCCGTTTTGGCGCTCAGCCGCGACAGCGTCGGCAGGAGATAGACGCTGAACGAGGCGGTAATAAACTGCAGATAGGCATCAGAGATGCTGCTCACCCCCTGCCAGATACCGACCGCCTCCCAGCCATAATGCGCCGCCAGCAGATTACGCATCATCACATAAGCCACCGGCAGGGTCACTGAGGTTATCAGCGCCATCAGGGTAAATTTCGATAGCTGTCCCGCCAGACCGTTATCCCAGCGCGGACGCAAGGCGCTCAGCGGGATATTACCCCGCCGCCAGAGCATAATACCCGCCGGAACCACCACCAGCGCCGGAACTAACGCCAGCCCCAGCAGCGCGCCCTGATAGCCTCCCAACACGTAGCAAGCATAGTAAGCCGCCACGCCGATCAGGCTCCCGGCAATCAGCGAGAAGGCGTTACCCGCCGCATCGCGAAAGCCTTTCATCAGCGCCAGCAGGAAGTTCGCCCAGGCGATCCCCATCTGTACCAGCGCCACCAGCCGTACCAGATTCTGATAATGAGTATGGCCGAACAACCCCTGGCTTATCGGCGCCGCGGCCAGTAAAAACACCAGCGCCAGCAGTGTGGAAAAGCCAAGCACCATCGCCGACGAGGTGCCCACCACCTGCTTCAGGCGCGGGGGATCGTCGTGATGCTGCGCCACCAGCTTCGTGACGCCATTAAATATCCCGGCCCCGGCCAGCACGCCGAGCACGGTGACCAGTTGCCGGAAGTTACCGGCCTGGCCAACGCCCGCGGGCCCAAACGAGACGGCCAGCAGCTTGACGACCAACAGCCCGGCGCCGATTTTGACCAGCGTCGATGCCGCCGTCCACAATGAAGCTTTTGCTAACGACATATCAGGAGAAGTAGCTCAGCAGCGAGTTAATCACCGTCCGCTGGTTCACCACAGACAGATTGTAAAACAGCGGCAGGCGTACCAGGCGCTCGCTCTCCTGGGTGGTATAGCGGTCTTCACCGTGGAATTCGCCGAAGTGTTCGCCTGCCGGACAGCTGTGCAGAGGAATGTAATGGAATACCGCGAGGATCTCCGCCTCTTTCAGCCAGGCGATCAGCCTGCTGCGATCCTCGATATCGCGCAGCTTAATGTAGAACATGTGCGCGTTTTGCCCGCAGTCGGCCGGGATCGTCGGCAGTTCGATACGTCCCGCGCGTGCCAGCGGCAGCAGGGCGTCATAGTAGTTCTGCCACAGCGCCAGGCGCTGTTGGTTGATGCGCTCCGCCGCTTCCAGCTGCGCCCACAGGTAGGCGGCCTGCAGGTCGGACATCAGATAGCTGGAGCCAATGTCCCGCCAGGTATATTTATCCACCAGGCCACGAAAGAACTGGCTGCGGTTGGTGCCTTTTTCGCGAATGATCTCCGCGCGCTCCACCAGCGTGCGATCGTTGATGAGCGTCGCCCCGCCCTCACCGCCAGCGGTGTAGTTTTTGGTTTCATGGAAGCTGAAGCAGCCGATATGGCCGATGGTGCCCAGCGCACGCCCCTTGTAGGTGGACATCACCCCCTGCGCGGCATCTTCCACCACGAACAGGTTGTACTTGTCGGCGATGGCCATGATGATATCCATCTCGCAAGCTACGCCGGCATAATGCACCGGGACGATCGCCCGGGTTTTATCGGTGATAGCGGCTTCGATTAACGTTTCATCGATATTCATGGTATCGCGACGGATATCGACGAAGACGATTTTCGCCCCGCGCAGCACAAAAGCATTGGCGGTGGAGACAAAGGTATAGCTGGGCATAATCACTTCGTCGCCCGGCTGGATATCCAGCAGCAGCGCGGCCATTTCCAGCGAAGCCGTGCAGGAAGGGGTTAGCAGGGCCTTTGCCGTGCCAAAACGCTGCTCCATCCACTGCTGGCAGCGGCGCGTAAAGCCGCCGTCGCCGCACAGCTTGCCGCTGTTCATCGCAGACTGCATGTAATCAAGCTCGGTTCCAACCACCGGCGGCGCGTTAAATGGGATCATGAGGTCACCTGTATAGCCAGTAGGCGGTGCTTTCCACATTAGCACCGCTGAGAATATAACGTTTAAGCGCGGCGGTGTTGCCCATCTGGGTCGCCACCCGCAGTGTAGAAAGTCCGCGCGAAGCGGCCCAGTACCGCGCCGCCTGCATCAGCTGCGCCCCGGCGCCGCGTCCGGCCAGCAGGCCGATACGCGCCTCGGTGGCATTGAGCTGGCGCAGGGAGACAAAGGCGCGAATATCGCCCTCAGGATGGCGGTAAATCAGGCACTGATGATCGAAGGTGCCGCGCACCGCATTTTCAATCCACTGGGCATAGAAGCGGCCGCTGGCATCGGCAGCGTACCAGGGCGCACGAAAGCGGCTCAGGGCAAAGGCCTGCGCCGCCAGCTCGCGCAGTGGCGCAATATCCGCCTCCACGGCGACGTCGGCGCCCGCATCCGCAGGGTTGCCAACCGGTAGCGCCAGATCGACCTCGCCTTCCACCAGCTGAAAACCCAGCTGCTGCAGCGCGTCGAGCCGGACGGTGTCGCTGGCGGCTACCTTCGCCTGCACCCGCGACCACCCCGCCAGCGCCTCAGGCGTCAGCAGCGGCGCACGCTCGTCAAAGTGAACGACGGCGCTGTTAACGGCAAAGAAGCGGTTCTCCCACTCCAGGGGATCAATACTGGCGCGGACGGGCACGGAGCAGATCCAGCAGATATTGGCCGTAGCCGGTTTTTTCCAGCCGCTTCGCCGCGCGTTTGACGCCGTCGTCGTCCAGCCAGCCGTTGCGCCAGCCGATCTCTTCCAGACAGGCGATTTTAAAGCCCTGACGCTTCTCGACGGTCTGCACAAACATGCTGGCCTCGATCAAGCTATCGTGGGTGCCGGTATCCAGCCACGCAAAGCCGCGTCCAAGCAGTTCGACGGTTAATGCGCCATCTTCAAGGTACATCTGGTTGATGGAGGTGATTTCCAGTTCGCCGCGCTCGGATGGCTTGACCCGTTTGGCGTACTCCGCCACCTTGCCATCGTAGAAATAGAGACCGGTGACCGCCCAATTCGACTTCGGCTGCTTCGGCTTCTCTTCCAGCGACAGCGCGCGGAAGTTGTCATCAAACTCCACCACGCCAAAGCGTTCAGGATCCATCACCTGATAGCCAAAAATCGTCGCCCCTTCCGTGCGGGCAGCCACGCTGCGCAGCTTGGGACTGAAGCTCTGGCCGAAGAAGATGTTGTCGCCTAACACCAGGCACGCCGGTTCACCGTTAAGAAAGGCTTCGCCGATGATAAACGCCTGGGCTAAACCATCCGGCGACGGCTGTACGGCATAGTGCAGCGCAATGCCAAACTCTGAACCATCGCCGAGCAGGCGCTGGAAATCGCGCAGATCGTCCGGTGTGGTGATGATCAGGATCTCACGGATCCCGGCCAGCATTAATACCGACAGCGGGTAGTAGATCATCGGCTTATCGTAGATCGGCAACAGCTGCTTCGACACGCCGCGGGTGATAGGATGCAGTCGCGTTCCGGACCCCCCCGCCAGAATAATACCTTTCATCATTCCCCCCAGAGATGATTAGCCTTGCAGCCCAAGACGCTCGCCCTGATAGCTACCGTCCTGAACCTGGCGCCACCATGGCTCGTTCGCCAGATACCACGCCACGGTCTTACGCATACCGGAAGTGAAGGTCTCAGCCGGCGTCCAGCCCAGCTCACGGGCAATCTTCGAGGCATCAATGGCATAGCGCAGATCGTGGCCCGGGCGGTCGGCAACAAAGGCGATCAGGTCGCGATAGTGCGCCACGCCCTGCGGCTTATTCGGCGCCAGCGCTTCGAGCAATTCGCAAATGGTTTCCACCACCTCGATGTTTTTACGTTCGTTATGGCCGCCGATATTGTAAGTCTCGCCCGGTTCGCCGCGGGTCGCCACCAGATATAGCGCCCTGGCGTGATCTTCCACGTACAGCCAGTCGCGGATCTGCTGTCCATTGCCATACACCGGCAGCGGCTTGCCCGCCAGCGCGTTGAGGATCGTCAGCGGGATCAGCTTCTCGGGGAAGTGATACGGGCCGTAGTTGTTCGAACAGTTGGTGATAAGCGTCGGCAGGCCATAGGTTCGCAGCCAGGCGCGCACCAGGTGGTCGCTGCTGGCTTTCGAGGCCGAATAGGGACTGCTTGGCGCATAGGGCGTGGTCTCGGTAAAGAAATCATCGCTGCCGTGCAGATCGCCATACACTTCATCGGTGGAGATGTGATGGAAGCGAAACGCCGATTTTTGCGCCGTAGCCAGCGTATTCCACCAGCTACGGGCCGCCTCCAGCAGCGTATAGGTGCCCACGATATTGGTTTCAATAAACGCCGCCGGGCCGTCAATCGAACGATCGACATGGCTTTCCGCCGCCAGGTGCATCACTGTATCCGGTTGATACTGAACGAAAATACGATCAAGCTCGCCGCGGTCGCAAATATCCACCTGTTCAAAGGCGAAACGCGCATCCTGCGCCACCGGCGCCAGCGACATTAAATTGCCGGCGTAGGTCAGTTTATCCACCACCACCACGCGATCGGCAGTGTGCTGGATAATCTCCCGCACTACCGCCGAACCAATGAAGCCCGCGCCGCCGGTGACCAGAATGGTTCTCACCGCCACACTCCTTTGGTGTCGATGATATACGCCTGGGTGACGCTATCGCCGCTAACGGCTTTAAATTCATGGTGATCGACCAGCATCACCAGCACATCGGCGCTGGCCAGCGCCGCATCGAGGGTCGCCAGCGTACACAGACCGTCGAGCTTCTTCGGCAGCGCGTGAATGTTGGGCTCAACCACCTGCGTCGTGCCGCTGTGCCAGCGGGCAATCTGCGCGGCAATTTCCATTGCCGGGCTTTCGCGCAGGTCGTCAATATTCGGCTTAAAGGCGAGGCCAAAACAGGCAATGGTCAGTTCGCTGGCCCGTTTGTTGGTGGCATTCAGGCAGTCCGCTACCTGCGCTTTCACCTGTTCGATAACCCATTCCGGCTTGTGGTCGTTAACCTCACGGGCCGTGCGGATCAGACGCGCCTGCTGCGGGTTCTGCGCCACGATAAACCACGGGTCGACGGCGATACAGTGGCCGCCGACGCCCGGACCCGGCTGCAGGATATTCACCCGAGGATGACGGTTCGCCAGGCGGATCAGCTCCCAGACGTTAATGCCCTGGTCAGCACAAATCAGCGAAAGCTCGTTGGCAAAAGCGATGTTGACGTCGCGGAAGCTGTTTTCCGTCAGCTTGCACATCTCAGCGGTGCGCGAGTTGGTCACCACACATTCGCCTTCAAGGAAGATTTTATACAGCTCGCTGGCGCGAGCGGAGCAGACTGGTGACATGCCCCCGATAACGCGGTCGTTTTTAATCAGCTCGACCATCACCTGACCGGGCAATACCCGCTCCGGGCAGTAGGCGATATTCACGTCCGCCGCTTCACCCACCTGCTGGGGGAAGCTAAGATCCGGGCGCATCTCCGCCAGCCACTCAGCCATCTGTTCGGTCGACCCGACCGGCGAGGTGGACTCGAGGATCACCAGCGAGCCTTTTTTTAACGTTGGCGCAATGGATTTTGCCGCCGACTCGACAAACACCATATCCGGCTCGTGGCGATCTTTAAACGGCGTCGGCACGGCAATCAGGTAGGCATCCGCTGCCACCGGGGTGGTGGTGGCGCTTAAATACCCCTGCTCGACCGCGGTCTTCACCACGCTCGCCAGATCCGGCTCCACGATATGAATCTCTCCACGGTTAATGGTCTCCACGGCATGTTGATTGACATCAACGCCGACCACCCGCTTCTGCCGGGAGGCGAACGCGGCAGCGGTTGGCAGCCCGATATAGCCAAGGCCAATCACTGAAATGGTAGAAAAACTCATAGCGTTACCTGATTATTTTTAAGTGCAGACAAAATTCGACGACATGCTTCGCCATCGCCATAAGGATTATGCGCGCGGCTCATCGCCTGGTATGCGGCATCATCCTCCAGCAGTCGCGTCACTTCCGCGACGATGCGCTGGCTGTCAGTGCCCACCAGACTCACGGTGCCGGCGGCCACCGCTTCCGGACGTTCGGTCATATCGCGCATGACCAGCACCGGTTTCCCCAGGGAAGGCGCCTCTTCCTGAATGCCACCGGAATCGGTCAGGATGAGCCAGGCCCGATCCATCAACCAGACGAACGGCAGGTAGTCCTGCGGTTCAATCAACATCACGTTGTCGATATGGCCGAGAATACGGTTCACCGGTTCGCTGACATTAGGATTCAGGTGAACCGGATAGACAATCTGCACCTCAGGGTGGGTATGGGCTATCTCCGCCAGCGCCTGGCAGATCTGCTCAAAACCGCGGCCGAAGCTTTCCCGCCGATGGCCGGTAACCAGAATCATTTTTTTACCGTGGCTAATGAAAGGGTAGCGCTGCAGCAAGGTCTCCCGTAGCGCTTCATCGCCCAGAACCCGATCGCGCACCCAGAACAGAGCATCGATGACGGTATTACCGGTCACCGTGATGCGACTGTCGGCAATGTTCTCCCGCAGGAGATTCTGCCGCGAGGTTTCCGTAGGGGCGAAGTGGTACGTCGCCAGATGCCCGGTCAACGTACGGTTGCCCTCTTCCGGCCACGGCGAACTTAAATCGCCGGTCCGCAGCCCCGCCTCTACATGGCCCACCGGTATGCGCTGGTAAAACGCCGCCAGGCTCGCCGCCATCGTGGTGGTGGTATCGCCATGCACCAGCACCACGTCGGGTTTAAACGACTCCAGGACCGGCTTCAGCCCCTCAAGAATACGGCAGGTGATCTCGGTGAGCCCCTGCCCCGGCTTCATGATGTTGAGATCGTAGTCCGGGGTGATGGAGAATAGTTTCAACACCTGATCGAGCATCTCCCGATGCTGCGCGGTCACGCATACTTTCGCCTCAAAATGAGGATCCTTTGCCAGCGCATGGACCAGAGGAGCCATCTTGATGGCTTCCGGCCTCGTGCCAAATACAGTTAGTACTTTCACATCGATTCTCTTCGATTAGGCGATGAAGGTCATCTGCCCTTCACCACAGGCCGCAATCACAGGACACGACGACGCGATAACGCCACGCCTGCGCCGATGAGCGCACCCACAATCCCCCACATCACCATCAGAAATACACGGCGCGGGCTATCGCGTTTTACAGGTTCTTCCGGCGTTCGCAAATACCGGTAAGTCTGAAAACGCGGGTCCAACGTTGGACCGACGTTCAACGTGCTCAGCATGGCGCGATTCTGGTCGTAATCGAGGTCATATTCCGGTCCGACGGCCTGCAGGTTTTCCAGTCTGGCCTGCAGCATCGGCCTGCCCAATAAAAATAGCTCTGAATCCGGCAACTGATCGGCAGGAACATCCGTTTCGCTGCGTGAGATGTTATGCTGCTGAGCGACCTTCAGCGCTTGCTCCACGCTGTGGGTCCGGCGGTTGAAAATAGCCTCGGCCACCTCCTCCTGGCGCTTCACCTGCGCCTTCATTTGCACCGTCCGCGCCGCCCAGGCGCCTTTGAGTTCGTCGTTAAGATGGCCGGCCGCCCGCTGGCTGGCGAAAGCCACATACTGGCGCAGCAAATTATTGGCATCCTGCCCGGTCTCGGCAGTCAGTTTGACGCTGTCATTGACGCTCTTGGCCGCATCGCCGGGCATAAACTGGATATTGTTAATCAAATCATCCAGCATCGCCGCATCGGCGCGAGCATTACCCGACTGGCGCTGCTTGTAGTAGTCCGTTTGCAGCCAGAAATCACGCCGGGTGTCCCAGGAGGCCAGCTGCATGATGAACTCTTTATACGCTTCATCCATGGCGGAAGGCTGATCCACCGAGGCCAGGTCGGCTTTGATATCCAGATTGCGTAAGAACTGCTGCTGGGAATAGTACCCCCCCAACATGTTGACAGTAGGCCGATCGGTGATCGCCGTGGCGCTCCACTCCTGGCGAGCAAAGAAGGTATACACCAACACGATAGCGGCGAAGAGAACAGCGCCGCCGACTATCCAGCCTTTTCCTGCCCATAAAGCGCGAAACAGCCCGCGAATATCCAGCTCGTTCTCAACGTTCACTGCTTGTGCTCCCGGTAATGGTTGAGTCATCACATCCCCAGCTTTACTTGGTTAGTTTCGGATTATTGCCGCTGTGTCGCCGAATTCTGCGTCTGATGCGCTTAACCAGACGCGCCACTTTCCAGGCGCGCTTAATACAGTAGCCATAAAGGAAGAAGGCCACCAAAAAGAGAATTAACATCACCCATTCCGGCACAATGCGGGTATATTCCGCCGCGACGCCAACCAGCGCCAGCAGGGCAGCGGCCAGGGTAATCAGGACGAACGCCTGGCGGGAAGTAAACCCGGCGCGCATGATCAAATGATGAATATGCTGCCGGTCCGGTGAGAAAGGACTCATGCCTTTACGCAGGCGGCGATACATAATCGCCACCATATCCATCAACGGGATAGCGATAATCCACAGCGCAGTGACCGGGCTGATGGGATGCGTTTTACCTTGGGTGGTTTCCAGCAGGATCCAGATGATGGTGAAGCCAATCATGGTGCTGCCGGCGTCACCCATAAAAACTTTATAGCGGCGGCCGAGGGCGCCAAGATTAAGAAGAATATAGGGCAGAATGGCGGCGATCATCGCAAAACACCACATCGCCAGGCTGTACTGGCCATCAAACCAAAGGATGATCCCGGTCGCCGCAAAGGAGACCGATGACAGGCCGCCGAGCAGACCGTCAATCCCATCGACCATATTAAACGCATTGATGGCGGCCCAGACGGCAAACAGAGTAAGGAAGAAGCCGAAGGGCCCCAGCACCAGCTCCCACGAGCCAAAAATAAAGCCCAGACTACTCAGATGCAGATTCCCTGCCATCATCATAATCACGGCGATCGCGGCCTGAATGACCGCGCGAATTTTCACGCTGATGTCGAAGCGATCGTCCAGCGCACCAACCAGCACCAATACCCCCGCACAGGCCAGATACAGCGAGGCGTGAGGAATATAATAATCGGCGATAGCGAAGGTAAAACAGATGCCTGCATAAACTGAGATACCACCGACCAACGGAATCAACCCCTGATGCCGTTTGCGATAGTTTGGTTTATCCACTAACCCAATCTTTTTTGCCACTTTCCGCGCGACAAAAATAAAGAGGGTCGTGAATAAGAAAATACTGATTAATTCAGTAATAGCAGTGAGTAAATTCACAACGCATGTGCTCTCAGCATAGTTAATCCGGGAAGTATAGCGATGATGCCCCAACTCCAGAAGGGGAAAAGCAGAACATTACAAATTTATTGTATAGATTTTAGTCTGTTAAAGCTGTCTCCGCCTGGTGTCCGGCGCCATTATACGACAACTTTCGTCCCGCTTTCTCTGTCTCTGGATCATACAAATCCCAAAATGAAAACGCCACGCAAAGGCGTGGCGTTTCAGGCTTTTTTTACCTTACGAGCGCTTCATCATATCGAAGAAGTCATCATTCGTCTTAGTCATTGCCAGTTTATTAATGAGGAATTCCATCGCGTCGATCTCACCCATCGGATGGATAATTTTGCGCAGGATCCACATTTTCTGCAGCTCTTCCTGAGTGGTGAGCAGCTCTTCTTTACGCGTACCGGAACGGTTGTAATCGATAGCCGGGAAGACGCGTTTTTCAGCAATCTTACGAGAGAGGTGCAGCTCCATGTTACCGGTGCCTTTAAACTCTTCGTAGATAACTTCATCCATTTTGGAGCCAGTGTCGATCAGCGCCGTGGCGATGATGGTCAGGCTACCGCCCTCTTCAACGTTACGCGCCGCGCCGAAGAAACGCTTCGGACGGTGCAGGGCGTTAGCGTCCACACCACCGGTCAGCACTTTACCGGAAGCCGGGACCACGGTGTTGTAGGCACGCGCCAGACGGGTAATGGAGTCGAGCAGGATGATAACGTCTTTCTTGTGTTCAACCAGACGTTTCGCTTTCTCGATAACCATCTCAGCAACCTGAACGTGACGGGATGCCGGTTCGTCGAAGGTGGAAGCAACGACTTCACCTTTCACCAGACGCTGCATCTCGGTCACTTCTTCCGGACGTTCGTCGATCAGCAGCACCATCAGCACGCAGTCCGGATGGTTGTAAGCGATGCTCTGCGCGATGTTCTGCAGCAGCATGGTTTTACCGGCTTTCGGCGGCGCGACGATCAGACCACGCTGGCCGCGGCCAATCGGGGAAGCCAGATCCAGTACGCGAGCGGTTAAGTCTTCGGTAGAACCGTTACCACGCTCCATACGCAGACGAGAATTCGCGTGCAGCGGCGTTAAGTTCTCGAACAGGATCTTGTTACGGGCGTTTTCCGGCTTGTCGTAGTTAACTTCGTTAACTTTCAGCAGCGCAAAGTAACGCTCACCCTCTTTCGGAGGACGAATCTTACCGGAAATGGTGTCACCAGTGCGGAGGTTGAAACGGCGGATTTGGCTGGGGGATACGTAGATGTCGTCAGGGCCGGCGAGGTAGGAGCTGTCTGCGGAGCGGAGGAATCCAAATCCATCCTGCAGTATCTCCAGTACGCCGTCGCCAAAGATATCTTCGCCACTCTTCGAATGCTGCTTGAGGATGGCAAAAATAATATCCTGCTTACGCATACGAGCCAGATTTTCCAGCCCCATATTTTCGCCGAGAGTAATCAGCTCAGAAACCGGCGTATTCTTTAATTCGGTAAGATTCATAGTGGTGTGGGTTCTTAAACTCGGGGTAAATCTCGAACTTAATGTTGTGAATGGTATGGCAGGAACTTCCATGCCTGTTAACGGCCTTCATCTCGTGTCTGTACGTTGCCTGGTCACAGGAAAGAACGCAGAACTGAAACGACTAGACGGAATGAGTGAAAAGCCCGGAATTAATAGCTTCACGCGCATTTTTTTGCGGGATGCTTCGGGTAAAACAAGATTCAAACAAGGTATGTTTAAAACGAAGTCTGTGGATTAACTTAGCACGACTCCAGCCGGGCGTCCAGAGTTCCGCAAAAAATAGGAATCTGGACGCCGGAACAGCAATTCGCTTACGCCAGGTTGGCGTCGAGGAACTCTTTCAGCTGACCCTTGGACAGGGCGCCAACTTTGGTGGCCGCCACTTCGCCGTTTTTGAACAGCAGCAGGGTTGGGATGCCGCGAATGCCGTACTTCGGCGCGGTACCCGGGTTCTGGTCGATGTTCAGCTTAGCTACGGTCAGTTTGCCCTGATACTCTTCAGCGATCTCATCCAGAATCGGGGCGATCATTTTGCACGGACCACACCACTCTGCCCAGAAATCGACGAGGGTCAGCCCGTCAGCCTTGAGTACGTCCGTGTCAAAACTGTCGTCAGTCAGGTGAATAATTTTATCGCTCATATTTAACTCCACAGGAATAAGCCTGGTGTGTTGGTGTCGTAGCCATCAACGACGCGCTGCAGCTACGTTATGCACGCTATTCTTCAGGATACCTCAATTCTCTGGTCTGCCAACTGGCGCGATCCATCATGGACCCACCTTTTGACGCCAGGGTTGCCCGAACGCGAACTGCATGCTGCAGATTTATCGCTCCCGACTCGCTTAGTGGTCTAAGCTATCCTGGATTCGTTCAGTTACCGTAGACGTACCTTGAATAATTTCGCACACCGCCAACGAAAGGTTGACGTTATTTCACCGGATACGCTTTCTTAATGCAATAGTTAGCTGATATTCTACCACACTATGAGCAAAACACATTTAACAGAACAGAAGTTTTCCGACTTCGCCCTGCACCCGGCAGTCATTGAAGCCCTTGAAAAGAAAGGGTTTCATAATTGCACACCTATTCAGGCCCTCGCCCTTCCGCTGACGCTGGAAGGCCGCGATGTCGCCGGGCAGGCGCAAACCGGTACCGGTAAAACGATGGCGTTCCTGACGTCGACGTTTCATTATCTTCTCTCTCACCCGGCTATCGCCGATCGCCAGGTAAACCAGCCGCGCGCGCTGATTATGGCGCCGACGCGTGAACTGGCGGTACAGATCCACGCGGACGCTGAACCGCTGGCGCAGGCCACCGGTCTGAAGCTGGGTCTGGCGTACGGCGGCGACGGCTACGATAAGCAGCTGAAAGTGCTGGAAAGCGGCGTCGACATTCTGATCGGCACCACCGGTCGTCTGATCGATTACGCGAAGCAAAACCACATTAACCTCGGCGCCATTCAGGTCGTCGTGCTGGACGAAGCCGATCGCATGTACGATCTCGGCTTTATTAAAGATATCCGCTGGCTATTCCGCCGCATGCCGCCGGCCACTCAGCGTCTGAACATGCTGTTCTCCGCGACCCTTTCCTATCGCGTACGCGAACTGGCGTTCGAACAAATGAACAACGCCGAGTACGTTGAAGTCGAGCCGGAACAGAAAACGGGCCACCGTATTAAAGAAGAGCTCTTCTACCCGTCCAACGAAGAAAAAATGCGCCTGCTGCAGACGCTGCTGGAAGAAGAGTGGCCCGATCGCGCCATCGTCTTCGCCAATACCAAGCATCGTTGTGAAGATATCTGGGGCCATCTCGCCGCCGACGGCCATCGCGTAGGTCTGCTGACCGGCGACGTGGCGCAGAAAAAACGTCTGCGTATTCTCGAAGAATTTACCCGCGGCGACCTCGATATCCTGGTCGCGACTGACGTTGCCGCTCGTGGCTTGCACATTCCGGCCGTGACCCACGTCTTTAACTACGATCTACCAGACGATTGCGAAGATTACGTTCACCGCATTGGCCGTACCGGTCGCGCTGGCGCAAGCGGTCACTCCATCAGCCTCGCCTGCGAAGAGTATGCGCTGAACCTGCCGGCTATCGAAACCTATATTGGTCACTCAATTCCGGTCAGCAAGTACAACCCGGACGCGCTGATGACCGATCTGCCGAAGCCGCTGCGCCTGACCCGTGCTCGCCCAGGCAACGGCCCGCGCCGCAACGGTCCACCGCGCAATCGTCGTCGTTCAGGTTAAGAAATCTATGCTATACGCTCAATCATTCAGAATGTGCCAGGGCGCGCTTCCCCGGCAACCCGCTCAGTTACACGGATTGGGCACAAGCGCCCCGTCGACCAGGGAGCCTTCTGAACGATGAAGAGCATGAGCTCCACCTCGCTGTATGCCGCCATTGATTTGGGCTCCAACAGTTTTCATATGTTGGTGGTGCGCGAGGTGGCTGGCAGTATCCAGACGCTGAGCCGCATTAAGCGCAAAGTCCGTCTTGCCGCCGGCCTGAATAGCGACAACACGCTCTCCGCAGAAGCGATGGAGCGCGGCTGGCAGTGCTTACGCCTGTTTGCCGAACGCCTGCAGGATATTCCGCCGGCGCAAATCCGCGTCGTGGCCACCGCCACGCTGCGTCTTGCCGTCAATGCCGGCGAATTTCTGGCGAAAGCGCAGGAGATCCTCGGCAGTCCGGTACAGGTCATTAGTGGCGAAGAAGAAGCGCGTCTGATTTATCAGGGGGTCGCCCACACCACCGGCGGCGCCGATCAGCGTCTGGTGGTCGATATCGGCGGCGCCAGCACCGAACTGGTGACCGGAACCGGCGCGCAAACGACCTCGCTATTTAGCCTGTCGATGGGCTGTGTGACCTGGCTTGAACGCTATTTCGCCGATCGCAGCCTGACGAAAGAAAATTTCGATCTTGCCGAGGCGGCCGCGCGTGAGGTGCTGCTGCCCGTCGCCGATGTGCTGCGCTATCACGGATGGAAAGTGTGCGTTGGCGCCTCCGGCACCGTTCAGGCTCTGCAGGAAATTATGATGGCGCAGGGGATGGATGAGCGGATCACCCTGACCAAACTCCAGCAGCTTAAACAGCGCGCCATTCAGTGCGGACGCCTGGAAGAGCTGGAGATCGAAGGCTTAACCCTTGAGCGAGCGCTGGTGTTTCCAAGCGGGCTGGCGATCCTTATCGCTATCTTCAGCGAACTGAATATTCAGTGTATGACCCTCGCGGGCGGCGCGTTACGTGAAGGTCTGGTGTACGGCATGCTGCATCTCTCCGTTGAACAGGACATCCGCAGCCGCACTCTGCGTAATATTCAGCGTCGTTTTATGATCGACACCGAACAGGCCCAGCGCGTCGCTGGTCTCGCCAGCCACCTGCTCAGCCAGCTAGACGGCAGCTGGGAGCTGGATCCGCTAAGCCGCGACTTGCTCCTCAGCGCCTGTGCATTGCATGAAATTGGCCTGAGCGTGGATTTTAAGCGCGCGCCGCAGCACGCGGCCTATCTGGTCAATAATCTCGACCTGCCCGGCTTTACCCCGGCGCAGAAGAAGCTGATTGCGACGCTGCTGCTTAACCAGACTAACGCCATCGACCTCTCATCGCTTCATCAGCAGAATGCCGTCCCGCCGCGAGTTGCCGAACATCTTTGTCGCCTGCTGCGACTGGCGATCCTCTTTGCCAGCCGGCGGCGTGACGATTTGCTGCCCGCCATCAATCTTGTGGCCGATGATGAAAAACTGTCCCTGACGCTGCCGGAAAACTGGCTGGATAATCACCCGCTTGGGGCTGAGCTGATCGAACAGGAATGCCAGTGGCAGAGCTATGTGCACTGGGTGCTTGAGGTGAAGTAATACGCTGAACATTGCCGGGCGGCGGCTTCGCCTTACCCGGCCAGCTTATCGCTATCCTTTCTCTTTAGCTTTTGCCAGCATGGCGCGAATGTTCGCCACGTTAGCCTGTCCTTTATGCATTCGCTCTTCAGCGGTAATCACTTTGCGCGCCTGCTCCCAAATCAGATCGTCCTGGGGTAGCTCCAGCAGAAAACGGCTCGGTTCCGGGCGCACCACCTCACCATACTGCCGGCGCTCCTTACAGAGCGTAAAGGTCAGCTCTTTCTGCGCGCGGGTGATGCCCACGTAGGCTAACCGGCGCTCTTCATCGACATTATCTTCATCAATGCTGCTCTGGTGCGGGAGCAATCCCTCTTCCATTCCCACCAGGTAAACATACGGGAACTCCAGCCCTTTTGAGGCATGAAGGGTCATCAGCTGCACCTGATCCAGCTCTTCATCCGATTCACCGCGCTCCATCATGTCGCGCAGCGTAAAGCGGGTGACCACCTGCGTCAGGGTCATTGGCTCATCGATTTCGCTGCCTTCCAGCATCTCGGTCATCCAGGTGAACAGCTGGTTGACGTTTTTCATGCGCATTTCTGCGGCCTTCGGGCTGGGCGAGGTTTCATACAGCCAGGATTCGTAGTCAATTCCGCGGATTAAGTCGCGCACGGCGTTGACCGGCTCGCGTTCGGCCAGCTGCTGGATCTCACGCAGCCAGTGGGTGAAGCGGGTGAGTGATTCATACCCGCGCCCGGTCAGCGTCTGGCTGAGACCCATATCAAAGCTGGCGGTGAACAATCCTTTGTTGCGGCCCATCGCCCACTCACCGAGCTTTTGCAGCGTCGCCGGGCCGATCTCGCGCTTCGGTGTATTCACGATACGCAGGAAGGCGCTGTCGTCGTCCGGGTTGGTCAGCACGCGCAGATAGGCCAGCAGATCTTTAATTTCCGGGCGCGAGAAGAACGACGTGCCGCCGGAGATTTTGTACGGGATGCGGTTCTGCATCAGCATCTTTTCAAAGACCCGCGACTGGTGATTGCCGCGATAAAGGATCGCGTAGTCTTTGTAATTGGTTTTATTAATGAAGTGGTGGGCGATCAGCTCCCCGGCCACGCGCTCCGCTTCATGATCTTCATTGTTGGCGGAGAGCACTTTCAGCTCAGCGCCATATCCCAGCTCAGAGAACAGCCGCTTTTCAAAAACGTGCGGGTTATTGGCGATCAGAATGTTAGCGGCTTTCAGAATACGCCCGGAGGAGCGATAGTTCTGCTCAAGCTTGATAACCTGCAGCGCCGGGAAGTCCTGGCTGAGCAGCACCAGGTTCTGCGGCCGCGCGCCGCGCCACGAGTAGATCGACTGGTCATCGTCGCCTACCACGGTAAAACGCGCCCGCTG
The DNA here is from genome assembly GCF_040062415.1 of Klebsiella sp. GG_Kp173. NCBI lineage: Bacteria > Pseudomonadati > Pseudomonadota > Gammaproteobacteria > Enterobacterales > Enterobacteriaceae > Klebsiella > Klebsiella sp. GG_Kp173. The sequence goes on from NZ_JBEAFZ010000022.1 coordinate 69,534, forward strand.
GCCCACCAGCAGCTTCACCAGCTCATACTGGCTGGTGTTGGTATCCTGATACTCATCCACCAGCAGGTAGCGGATCTTATTCTGCCAGCGTTCGCGCACCTCCTCGTTGCGCTGCAGCAGCAGCGTCGGCAGCAGGATCAGATCGTCAAAATCGAGGACATTGCAGGCCTTCATATGCGCATCGTACAGCCCATAGCAGTGGGCGAAGATGCGATCCCGTTCGCCTTTCGCACCCGCGGCGGCCTGCGCCGGGGTTTTCAGATCGTTTTTCCAGTTGGAGATCGTCGAGATCAACTGCTGGAGCACCACTTTGTCATCTTCGATCAACCCTTCGGTCAGCTCTTTGAGCAGCGCCACCTGGTCAGTATCGTCGAATAAGGAGAAGTTAGACTTCATGCCCAGCGCGGCGTATTCCCGCTTGATGATATCCAGCCCCAGAGTGTGGAAGGTGGAGATCATCAGCCCACGCGCCTCTTTGCGCCCCAGCGTTTGCCCAACGCGCTCTTTCATCTCGCGCGCGGCTTTGTTGGTAAAGGTCACGGCCGCGATATGGCGCGCCTGATAGCCGCAGCCGCGGATCAGGTGGGCGATTTTATTGGTGATCACGCGGGTCTTACCGGAGCCGGCGCCCGCCAGCACCAGGCACGGTCCGGTTACAAATTCGACGGCTTGTTGTTGGCCAGGGTTTAAACGCATGGGAGTCTTGCTCAATCTTCGAACGGGGTGGGGATTGTAGCAGAAAGCGGGGCCGAGATTTACCGACTGATGGTAAAGTGAAGAAATCGCGATTAACCCGTAGAGCAGAACCATGAAAAAGACCGCAGCAGCCCTGCATATCCTGGTCAAAGAAGAGAAACTGGCCCAGGAGATCCTTGCCAAACTGGAACGCGGCATCAGCTTCGATCATCTGGCGAAGCGCTATTCGAAATGCCCGTCCGGGCGTAACGGCGGCGATCTGGGGGAGTTTCAGCAAGGCGCGATGGTCGGCCCATTCGATCAGGCGGTCTTTAGCTGCCCACTTCTCAAGCCCTACGGTCCGGTAAAAACCAAATTTGGCTACCATATCATTAAGGTGCTTTATCGCCGCTGACGCGTGGTATATTGCGCCCCGATTTATCTCAACCTATTCAAGGCACGATCATGGCAAAAACAGCAGCAGCACTGCATATTCTTGTTAAAGAAGAGAAACTGGCTCTGGATCTTCTGGAGCAGATTAAAAACGGCGCCGACTTCGGTAAGCTGGCGAAGAAGCACTCCATTTGCCCATCAGGCAAACGCGGCGGTGATTTAGGTGAGTTCCGCCAGGGCCAGATGGTGCCGGCGTTCGATAAAGTGGTTTTCTCCTGCCCGGTGCTGGAGCCAACCGGCCCGCTGCATACCCAGTTCGGCTACCACATCATCAAAGTGCTGTACCGGAAATAATAAAAAACCCGGGGATCTTAATCTCCGGGTTTTTGCCTGATGGCGCTTCGCTTATCAGGCCTATTAAACAAATCCATTCCTCTATGGATTTCGGCTTGCCGGAAGGCGGCAAGGAGGTACATCCCCACGAACATAGATTACTATGTGACTGGGGTGTACGTACCGTAGCCAACGCATCGGCAAGTCGAAAGACGACGCGGAATTAGCCGGCTACCGCGATACGCTTCATATCGGTCATATAACCGCGCAGTTTCTTACCAACCTGCTCAATAGCGTGGCTGCGAATGGCTTCGTTAACATCACGCAGCTGAGCGTTGTCTACCGCGCCTTCGGCAATCGCCGTACCCAGGTCGCCAGTCTGCAGGGTGGTCATGAACTCTTTCAGCAGCGGTACGCAAGCGTAAGAGAACAGGTAGTTACCATATTCAGCGGTATCAGAGATAACCACGTTCATCTCGTACAGACGCTTACGGGCGATGGTATTGGCGATCAGCGGCAGCTCGTGCAGTGATTCGTAGTAAGCGGACTCTTCGATGATGCCGGAGGCCACCATGGTTTCGAAGGCCAGCTCAACGCCCGCTTTCACCATCGCGATCATCAGAACGCCTTTATCGAAGTACTCCTGCTCGCCGATTTTACCTTCATACTGCGGCGCGGTTTCGAACGCGGTTTTACCAGTCTCTTCACGCCAGGTCAGCAGTTTCTTATCGTCGTTCGCCCAGTCCGCCATCATACCGGAGGAGAATTCGCCGGAAATGATGTCGTCCATGTGTTTCTGGAACAGCGGCGCCATAATCTCTTTCAGCTGCTCGGAGAGCGCATAAGCGCGCAGTTTCGCCGGGTTAGAGAGGCGATCCATCATCAGGGTAATGCCGCCCTGCTTCAGCGCTTCGGTGATGGTTTCCCAGCCGAACTGAATCAGTTTTTCTGCATACGCCGGATCGGTACCTTCCGCCACCAGCTTGTCGAAGCACAGCAGAGAACCCGCCTGCAGCATGCCGCAGAGGATGGTCTGCTCGCCCATCAGGTCAGATTTCACTTCGGCAACGAAGGAAGATTCCAGCACGCCCGCACGATGGCCGCCGGTCGCCGCCGCCCATGCTTTCGCAATGGCCATGCCTTCGCCTTTCGGGTCGTTTTCCGGATGTACCGCGATAAGCGTCGGTACGCCGAAACCGCGTTTGTACTCTTCACGCACTTCGGTACCCGGGCACTTCGGCGCCACCATCACCACGGTGATGTCTTTACGGATCTGCTCGCCCACTTCCACGATGTTGAAACCGTGGGAGTAGCCCAGCGCCGCGCCGTCTTTCATCAGCGGCTGTACGGAGCGCACAACGTCAGAGTGCTGTTTGTCCGGAGTCAGGTTAACCACCAGGTCCGCCTGCGGGATCAGCTCTTCATAAGTGCCGACTTTGAAGCCGTTTTCGGTCGCTTTACGCCAGGAGGCGCGCTTCTCGGCGATCGCTTCTTTGCGCAGCGCATAGGAGATATCCAGGCCGGAGTCACGCATGTTCAGACCCTGGTTCAGGCCCTGCGCGCCGCAGCCGACGATGACCACTTTTTTACCCTGAAGGTAGCTTGCGCCATCGGCGAATTCGTCGCGCGCCATAAAGCGGCATTTGCCCAGCTGTGCCAGCTGCTGGCGCAGGTTCAGTGTATTAAAGTAGTTAGCCATGTCTGTAACTCCGTGATGTTGTGTCGTGCTTATTGTTCGGTTCGCTTTTGCGAGAATGAACTTACTATATGACAGGAATTTTATTGCGGAAATTGATATATTCACAACGTCACGTTGCATTTTATGAAATACAAAACCGGGGAGAACGCGCCGTGGATTTACGCGATCTGAAAACCTTTCTGCATCTGGCGGAAAGCCGCCATTTTGGCCGCAGCGCGCGGGCCATGCACGTCAGCCCATCGACGCTTTCGCGCCAGATCCAGCGTCTGGAAGAGGACCTCGGCCAGCCGCTGTTCGTGCGAGATAATCGCACGGTGACCCTTACCGAAGCCGGGGAAGAGTTACGTACCTTTGCCCAACAGACTTTACTGCAGTATCAGCAGCTTCGTCACGTCATCGATCAGCAGGGCCCTTCGCTCTCCGGCGAGCTGCACATCTTCTGCTCCGTCACCGCCGCCTATAGCCATCTGCCGCCGATCCTCGACCGCTTTCGCGCCGCGCACCCCTCGGTGGAGATCAAGCTGTCGACAGGCGACGCCGCCGACGCCATGGAGAAAGTGGTCACCGGCGAAGCCGACCTGGCGATTGCCGGTAAGCCGGAGACTCTGCCAGGGTCGGTGGCGTTTTCGATGCTGGAGAACCTCGCCGTGGTGTTAATTGCCCCGGCCCTTCCCTGCCCGGTGCGCAACCAGGTGACCGTCGAGCGCCCCGACTGGTCGACAGTGCCCTTTATCATGGCCGACCAGGGGCCGGTACGTCGGCGCATCGAGTTGTGGTTTCGGCGGCATAAAATCAGCAATCCGTCGATCTACGCCACCGTCGGCGGGCACGAAGCGATGGTGTCGATGGTCGCCCTGGGATGCGGCGTGGCGCTGCTGCCGGAGGTGGTGCTGGAGAACAGTCCAGAGCCGGTACGCAACAGGGTGATGATCCTGGAGCGCAGCGATGAGCAAACCCCGTTTGAGCTCGGCGTTTGCGCACAAAAAAAGCGGCTGCATGAGCCGCTTATTGATGCTTTCTGGAAAATTCTGCCGAACCACTAGCCCGCGAGGAAAAAGCGGAATGCCGGGTTATGGGTCTCATCATGACACTCATAGCCCAGTTCATTAAGACGGGTTTCAAAATCCGGCTCGTGCTCGCCCAGCTCGAAGGCCGCCAAAACCCGACCATAGTCGGTGCCGTGGCTACGGTAGTGGAATAGCGAAATATTCCAGTGGGTGCCGAGGGTGTGCAGGAACTTCAGCAGCGCCCCCGGCGATTCCGGAAACTCGAAGCTGAACAGCCGCTCCTGCAGCGCTTTGGACGGTCGGCCGCCGACCATATAGCGCACATGGAGCTTGGCCATTTCGTCATCGGAAAGGTCAACGACGCTGTAGCCGCCATCGTTCAGTAACTGGAGGATCTCTTTCCGCTCCTCCAGCCCACGACTCAGACGTACCCCCACAAAGATGCAGGCGTCTTTGGCATCGGCAAAGCGGTAGTTGAACTCCGTCACCGAGCGGCCCCCCAGTAGCTGGCAAAACTTCAGAAAGCTGCCCTTCTCTTCCGGGATCGTCACCGCCAGCAGCGCTTCGCGCTGTTCCCCGAGCTCGCAGCGCTCAGACACGTAGCGCAGACCGTGGAAGTTGACGTTGGCCCCGGACAGGATGTGAGCCAGTCGCTCGCCGCGAATATTGTGCTGAGCGACATATTTCTTCATCCCCGCCAGCGCCAGCGCGCCGGAAGGCTCTGCCACCGCCCGCACATCTTCGAACAGATCCTTCATCGCCGCGCAAATAGCGTCGCTGTCGACGGTGATGATGTCGTCCAGATACTCCTGGCACAGACGGAAGGTTTCATCGCCGATGCGCTTGACCGCCACGCCTTCGGCAAACAAGCCGACGCGCGGCAGGTCCACCGGATGACCGGCGTCCAGCGCCGCCTTCAGGCAGGCCGAATCTTCCGCTTCCACCGCGATCACTTTGATCTGCGGCATCAGCTGCTTGATCAGCACCGCCACGCCTGCCGCCAGGCCGCCGCCGCCCACCGGGACGAACACGCGGTCGATGTGGGCATCCTGCTGCAGCAGCTCCAGCGCCAGGGTTCCCTGACCGGCGATGACCATCGGGTGATCGAACGGCGGCACCCAGGTAAAGCCCTGCTGCTGCGCCAGCTCAATCGCCCTCGCCTTCGCTTCGTCAAAGTTGGCGCCATGCAGCAGCACTTCGCCGCCAAAGCCGCGAACGGCATCCACTTTGATGTCGGCGGTCGCTACCGGCATCACGATCAGCGCCTTAACGCCCAGCCGCGATGCGGAGAACGCCACGCCCTGGGCATGATTGCCCGCCGAGGCGGTGATCACCCCGTGGGATTTCTGTTCCGCAGTCAGGCTGGACATCATCGCGTAGGCGCCGCGCAGCTTAAAGCTGTGTACCGGTTGGCGATCTTCGCGCTTCACCAGAATAACGTTATCCAGGCGAGAAGAGAGTTTGTCCATTTTTTGCAGCGGCGTTTTCTGCACCGCTTCATAAACCGGCGCGCGCAGCACTGCTCTCAGGTATTCGGCGCCCTCAGGGGCGCCGGACAGGGGTTGTGAATCCGCCATGATTAGCCACCCAGTTTCGATTTATCGCGAACCGCGCCTTTGTCGGCGCTGGTCGCCAGGCTGGCGTAGGCGCGAAGGGCAAAGGAGACTTGACGCTGGCGATTCTTCGGCGTCCACGCCTGGTCGCCACGCGCTTCCTGGGCTTCACGACGCGCCGCAATTTCCGCATCGCTCAGCTGCAGCTGGATGCTGCGGTTCGGAATATCAATCGCGATCATGTCGCCATCTTCAATGAGCGCAATGTTGCCGCCGCTCGCCGCTTCCGGTGAGACGTGACCGATAGAAAGCCCTGAGGTGCCGCCGGAGAAACGGCCATCAGTGATCAGCGCGCAGGCTTTGCCCAGCCCCATCGACTTCAGGAAGCTGGTGGGGTAAAGCATCTCCTGCATCCCCGGCCCGCCTTTCGGCCCTTCGTAGCGTATCACCACGACGTCGCCTTCAACGACTTTACCGCCGAGGATGGCCTCAACCGCATCGTCCTGGCTCTCATACACTTTCGCCGGACCGGTAAATTTCAGGATGCTGTCGTCCACGCCGGCGGTTTTCACGATACAACCGTTTTCCGCGAAATTGCCGTACAGCACCGCCAGGCCGCCGTCCTTGCTGTAAGCGTGTTCCAGAGAACGGATACAGCCTTCGGCGCGATCGTCATCCAGCGTATCCCAGCGGCAGTCTTGCGAGAACGCCTGAGTGGTACGAATGCCCGCCGGGCCGGCGCGGAACATTTTTTTCACCGCGTCGTCCTGGGTCACCATCACATCGTACTGTTCCAGGGTCTGCGGCAGCGTCAGGCCGAGAACGTTTTTGACCTCGCGATTCAACAGCCCGGCGCGGTCCAGCTCGCCCAGAATGCCCAGCACGCCGCCGGCGCGATGCACATCTTCCATATGGTATTTCTGCGTGCTCGGCGCCACCTTACACAGCTGCGGCACTTTGCGGGAGAGCTTATCGATATCGCTCATGGTGAAGTCGATTTCAGCTTCCTGCGCCGCCGCCAGCAGGTGCAGAACGGTGTTGGTGGAACCGCCCATGGCGATATCCAGCGTCATGGCGTTCTCAAAGGCCGCCTTGCTGGCGATATTGCGCGGCAGCGCGGAAGCGTCATCCTGCTCGTAATAGCGTTTGGTCAGCTCAACGATACGTTTCCCGGCGTTAAGGAACAGCTCCTTACGATCGGCGTGGGTCGCCAGCAGAGAGCCGTTACCCGGCTGCGATAGGCCCAGCGCTTCGGTCAGGCAGTTCATGGAGTTGGCGGTGAACATCCCGGAACAGGAGCCGCAGGTCGGACAGGCGGAGCGTTCCACCTGATTACTCTGCTCGTCGGACACTTTCGGATCCGCCCCCTGGATCATCGCATCCACCAGGTCGAGCTTGATGATTTTATCTGACAGCTTGGTTTTCCCGGCTTCCATCGGGCCGCCGGACACAAAGATCACCGGAATGTTCAGGCGCAGGGAAGCCATCAGCATCCCCGGGGTGATTTTGTCGCAGTTGGAGATACAGACCATCGCATCCGCACAATGGGCGTTAACCATGTACTCCACCGAGTCGGCGATCAGCTCGCGGGATGGCAGTGAATAGAGCATACCCCCGTGGCCCATGGCGATCCCATCATCCACTGCGATGGTGTTGAATTCTTTGGCCACGCCACCGGCGGCTTCAATCTGCTCGGCAACCAGTTTGCCGAGGTCGCGCAGGTGCACGTGCCCAGGAACAAACTGGGTAAAGGAGTTAACGACGGCGATAATCGGTTTGCCGAAATCGGCATCGGTCATCCCGGTTGCGCGCCACAACGCGCGGGCGCCCGCCATATTGCGGCCATGTGTGGTGGTGGCGGAACGGTACTTAGGCATGCTCTTTTTACTCCCATCTGTGTTTATTAAATGGGACGGTGCGTGCCGTCCCATTTTTAATTACTTACTTACCGGATCCAACCAGCCCCATTTATCTTCTGTTTCACCGGTGAAGAGGCCAAAGAAGGCTTCCTGAATGCGTTTGGTGACCGGACCGCGACGGCCTGCGCCGACCTGGATGCCATCCACGCTGCGTACCGGGGTGATTTCCGCCGCGGTGCCGGACATGAAGACTTCATCCGCCAGGTACAGGGATTCACGGGACAATACCTGCTCGCGGACTTCAATACCGAGATCTTTCGCCAGCTTGATGATGGCGTCGCGGGTAATGCCCGGCAGCGCGGAAGAGGTAAACGGCGGGGTGAACAGCACGCCGTCCTTCACTTCAAACAGGTTTTCCCCTGCGCCTTCGGAGATATAGCCGTTAACGTCGAGGGCAATACCTTCCTGATAGCCATGGCGACGCGCTTCGCTGCCAACCAGCAGCGAGGAGAGATAGTTGCCGCCGGCTTTCGCCGCCGTCGGGATGGTGTTCGGCGCCGCGCGGTTCCAGGAAGAGACCATGGCATCGATCCCCTGCTCCAGCGCTTCTGCGCCGAGGTAGGCTCCCCACGGGAACGCCGCGATGATCACGTCAGTGTTGTAACCCGGAGGCGGGTTTACCCCCATGCCGACATCGCCAACAAACACCAGCGGGCGGATATAAGCGCTGGTCAGATTATTAGTGCGAATGACTTCGCGGCAGGCTTCCATCAGTTCGTCGACGCTCTGGGAGACCGGGAAACGATAAATTTTGGCTGAGTCATGCAGACGCTGCATATGTTCGCGATGACGGAACACCACCGGGCCTTTGTGCGAGTCGTAGCAACGGATGCCTTCGAATACCGAGGTGCCATAGTGTAGCGCATGGGACATCACATGAACTTTCGCTTCGCCCCACGGAACCATCTCGCCATTGAACCAGATGTAATCAGCTTTTTTCGTCGTCATTTTTCTTCCTTTGCGCTCAGGCGCGGATTTGTTGTGATGTGGGTTGCTGGATCTCGACGCAGGCAACGTCGACCAGTTTACTTAATTGACTAAACAGTAATTCGACGGGCCGCGGGCTGGCAACGGTCAATTCGATATTTATGTTCTGTGCGTCCGCTGCGGTTTCCATGTTCATTGCGCAGATTTGAAAACCACGGTGACGGACAACGCGCAGCACGCGCTCTAAGGTTTCCGGGTTGAAACGTGCCTGTAAAGCGACCTGATGTTGCATCATGATAATTTCTCCAGCATTTCAGAGTTACTGGCGCCGGGCGGCACCAACGGCCAGACATTCTCAAGTTCGTCGATTGAGACATGAAGCAGGTATGGCCCCTGGCTCGAAAGCATGGTGTCGAGTGCCGCTTCAACCTGGTCTTTACGGGTGATGTGTTGGCCAGGAATACCGAAGGCGCTGGCCAGCGTGAGGAAATCAGGGTTATCAGTCAGAGTGGTTTCGCTATAACGTTCCTGGAAAAACAGCTGCTGCCATTGTCGAACCATCCCTAACCGCTGGTTGTCGAGTAATACGATCTTCAGCGGTAACTGCTTGCGTTTTACGGTGCCCAGCTCCTGCACATTCATCATGAAGGAGCCGTCACCAGAGATACAGATCACCGTATCGTTAGGGCGCGCCACCTGGGCGCCAACGGCGGCCGGCAGGCCAAAGCCCATGGTGCCTAAGCCGCTGGAGGTGATGAAGTTTTCCGGGCGGGTATAGGTCATATGCTGAGCCGACCACATCTGATGCTGGCCAACGTCGGTTGTCACCACGCTGTCCGCCGGCTTGCGGTCGGAAAGCTGTTTCAGCAGCAGCGGCGCGTAGATTGCCTCACCAGGATGATCGTAACGCCAGGTGTGATCGGCACGCAGTGCGGCACTCCGCTCGCGCCAGCCATCGATCGCTAACGGCTGCTGCAGCGCCGGCAGCAAGCGGTTCAGATCGCCGGTCAGACCAATGTGCGCCTGGCGCAGCTTGTTCAGCTCCGCCGGATCGATGTCCATATGGATCACTTTGGCATGCGGCGCGAAGGTGTTGAGCTTGCCGGTCACGCGATCGTCAAAGCGTGCGCCGACGGCAATCAGCAGATCGCACTCCTGTACCGCCAGATTGGCCGCCTTGGTGCCGTGCATTCCCAGCATGCCGAGATAATACGGGTAATCGGCGTCCACCACGCCCAGCCCTTTCAGGGTGCAGGTCGCCGGCATCCGGGTCACTGCCAGGAATTCGCGCAGCGCCGGTACCGCCTGCGCCATGCCGACCCCGCCGCCAACATACAGCATCGGTTGCTGCGATTGAGCCAGCATCTGCAGAGCCTGAGCCACTTCCGCCTGCGGGAATGCCATCTCATCGGCGACCATAGAGAAATGGGGATCGAGATCGCCCTGCGCCATCTGAATATCCTTAGGGATATCAACCAGCACCGGGCCTGGACGGCCTGAGTTTGCCACCTGGAAAGCTTCAGCAATGACCCGCGGCAGCTCGTCCAGAGACTGCACGAGGAAACTGTGCTTAGTACAGGCCAGTGACAAACCGAGAACGTCTACCTCCTGGAACGCATCCGTGCCGATGAAGGGTGCGGCCACCTGGCCGGTGATAGCGACAATGGGGATGGAGTCAAGCAAAGCGTCCGCCAGGCCGGTGATCAGGTTGGTTGCGCCCGGGCCGGAAGTCGCGATACATACCCCGGTTTTACCGGTTGCTCGCGCATAACCAATGGCCGCCATGGCTGCCCCTTGCTCATGCCGGCACAGCAGGTGCTCCACGCCGCCGTCATACAGTGCATCGTAAACCGGCATAATTGCGCCACCCGGATAGCCAAAAACGGTGTCGACCCCCTGTGTCCGCAAAGCATGTACCACCCACTGCGCGCCATTCATAGTTAGTTCCCCGTCATAAATCGGGAGAAACAGAATTTTATGCTAAAAGTCATCATCTGCTCCTCGCTTAGGTTATTTCAGTTATAAAAAAACCCCCGGACCTTTCGGTGCGGGGGTCTTAGTTCGTTAAGGCTTGATTCTTAAGCCTTTCCTCGTCCAAGTGCAGCCCCGCACGGTGGGATAATAATCACCACCACGCTAATCACGACCAGGCTAATCACTCGTAGAAGGGCTGTCATTTTCTGTACTTTCTGGCTTCTTGTTCGAAGGAATACCTAAAGAGGTACCACAGACATCACATAAAACACAAGATTTTTTTATATCTCTGTTGCTGAGCAGCCTAACAGTTTCAGCAAAAATAATTGTTTTATATGAAAAAATTCAAAGATGAAAAAAACTCAGTTTTCTCTCGCCTGCCGCGCTCTTTTGCACCCTCCTTCCCAACGCCGCTCTGTTTTGCGAGCGAACTTCCAGTTTCGGCTAAATGTAATGATATAGCGCGAAAAGTATGGATTTATGGTCCTAACTTCTGACTATTACCGATCCCGTTCTAACACAGGTCAGCCATAATCCTTCCTGGTCCAGGAGGTTTTATGTCGCTCGCCATCGTCTATACCCGCGCGGCGCTCGGTATCGAAGCGCCATTGATTACTGTCGAGGTTCATCTCAGCAACGGTCTGCCCGGCCTGACTATGGTCGGACTGCCGGAGACCACCGTGAAAGAGGCCCGTGACCGGGTTCGCAGCGCCCTGATCAACAGCGGCTACGCTTTCCCTGCGAAGAAAATAACCATTAACCTGGCGCCAGCGGATCTGCCTAAAGAGGGCGGACGATACGATCTACCTATCGCTCTCGCGCTTCTCGTTGCCTCAGAGCAGCTCAACACGACGCGACTGAATCAATATGAGTTTGTGGGCGAACTCGCCCTCACAGGTGGGTTACGCGGCGTTCCAGGGGCGATCCCCAGCGCAATGGAGGCCATCAAAGCCGGCCGGCGCATCGTCGTCTCCTCTGATAATGCGGCTGAGGTCGGCCTGATCGGCGGCAGCGATTGCCTGGTCGCCGACCATCTGCAGGAGGTGTGCGCTTTTCTCGCGGGGCAGACATCGCTTTCGCCGCCTCTCGCCGAGGCACCCTCTGTTGATGAACGCGGCGAAGATCTGCGCGATGTTATCGGCCAGCAGCAGGGCAAGCGAGCGCTGGAGATTGTGGCCGCCGGGGGTCACAACCTGCTCCTGATCGGCCCACCCGGCACCGGGAAAACCATGCTTGCCAGCCGGCTACCCGGTCTCCTGCCGCCCTTAAGCAATCAGGAAGCCCTGGAGAGCACGGCCATTCAGAGTCTGGTCAATCTGCATACCGCGAAGACCCGGTGGCGTCAGAGGCCGTTTCGCGCACCTCATCATAGCGCCTCGCTGGCAGCAATGGTGGGCGGCGGCTCGATACCGGTCCCCGGTGAGATTTCCCTGGCCCATAATGGCGTGCTGTTTCTTGATGAACTGCCGGAGTTTGAGCGGCGTGTACTGGATGCGCTGCGCGAACCCATTGAGTCAGGCAAGATCCACATATCACGCTCGCGCGCCAAAATTGACTATCCGGCGCGCTTTCAGCTTATCGCGGCGATGAACCCAAGCCCGACAGGGCATTATCAGGGCAAACATAATCGTACATCGCCTGAGCAGACATTACGTTATCTGGGACGTCTGTCAGGCCCCTTCCTTGACCGCTTCGATCTCTCCTTAGAGATCCCGCTGCCGCCGCCAGGGATACTGAGCAAGGGCACGCAGGGCGAAGAGTCTAGCGCAACGGTCCGACAACGGGTGCTGGCGGCGCGCGAACGGCAAATGCTCAGACAAAATAAGCTCAATGCGCATCTTGAGAATCGTGAAATGAAGAGCTGCTGCCACTTACGGCGGGAGGACGCTGTCTGGCTGGAACAGACGCTAACGCAGCTGGGGCTCTCTATACGAGCCTGGCAGCGTCTGTTAAAGGTGTCGAGAACCATTGCCGATCTGGCAGAGGCTGAAGAGATTGAACGCCGTCATTTGCAGGAGGCGCTCAGCTATCGGGCGATAGACCGGATGCTAAACCATCTGCAGAAAATGATGGCGTAAAAAAAGGGCTTACGCCCTTTTTTCTTAGTCATCGCTTTCGGTGTAATCGTCAGCGCCTTCCATCTGCGGTTTGCCGCCGGAAAGAGTATGGAAACGCTTCGGCCGCTTGATGCGCGCCATATACTTAATCCATACGCGTTCTGCTTCCGTTACCGGCTCACGCTCACCACGGCACACCGAGACAAACTGTTTTTCATCATCGGTAACAGGTTCGCGTTTACCCAGTTCCAGTTCGTTAAAGGCATAACCATGACGTTCCAGCAGTTGCGCCTCTTTGATGGTGAAATCACCGTGACGGGAGAACCCGCGTGGATAATTTTTATTGTCGAAAAAACGATTAGTCGTCGTAAAGCTTTCCGCCATCCTACACGCTCCTGATTCTTTGGCCGAGCTATTTATGGCGCGGAGTATTAGTTACGCTTGACAGAGCGTCAAACAAAACATTTAAATCATCACGACAAATAATTTTGTGGAGAACGGTGTGGATACGGAATTGCTCAAGACTTTCCTGGAAGTGAGCAGAACTCGTCACTTTGGGCGAGCAGCAGAGGCGCTTTACCTGACGCAGTCAGCGGTCAGCTTTCGTATTCGTCAGCTGGAAAATCAACTTGGTGTGAACCTGTTCACACGACATCGTAATAACATTCGCCTGACGACCGCCGGAGAAAAGCTCCTGCCCTACGCCGAAACGCTAATGAATACCTGGCAGGCTGCGCGCAAGGAGGTCGCACACTCTTCGCGACATAATGAATTCTCCATCGGGGCCAGCGCCTCGCTGTGGGAATGCATGCTTAACGGCTGGCTCGGCACCCTCTACAGCGCACCTTACAATCTCCAGTTTGAAGCGCGTATCGCGCAGCGGCAGTCGCTGGTTAAACAGCTTCACGAACGCCAGTTGGATCTGCTGATCACCACCGAATCGCCGAAGATGGATGAATTAAGCAGCCAGCTGTTGGGTAATTTTACTCTTGCCCTGTATTGCACATCGCCTGCAAAAAACAGAAATGAATTAAACTACTTGCGCCTTGAATGGGGGCCCGATTTTCAGCAAAACGAAGTGGGTCTGATAGGAAGCGATGATGTTCCGCTGCTCACTACCTCTTCAGCTGAACTGATCTATCAGCAATTATCGCGTCTGCGCGGCTGCTGTTGGCTACCTGTTCGCTGGGCGAAAGAGAAGCATGGGTTACATACGGTCATGGACAGCGCTACGCTGTCCCGCCCACTCTATGCGATCTGGTTACAAAATAGCGATAAGCAGGCGCAGATCCACGAGATCCTGAAAAGCCCTATCCTGGAATAAGCGGTACTCTCCATGGACGGAGAGGAGCAAGGTATTTTGAATAGGGATATTGCAGATGGATAGTAGAGATAAAAAAAATCCTTTGCCTGAGCAAAGGATTCTTATAAATGGCAGGGGCGGAGAGACTCGAACTCCCAACACCCGGTTTTGGAGACCGGTGCTCTACCAATTGAACTACGCCCCTAAAGCTTTCTTACCACTAAGCCTGCTATCTGAGCAGGCTTAATGTTAAATAAGTGGCGGAACGGACGGGACTCGAACCCGCGACCCCCTGCGTGACAGGCAG
>NZ_JBEAFZ010000023.1:0-82424 GCF_040062415.1 Klebsiella sp. GG_Kp173
AATCAGCGAGTCAGCTTGGGAAGAAATGACCTGCTTATTCGCACCTTCCCTAAATAACCTGAAGATAAGAATCATTCACACCGTTACGATACCCTTCAGCAAAAGAAGCCTGTGGGCTTTTATGACGCACAGTCCCTGCCTGACTATCAGGAAGAGCCGCCAAATCAACCCAAGGTTGACCTGTACGAGCTAGACCAGCGCGATACCCCTGATCATAGGCACAACCACAACATTTGTGGCGACCATCACCACCTTGATCATGAGGTAAGCTGATGAAAATAGAGTTATAACGGTGTGCTTGTTTGCAAATTGGCATGTATTTGTCCTTTATCAACATTAACTTCAGGGTTTACATGACCAACCAAGCCAGGCACAATCAAGTCGTCAAAAATGATGATGAGGCTAACAATCGTTATGAGTCTGCAAACTCATGGCGGTCATGCTTCAGAGACCGGGTTTGTGAAAATGGACCCGGTTTTTTTATGCCTGCAATTTAGGCAAGGGTACTACATGTAGTGGCATGATCATGACTACCTACTACATAAGCAATATTTTATTAAGGAATCTTTTGAGTACAAGGGTTGATTTTGACGTTAAATTGAGGTTGCGGAAGGGTAATAATCCGCAAGCCCACGTCGTATAAGGCCTGGAGAAGATTTCAACAAGATTGAAAAAAATATGTAAATTTGATCGAATGCTGATTTCTTCATCGGTTGTACTAACTAAGCGGCTTCATGCCGCGCAATCACCATAAGCTGAGGGGCTGACCTCAGTCCTGTTTTGTGGAGGTATGCAACATATAGTTAACAATTGGCTCGCATTATCTGTGAGGAACCTAGATCACCATCTGATAGGTCTGGTTCACTTCGTCCTGGGTAATATCAAGATACGTCATAGTGACTGCTGGGCTGCTGTGGTTCAGCATCTTACTGATCGTCTCGATTGGTGTTCCTGCCTCCCCCAATGATGCGCCTACAGCGCTTTTATGGTGTCCCATCACGGCGCTAAATGGCTGCTATTATTTAAAATCTGGCTTTCGAAAGAATTTGATTGATAATATGAATGGTACATTCCATATACTAATCAAAAAGCTTTCAACTGGGGGAGTCATGGGAAGAGTAATGCAAGAGATGAAGAAAAGTGACGGAAAGATTATCTCTATTTATGAAAGAGATGCAGGGTGGAGCGTAGTTATGTCGTATGCCTCAGAATGTCTCGCCAGCCAAAATTTCGGGAGTTATGCCGAGGCTGAGTCATACGCAAGAACACTGTCTGGGATGCCTGCCAATGAGGATTTACCTTGGGAACATCTCGTTACATCCACCTCAACTGAGCTTAAGTAAAGAATCTATCATAATGGACCAGTGGTATTACTGCCGTCGACAATAAAAAATAGGGGTAGGTTAGAAACATGAGTGATTTAAAGGATTTTTATCAAATTCAAGATGCTGATGGAAACCCACTATATGGACATTTAAGAAATGATGGAGGGGTATGGTGGTATGAGTTGAATCCTCTTGCAGGGCCTGCTCAAGAATTAACCGCTAAAGGTAATTTTACATTAAAAGGCAATCGAACATATCAAAGCGCATGGATTACTCCCAACCTTCCAGACCATGCGATTGTTGATTGGGAAAAACTGACTGTTAGGACATCTAATGGGGACATGTTTAATTTAGTCTATATCGCACCTCTTGATGACGAGAATCGTTTGATAATCAAATAGGCGAAAATGGCAATGTCTGCTTAGTTTTTCTTCGAAACAGAATGGCGGTAGAGATCGACTCTCGCATCACAAAGTGTTACCACTAAAGTAATGTGGGTTTTGTTTTGATTCGCTTCAGAAGTGTATATAATTGCGCTCCTGTGATTGCTGAAACCTTGATGAAGTGTAGGTTTCGGCGTGTGGCTCACGCCACATCCTGAAACCCACCTGTCCCCCCACGAGAAAAATGTAAGCAAGCACCCCTCTTCTGATGTTCTGCCCGAAAAATATCTGTTTCACATCATCTGCGGTGTCTAACGGACAGATATACCGTCAACTATCTTTACGGATCTTTACGAAATATCGATGGGGTCGTCTGACTGGTCCCCGGTGTCCTGGCTCATTAGTCTGACTGCATAACCTTTACTATGCAGTCTTAAAAGGACTTCCTTTTAAGACGATTTTACTTAACGGAAGAATGCGCCCTGATGATGTCTTAAAAGTTTGATTTTAAGTTTTGAGACAGTTATCTTAATGAGACTTACTTTTGAGACAGGGAAATTCCCATGACATCAATCATCGGATATGTGCGTGTGTCTACCAACGAGCAGACAGTAGAGAACCAGAAGCAACAAATTGCTGATGCAGGTTACCAGGTTAGCAAGTGGTACTGCGATGAAGCCACAAGCGGTAGTGTGAAGGCGGCAGAGCGTAAAGGGTTCGGTGACCTTCTGGCTTACATTCGTGAAGGTGATACTTTAATTGTGGTTGGTATAGACCGCTTGGGCCGTAACACTATCGACGTATTATCCACGGTTGAGACTTTACGGGCTAAAGGTGTGAAGGTTATCAGTTTGCGTGAAGGCTTCGACCTCTCAACACCAGTGGGTAAATTGATGTTAACCATGATGGCTGGACTGGCTTCACTGGAAAAGGATTTGATCGCAGAGCGTAGAACCGCTGGCATTAAACGTGCTCAGTCTGAGGGGGTTCACTGCGGTAGACCTAACAAAGTGACGCCAGAACAGGTTCAAGAGCTTATTAGCTGCGGTTTATCACCAAAGGATATTCAAAAGGAGTTGGGTATCAGCAAGGCTACTTTCTATCGTCTGAAATGATTTAACTTTACGCCCCTTGTCTCTCTGACCTCGCCACTTAGCGGGGTTTTTTATTGCCTGAAATCCACACCAGCGCGAGCACCACCACCAATCCCTCCTACGTTTCACCAGAAGCCCGTAGCGGCGTTATATCTACACAACTGTGAACTGACTGACCGATAATCCACGACCTCCCACAGCGTTATGCAGGCGGCTCAAAGAGTCCAGAAGCGACTGGATTTTATTGATTTTGAGAAGAAAATTTATTTTTCGGTTTTGGAAAGGGGACGGTAAACAGGTTTAACACCCGACTGGTTGACAGATTTAACGAAGCCACGTCAGTGCTGGATGCGTTGTGTACATCTCGATATAACGATCACCACATCCCACAGGCGAGCCAGTGACAACAGACAGGATTTTCTATCAATTAACCGCAATTAAAAGGTATTTAAACTCAATTATTTCCCGCCGAAAATCCAACCGATGATGGCACCGATGAGCGCTGTCCGGGTTTCACCTGCTGCACCTTTCAGAATGTTGATCACGGTATCGCCTGCGCCTGGCGCTTGCTGTTGAAGCAACTTTAAGCCTATTGGAGTTAACTTGGCGGCGTAGTCCATGTCGGTTGATGAGATTATATCAATGTAACCCATATCGCTGAGAGCCTGGAGTGTGTTGCAAAGCAGGTCAATCTGAGTTCTGTCTCCTCTGGGCTTCCAGCCGAAGTCTGAAAATTCGAAAGAAGAGTAAGCCGGATAGTCCGCAAACAGTTTCACCAGGATTCCAGTTGCCATCTCGTTAAAGCTGTCCTTGCCTTGGACGAATTCCATAATGTTTCCTTTTGTTCACTGATTGAACGAGGTTACTCAGTTACGGCAGGAAGTACCAGCGGGAAAGTTTATGGTAGACCATTAGTAAAGGTGCTTAACCAACCATGTCGAGAAAGCTGGCTGATCGCCTGGATTACTGGGAAGGCTGTTTCGTGGTGGGGACAGTATAATGTACCTACTATGTAAATAAGTGGTGAGGACAATATAGTGTCTCAGGTGGTAGGGACGGCATGGTGTCCTCGGTGGTAGGGACAATATAGTGTCTCGGTGGTAGGGACGGCATGGTGTCTCCCTAATACATCTTTAATACATCTAAAATAAAAAATCTCTTTAATAAATCTGTAAAACTCAAAGGGCAAAGGCAGGGTTAAACTTGCGTTTAACTTGTCGGGGTTGTGGTTGTTATCCGCTTCGCGGGATATCGTATACAGGCTCCGCCACTTTAGATATCTGTGGGTAAGAAGCCCATTATCGATGACGTAAACAGCAACGCCATCTCATGACCTCCTAACCCTCGTGAGCACATCACCCAGCAAGCTGGCCTCTGTGACTCGGGTAACCCGACAGGCTACTCCAACAGCGTTAAACGCTGCTCTGTGTGGGTATGCGAACTTGTTCGCCATATGTGGATCGAGCACGGCGCAGAGGACTGCTTTGCATCTGTCCGGTTCACTCCGGGGCGGCGCTTTCCTGAGCCTTATAAGGCCCGTTAGAGTAAAAGCTACCGTAATCCTGATTCCGTATCCGGCGGGGAATCAAGGTGCGCGTGCGTCCTCTATATCGCGCTCTAAGAGCGGGTTTTCTCGGTAGGTAACGTCGTACTGCTTCGCTTACAGTGCTAAAGTTGAAGTTACTAGCGTGTTTCATTAAGAAAATAGTTGACATTTTAATTGAGAGTAAAACAACTTGACAAACACTCTCTAAAATGTTAAAGTAGTAACATGAAATCGAATGAGCGATTAAAGAATGCCAGCGGTGCTGGTGATACCCATATGAAGAAGGAGATTAAATGGCTAAGAAACAAGTGCTGGATTTTACCAGCGTGGACGCATCCACAATCGTAGACTGCATCATGAACAATGTGATCACCGTTCAGGCACTGCATTCATTCCGTAACCGCTGCCCAGGTGGTGCCGCAGGTGCTGACAAACTATATCCACATACCAAAGAGGCAATCCGCCTTCTGAAACAACGTAAGAAAATGGCAAAGGATTTCCAGATCCTTAAGGATATGCTCAAGCCGTATAACGCTGAACTGGCGAAAGGGCGGAATGTGCTGGACATAATTCAACCGATAATCACAGCGTGGCGCTTGTACTATGCCGATAAAGGTCTGGGGCTCATGGATAGTCAAATCCTGCTACTCCTTGCCATCCAGTCTGGTGATGAGTACGAAGAGATAACAGGAAAGGCTATCCCCGACCTGACCACAGCCGAATAACCCCGCCCCCTTCACCTACTGGCGCAAAGTCGTCAAAACGAAATCGCCGCAAACACGGCCCTTTACCCCTGATCGCCACGATGATCGCAGGGGAGAATTTCCACATCTGACGGACAGGAGACAGGATGCATGAACATTTCATTCCCGGATGAAACCTATCGCACATTGCTGAAAGAGGCGAACCGCCGCGACATGCCAATGGCGAAATTATGCAGTGAATTGCTGCAAACAGCAGCAAAAATTATTGAAAAGAATAAAACAGATAACCAGCGAGGATATAACAATGACCGAGACATTAGAAACTAATACCGAGCAGACAGTATCTGGCAAGTTTGCCATGCTCCCAAACGAGATCCTTGGAATCTTGGGTAAAAACATTCTTACTCCATCTGGGAGGGTTGAGAAAATAGATGGTGATGATCTTGTATGGTGGATGTTCTTCTTCACTTTTCTTTACCAGAAGAAACCGTGTTACCAAACTAGAAAAACGATTTCAGATCGCTTCGAGTGCAGTGAGAAGACTGTCACGCGCCGAACAGCCAGACTGGAGAGTCTCGGATTATTGGACATCCAGAAACGTAAAGGGACAAGCAGTATATTCACAGCAGCATCGGTAGAGGAGTTCCTAGCGAAGAAAACAAATAAGAAAGTCACACCGAAAGAGGAGAGCAACGGTGAAGATGAACAACAACCTGTTACTGATGCCCCTGAGACTTCTGCGGCTGCTGCTGGAAAACCAGACGGCGTACCTGTTGTGGGTGCTCCTGTCGATGATGCTCTACCCATTGATGATAATACACCCCTGAGTGGGCCAGACGGGAAAAATGTTGTTGAGTTCTCCCGTAGTGGTAGACCCAAGCTCAGTTTTAAATTTGTCTCACCAGATGATGACGACCAAGAGGAAACCTATCAGGGATATGGAGGGGATATTGAGCAAGAGACTTATTCTGAACCAACCCAAGCCGATTTTGATGCTGCCTTAGAAAACCTTTAAAGGAGGAAAATTGTGTGAGCAAGCAACTGGCGATAGCCAGACTACTAACAGCCTGAAGGCTGACCCAGAAAAAAAAATTCCCGACCTAACTCGTCTTTTCAAAAATCGTCGTAGAGACGACTCAATTGTTAAAACCGCACAGAAATTATTGGTAATGGGTATGACTTGCGGCAAAGTCGCATTGCTCCTCCGACTTGATCCTGAGTTTGTGGCAGAGTTGGCGGAGACGTGGAACCCTAGGTTTAGACGAATTACATATACAAATCAATATGTAACTAGATTAACTGTCCGCCAATATTTTGAGTCCGGTAGTATGCTGGCAACGATATGCCGAGATTTGCAGATGCCGCTTTTTACCGTCATATCGCACCTTCACTCTGAGGGCGTGACGGATCAGCAGATTACGAGCCGTATGCCTGACCGTACAGACCCTCTATACATTGCATACCGTAAAACCGTAAAACACCACGCGAACAGAAAGCACAAACCCATCCAGTTGCACTAAAAATATTGAATTTACAAGACATTTTCCCCTACCTGCCGTTATCGGTAGCTGTTTTCCTATGGCTACGTAACGGCCTGAACCTCTACAGGAAATATAAAAATGACACTGAACAGCATTCGAAATGCTCTGTGCGCCGCGATGCATGGCATGACACCGGAGGAATACGAACTTCAAAAGGCACGGGATAATCTGAAGGGCGTCACCGATAACTTTCTGGATCAACATCCTGAATATCTCCGAGGGAGATTTGCCGAAGGCAACCCCCCTACCGAGTTAGAAGTGCTCAAGTCCGTCCCGGTTAATGCCGGAACGTTTACACCTCACATTATAGATGAGGGCGCTCTCGAACGTGCTCGCGTTAAATGCCGCGAGGTTGTAGCCTCAGACCCAGACCGCTATTCACATATTATCTAACCAGCACGTAGCGGTGCTGGTTAGATATAACCTTTTATTTTGAATCACAAATAAACCAAGATGTCAATTAAATTGATGGCGAATTTAACGGTTTAATGATAAAATAATAAAAAGATGTGATTAATAGATTCGAAAGAGTCTGCGTACTGCTGCCAATTGTTACGTGTCACCTCTCAGGCAGCTGGTCTCCGAAACGCTTTGCACGAGCCTCTTTGCACCAGCCAGCCGCTTATTCGTTCAGCCGGACAACAAACCCCGACTGAAACAAAATAATACTGCCGTGGTATCACCTCGACGGGATTAGCCAAAGCCCTGCCTCCTCGCAGGCCGTCATCGCCAGACGAAAATTGGCACGAGCGCGGCGCGTTTGGGACTCCTTGCCCATCAATTGGCGTTAGCCGTGCTCCCTTCTTCTTAATCTCTCCATCAGAAAAATAATAAACGCTGTTTATTTCTCTACCACCGGGGCAGGGGCTCCTGCTTCCGGGTGTTTTTTCTGCGTGGAACACGAAGCGAAAAAGGTCGCCCCTGGGCGGCCTCTTTTACACCTGTACCAAATCCCGGCAAATCTGCCGAATAACGATAACTGCCTGTATATCAGGCTATTTAACAAGGCCGCTTGGCGGTGAACCTACGGTTCATCACTTTGTGACCGAATAACTGTATGGAGATACAAAAACATGGCATTCGAATACGAAAGCAAAACCCCACAGGATGTATTGGTTTATACCGATAGTCCGATCTTTCATAAGCGCACCGTGATCCTCGATCTGGCTGCTAACGTGACTTGTGGTGATGTGATTAACCCGACCACAGGCGCGGCATATGTTGCAGCCGATGCTGATAACTGTGCTGTAGCTCTGCAAAACCAAATTGCAGGTGATGCCCGTAGCCTGGTTATCAGTGATACCCAATGCGTTTTCAACCCGGCGGGTCTGGTTGTAGCGGCTGCTGCAAAAGATGCTGCTTACGCCGCCCTTGTTAAGCAAGGCAACCGCATTGCTGACGCAAACACCGCTATCTAATCAAGGAGAGATAACAATATGAAATTAAGTGATTTTACAAACCTTTCTGGGCAATTCGTCAAGCCGAGTGGCGAGGGGTACCTCCTGTCCAGCCTGGGGATCTTTACCAGCCGTCCGAGTGATACACAAATCATCGCACTCGATACTTTGGAAGATGTGCAGCGTGAAGTGACTAAATCAGTTGCCCGTTATGGTTCTGAAATGAGCGCTATCAACTTCCCTAAAGCGGCTAACGTGACCGTCCAGGCTCCACTCCATGTCTATAGTTCGACCATCACCAGCCAGGATTGGCAGGGGAAACGTCAGCCGGGAACAAATCGCCAGATGACCGCTGAAGATGTAGTTGCTAATCATACCCTGAAGCACTACCTGCAAACCCGCCGCGATGTTGAATATGCAATGGCACAGAGTCTTCTTCACAATACTGTAGAGGCGACACACCTACGTGAAGGCCCTGACCTGAACTGGCAAACCTTCTGGGGCATTAGCCAGCCAACAACAACCGTGAAGACTGGCACCAGTGCCAACGTCATTACTGAGATGCAGAACGCTGTCACGCTGCTGAAGAAAAATCTGGGTGGCTGGTCTTCCAGCATTAAGCAGGTTTATCTGCTGGCTTCACCTTCGTTATTCGCCGCTATTCAGGCGAACCCAACCGCATATCAGGCAGCATTATTCCAAGCCACGTCCCGTGACATCATTTTCCCTGACAATTTGGGGGCATATGACCGATACAACATCGGGCGCGTAACAGTGGTGCAGGTTGACGATCCGCTATACGGCATTGCAGACGGTGAAGGCTACATGCTGGCGACGTTCTCCAACATCGTAGAGGGCGACCTGTCTCCGTACATGACTTACCAGACTCCGGCGAGCCGTCATGCTGAAGTTGCTAATGGTCCGGTTTATCCGTCTTACCATTACGTTCTGCGTGATAAGTTCATGAACTATGAGGTGGTCAGTGAGTTATCACAGATTCAGATCCCAATGCGTCCGGACTTCGTTCTGAAGGTCACTATGGATGACGCAGCGTAAGCAATTGGCTTAACGGTATTGGGGGCGCATTGTCCCCACCGTGGCGAGGCTAACGGTGCGAAGCACTCTCGCTATTGCGAGACACCTTCGGTGCTGGAGGCAAAGAAGAGGAGATTCACAAAATGAAATTAGCTTTGATCGGTACTGGCAACATGCCGCTTATGCAGTGGATTCTAGATGGCAAGGGCGATGATGCGATCATCAACATGTCAGCGCTGGCGCGTCGTCTTGGCTGTAGCAGATCGAGCCTATTGGATCGGATTCAAACCTACGGATTTGATAGTGCCGTGAAGTTTTACCTGAACCTAAAAAGAAGTAAGACGTTACAAGTATAAAAGCCGGGAAATCCCGGCTTTTTTCATTAACGTTTTTTGTTCGATTGAGAAACAACTGAACCAGCTAGCGTTTTGGTGATATCACTTGAGCGCGGATTTTTTAATGCCGCTGATGCTTTGGCTTCCATATCTGCACCAGTCTGGTTTTTTGTCCCGGCTTGGGACAGTACAGAACCTGCTAAACTTTTCTGAATCGCCGAGGGGTTTGGATTGTTAAGGGTCTCTGCTGCCAGATGAGATACATCTTTAGACGACTGTTTACTATTAGCTACCATTTAAACACCTATTCACAGTATGGATGGTTGCATATATTGTATTTTCATTATGTATGACCACAATATATAGTGATAATGATAGTTCCGAAGCGGTAGAGTACGCAAGCTCGGCAAATGTTTTTTACTGGTTTTATGACCAGTGTCAATTGTTTAATAACTGACCGTTTACTAAGCGGCGGAGGAGTCATATAAGTAGTGTGCAGGCATAAGCTTGTAATACTCAGGACAAACCAAATGGCAGATAACTTACAGCGTCGGCAGCCAGAAGATAAACGTTTCATCAGCTTGAGTGAATCTTGGGAAGTGGCATATTGGACCCAAGCGTTGGGTGTTACTGAATCTCAGCTTAGGGCTGCTGTTAGAGCTGTTGGTAATGGCACCGCTAAGGTAAGAGCACATCTAGGTAAATAGGTTTGTGAAGGCACCTTCAATTGTGCTGTTGAGGCTGGGGAAACCCGGCCTTTTTTGTGTCTGGTGCTGTGAGCCACAACTTGGGACACAAGCTGGCACACAGAGCATTTTTTAGGGTTGAGTCTTTGGCTTCCCGCTGGCATGATCCAGAACAGGGATTAACGGGACGTTAATCGCAACTTTTTGATTTTGTACCAAATGACTCGGGGTGCCCTTCTTCGTTGAAGGCTGAGAAATACCCGTACCACCTGATCTGGATAATGCCAGCGTAGGGAAGTCAGAGACCGCAGGGTCATTGCTTCTACCTCGTCTGGCGGGAGCAAACCATGCCTGAGCTGCTGAATCCCGCGCCTGTCGCGCACCTGCGCCATCTGCTGCGCGCCCATTCCCCCCTTGTGCACTGCATGACCAATGACGTGGTGCAGACCTTTACCGCCAATGTTCTGCTGGCCGTCGGCGCCTCGCCGGCGATGGTGATCGATCCCCGCGAAGCGGCGCAGTTCGCCGCTATCGCTGATGCTCTGTTAATCAACGTCGGCACCCTGACCGCAGACCGCGCCGTGGCCATGCGCGCCGCAGTGGAGCAGGCCCGCCAGGCCGGCAAGCCCTGGACGCTGGATCCGGTAGCGGTCGGCGCCCTGACCGAGCGCACGGCCTTTTGTCACGAGCTGCTGGCCCTGCAGCCGGCAGCCATCCGCGGCAATGCCTCTGAAATTCTTGCGCTGGCCGGGATGAGCGGCGGCGGGCGCGGGGTGGATACCACCGATACGGCCGCCGCAGCGCTGCCGGCGGCCCAGGCGCTGGCTCGTCAGTTGACCACCGTAGTGGCGGTCACCGGCGAGGTGGATTACGTCACCGACGGCGAGCGGGTGCTCAGCGTGGCGGGCGGCAGCGCGCTGATGACCCGGGTGGTGGGCACCGGCTGCGCGCTGTCGGCGGTGGTGGCGGCGAGCGCGGCGCTGCCGGGCGACCGGCTGGAAAACGTGGCCGCCGCCTGCGGGCTAATGAAGCAGGCCGGGGAAATCGCCGCCCGTCACGGCGGACCCGGGAGCTTTGTTCCGGCGTTTCTCGACGCGCTGTATCAGGAGGTGCGCGCATGAAACGCATCAATGCCCTGACCATCGCCGGCACCGATCCCAGCGGCGGGGCCGGTATCCAGGCCGATCTGAAAACCTTCTCCGCGCTGGGGGCCTATGGCTGCTCGGCGATCACCGCCCTGGTGGCGCAGAATACCCGCGGCGTGCAGTCGGTCTATCGTATTGAACCGGACTTTGTGGCGGCGCAGCTCGATTCGGTATTCAGCGATGTGCGCATCG
The DNA here is from genome assembly GCF_040062415.1 of Klebsiella sp. GG_Kp173. Classification (NCBI taxonomy): domain Bacteria; kingdom Pseudomonadati; phylum Pseudomonadota; class Gammaproteobacteria; order Enterobacterales; family Enterobacteriaceae; genus Klebsiella; species Klebsiella sp. GG_Kp173. The sequence goes on from NZ_JBEAFZ010000023.1 coordinate 11,384, forward strand.
ATACCACCAAAATCGGCATGCTGGCGGAGACCGATATTGTGGAAGCCGTGGCCGAGCGGCTGGCGCGCTACCGGGTGGCCAATGTGGTGCTGGATACCGTCATGCTGGCGAAAAGCGGCGATCCGCTGCTGTCGGCCTCGGCGGTGGAGACCCTGCGTCAACGATTGTTGCCGCAGGTGTCGCTGATCACTCCAAACCTGCCGGAAGCGGCCGCCCTGCTTGACGCCCCCCATGCGCGCAACGAGCGCGAAATGCTGGAGCAGGGGCGGGCGCTGCTGGCGCTGGGCTGCGGCGCAGTATTAATGAAAGGCGGCCATCTCGACGATGCCGAAAGCCCGGACTGGCTCTTCACCCGCGAAGGGGAACAGCGATTTACCGCGCCGCGAGTGCAGACCAAAAACACCCACGGCACCGGCTGCACACTCTCCGCCGCGCTGGCGGCGCTGCGCCCGCGTCACGCCGACTGGGCGGCCACCGTTACCGAGGCCAAGGCCTGGCTGTCGGCGGCCCTGGCCCAGGCCGACTCCCTGGAGGTGGGCCACGGCATCGGACCGGTACACCATTTCCACGCCTGGTGGTAAATGGCAGCGTAACGGGACAGCAGAATCTCCTGAAAAAATGCCCTCCCGGCTGGAAAATAGGCTAAGTCGGTACCAGGCTTAACCTGCCCAAAATAATTGGGTTGGGATAATGCATGCCGGCTCCGGCCGGCCTTACGGGAGATTGCTATGACTGATATTACGCAGTTGCTGGGCAAAGATGCCGAGAGCCTTTTGCAGCACCGTTGTATAACCATTCCGGCCGACCAGCTGTATCTGCCTGGCGCAGATTATGTTGATCGGGTGATGGTGGATAACAACCGGCCACCGGCGGTGCTACGCAATATGCAAACCCTGTACAACACTGGACGTCTGGGGGGGACCGGCTACCTTTCCATTCTGCCGGTCGACCAGGGCGTGGAGCACTCGGCGGGGGCTTCCTTCGCCGCCAACCCGCTGTACTTCGATCCGAAAAATATCGTCGAGCTGGCGATCGAAGCCGGCTGTAACTGCGTGGCGTCGACCTACGGCGTGCTGGCCTCGGTGTCGCGCCGTTACGCGCATCGCATTCCTTTCCTGGTGAAGCTCAACCATAACGAAACGCTGAGCTACCCCACCGAGTACGACCAGACCCTCTACGCCAGCGTTGAGCAGGCGTTCAATATGGGGGCGGTGGCCGTGGGCGCGACGATCTATTTCGGCTCGGAACAATCGCGTCGTCAGATAGAAGAGATTTCCGCTGCCTTTGAGCGGGCGCATGAGCTGGGCCTGGTCACCGTGCTGTGGGCCTATCTGCGCAATTCGGCTTTCAAGAAAGACGGTGTCGACTATCATGTTTCCGCTGACCTGACCGGTCAGGCCAACCACCTGGCGGCCACCATCGGCGCCGATATCGTTAAGCAGAAAATGGCGGAGAATAACGGCGGCTACAAAGCGGTTAACTTCGGCTATACCGACGACCGGGTGTACAGCAAACTGACCAGCGATAACCCTATCGATCTGGTGCGCTACCAGCTGGCCAACTGCTATATGGGCCGCGCCGGGCTGATTAACTCCGGCGGCGCGGCGGGCGGGGAGACCGACCTTGCCGACGCGGTGCGCACGGCGGTGATCAATAAACGCGCCGGCGGCATGGGGCTGATCCTTGGCCGTAAAGCGTTTAAGAAATCGATGGCCGACGGCGTGAAGCTGATCAATGCCGTGCAGGATGTCTACCTCGACGGCAAAGTCACCATCGCCTAAGGCGAAAATCCGGGCGTCACCGCCCGGATTGCTCGTTGTTCCTACCCGATGTCGGGTTTATTAAGACTCCGCCGCGTTGGCGGTAAACGGTTTTGCACTCTGAGCACTGGTAAAGCCAGGCTGTTCAACGCGGATTAACGGGCACAGGAAGAAGGCCAGAATATATAAGGCGGTATAGGCAATCACCACCCCGATGGTGCTGAAATAGGGCAGCAGCACCACGGCGATCGCCGGCGCCAGAAAGTTCGACAGCCCGGCTGACAGGTTATAGACCGAAATCGCCGCGCCTTTATGGTTCGGCTCCAGCGCCGGGAACACCGCCGCCATCGGCACGAATGCGGCGACGAAAATACCCAGGGCAATAGCCGGCACCAGCGCCATCGCAAAGCTGTGGCCAAAGTGCTGAGGGATGTAGTAAAACGCCAGGCTGGAGAACGCCATCCCGATGCAGCCGAACCAGCGAATCACCTTCATCCAGCCCATTTTCTCCGCCACGATCCCCCAGAAAACGTTCGAAAAGATAGTGGTGAAGAAGAAGGCCGCCCACACCTGGAGCCACTCCGAGGTGGTAAAGCCCAGCTCATCAACGAACATCATCGGCATAATCACCGCAAAACCAAACAGCGACAGGGTGTTAATAATGCGCACAATGCTCGAGAACAGGATGCTGCGGTTGGTATAGAGCAGCGTCGCGGCGCGCCCCAGTTCGGCGAGTTTTTCGCGAGTGGTCAGGTTCTGCATATGGCGCGGCGTTTCGGTATGACGCATCGACACCAGCGCAATGATGCCGCCGGTGGCGCAAAAGACCAGCGCCAGCCACAGGGTGCCCATTTCGCCAATGTGGGGAATGGTGAAGCTCGGAATATAGCTGCCGAACACGCCGATGCCCACGGAGTAGACCGCCCAGAACCAGCCCAGCGCAGAGCTGGAACTGTCGCTGCGAACGTTGTGGATAATGGCGACGATAAATGAGTAGAGGAACAGCGGGTAGGCCAGGCCGCGGATGCCATAAAACAGCAGGATCAGCGCATAGTTGGCGCGACCGAGGCCGAAGACGAGGAACAGTACATGGAATACGCACCACAGTACGAAACCGATCATCATGGCCTTGCGTGGGGTGATGATCTCCGCTACCACGCCGGAGACCCACGCCGACAGGGCGGCGGCCAGACCGTATAGCGTAAAGGCAAAGGAAGCCTGCGCCGGGGTGAATCCGAGTGCTTTGATGTAGTGCGACAGAAAAGCCAGCTCAAAGCCGTCGCCGGTCATAAACACGGCGATGGCGACATATCCCCAGATGAGGTTGAGCGGTAGACCGTACCACTGTTTGTTATTAACGGACATGTTGACCTCGATTTCAGAGTGCAGATGAGTGTCTCCGCTGCACAGCAGCGGAGCATTATTGTTATTAAAAAAGAGGGATGTTATTCGCGAATCAGCCTGCCGGCCTGTTGTAGCGCCTTATAGGCCTCATACCTGCGCTGATGTAGCGAGCTAAACGCAGTCTCGCTGTGATAGGTGGCATCCACCTGAGTAAATTGCTTCATGGCCTCCGGCAGTGAAGCCGCGATTCCGCCCGCGACGGCGCCGAGGATGGCGGAGCCTAACAGCACCGGCTCGCTGCAGGCGGTGCTCACGACGCTAACGCCGCAGGCGTCGGCCAGCAGCTGCCGCACCAGCGGATGCTGTCCGGCCCCGCCGCTGATGACGATATTTTCACTCTCAATTCCGCAGGCGCGCTGGGCGTCGAGGATCTGTCGCAGGCCATAGCCAATCCCGCATAACCCGGCAACGTACAGCGCGGTCAGGTTATCCAGGTCCCGCTCCATCCCCAGCCCGGCAATCAGCGCTTTCGCGTGGGGGTCGGCAAGCGGCGCGCGGTTACCGAGAAACTCGGGCACCACGTGTAGACCGGCGGCCAGCTTGACCGCCTCAGAAGGTGAGGCAGCCTGCGCCAGTACGCGATCTGCCAGCCAGACCGGCAGAGGGACGCCCGCGGATTGCGCCTGCTCGCGAGCCGCCGCCGCCGCCGGATGGAAGCTCAGCAGCTGGTCGATTGCTGCGCCGGCGGCGCTTTGTCCGCCTTCAATCAGCCAGTAGCCCGGGACCATCGCCGAATAGTAGGGGCCCCAGACGCCAGGGACGAACACCGCTTCCTCAGTGGTGGTCATGGTGCAGGAAGAAGTGCCGAAGACGTAGGCCATATTGTTGACCGCGCCGTTAAGCACCCCAACGGTGCCGATGCCGCCCGCGTGGGCGTCAATCATCCCCACCGCCACCGGCGTGCCGATCGGCAGGCCCATCTCTTCTGCCGCCGTGGCGCAAAGACCGTCGCCGCAGGGGGTTCCAGGGTCGACAATCCGCTGGCCGATGCGGACAAAATCTTCATCCGCCAGCTCGTCGAGGCCAATCTGGCGGAAGTAGCCGGCATCCCAGCGTTGTTCATGCGCCAGGTAGGTCCATTTACAGGTCACAGTGCAGACCGAGCGGGCGTCATCGCCGGTTGAGCGCCAGGTAAGGTAATCGGCGAGGTCGAAGAAGTGGCGCGCCTGCTGATAGATGTGCGGGCGATTCTCCTTCAGCCACAGAATTTTCGGCGTTTCCATCTCCGGCGAGATTTTGCCGCCAACGTACTGCAGTACCGGGTGGCCCGTCGCGTTGATCTTTTCCGCCTGCGCGGTGGCGCGATGATCCATCCAGACAATAATATTGCGGTCCGGATCGTCCGAAGGCCCGACCGCCAGCGGCGCGTCGTTATCGCCAATCACCACCAGCGAACAGGTGGCATCGAAGCCGATCCCGGCAATCGACGACGGCGGGAGGCCGGCGCTGGCCACCGCGGTTTTAATGCAGTAGCACACCGCCTGCCAGATTTCACGGCTCGACTGCTCAACCCTATTCCCGGCGCTGCGAAACAGGGTAATTTCCCGGGTCGCGTGGGCGAGAAGCTCGCCCCGCAGATTGAAGACCCCGGCGCGCACGCTGCCCGAACCGACATCCACACCAATAATGTTTTGCGTATCGTTTTGCATCACATCCTCTCACAGGCTGGTTACGGGTCAGAGATCCACGCTGTTCGGCAGGATCACAATGTCGCGTACGGTGACGTTTTTCGAACGCGTCACCATAAACAGCACTGACTCTGCCACTTCAATCGGCTGCATCAGACTGCCGTTGGCCAGCGCTTCATCCATTTTGGCTTTTGGCCAGTCGTCCAGCAGCGCGGTCACTACCGGGCCCGGTAGTACGGCGCCGACGCGCACGCCATACTGCGCCACCTGACGACGAGTGGTGTGGACAAACGCCTGCACAGCGAATTTCGACGCGGTATAGACAGGCTCCCAGATCACCGGCACCACGCCCGCGATGGAGCTGGTGAAAATAATATCCCCGGATTGTTGCGCGATCAGATGCGGCAGGACGCTGCGCACGCAGCGGAAGGCGGCGTTGATGTTGAGGTGCAGCACGCGGTCCCAGACGTCCGGGTCGCCCTCGGCCACCGGCCCGCCGATATAGGCGCCGGCGTTGGCGTGGAAGATATCAAGACGACCGGTAAGCTGCAAAATGCCCTGCAGAAGATTATCGACCTGGTCCGCCTGCATCAGATCCACCTGCAGAGCGAAGGCGTTTTCGCCAAGTTCGGCGACCAGTTTGTTGAGCTTTTCGCCTTCGCGATCGATTAGCACTACTTTTGCGCCAGCCCCCAGCAGGGTCTTCGCGCACTCGAGGCCGATACCGGACGCCGCGCCAGTGATCGCGGCGACTTTACCGCTGAGGGAAGTATTCATAGAGGAGACAGAGTGGTTCATTTTATAATCCTTTGCCGTGTCTGGTTAAAACTATCGAACCCGAGGGCATCGCGTTCGAGGTTATGGACAAAAAACCTGGTAACATATTGAATATCAGCATCATTATTCAGGCTTGCTGGCATGTTAAGGCAGTATGCGCGCGTACTTCCTGGCGTGAAATGGATGCTCAATCGATGAAGCTATGTTGCGCTCGCTTCATCGATTGAGCAAGTGGGGAAATTAACAGCGACATGATTTTGTGACGCAAGTTGGAAAAATGAAGAAGATAACGATTTACGACCTGGCGGAGCTTTCCGGCGTTTCGGCGAGCGCGGTGAGCGCTATCCTCAACGGTAACTGGAAAAAGCGCCGCATCAGCGCAAAGCTTGCCGAGAAGGTGACCCGGATTGCTGAGGAGCAGGGCTATGCGATTAACCGTCAGGCCAGCATGCTGCGCAGTAAAAAATCACACGTCATTGGCATGATTATCCCCAAATACGATAACCGCTACTTCGGTTCCGTCGCTGAACGCTTTGAGGAGATGGCCCGCGAGCGTGGCCTGCTGCCGATTATCACCTGTACGCGCCGAAGCCCGGAGCTGGAGCTCGAAGCGGTAAAAGCGATGCTCTCCTGGCAGGTTGACTGGGTGATCGCGACCGGGGCGACCAATCCGGATAAAATTTCCGCGCTCTGCCAGCAGGCGGGCGTGCCTACGGTCAATCTCGACCTGCCGGGGTCTCTCTCTCCGTCGGTGATTTCGGATAACTACGGCGGTGCGAAAGCGCTGACCCACAAGATCCTCGCTAACAGCGCCCGCCGTCGGGGATCGCTGGCGCCGCTGACCTTCATCGGCGGGCGCAGCAGCGACCATAACACCAGCGAGCGTTTACGCGGTTTCCACGATGCGCATCACGAGCAGGGGCTGAGCGTGCCGCAGGCGAATATTCTGGCTCCCGGCTATTCGAAAGGTCACGTTGAGGACTGCCTGCAGGAGCGGTTTGGCAGCGCGAAGACGCTATTGCAGGGGATATTTGTTAACTCGACGATATCCCTTGAAGGGGTTGTGCGCTGGCTGTCGCAGGTGGGGCTGACCGGCAGCGAGCAGCCGCCGATGGGCTGCTTCGACTGGGATCCGTTTGTCTATCTGCTGGGGCACGATATCGACATGGTGCAGCAGGACGTGCCGGCGATGCTGGACGCTGTTTTTTCGATTATTGACGCCGGCGAAGCCAGCCAGCAGCGGATTGAAATTCCGCCGCGACTGATGAGCAGCAGTTGAGTCGCGGTTTGCTGTTTGCCGTTAGCGCGTCAGCAGCCAGCGAGCGGTATGTTCATCGGTCACCAGGCCGTTGATCCAGCCGCCTTTAAGGGCGGCCAGGATCGCCGGTCGTTTGTATTCTCCACAGGCCGCGGCAATCCGCGGGCAGTGGTTCTGGCGGATATCATAGCTGGTGATCATGCGGTTGATCTCGCTGTCGACCACCTCGCCTTCTGCATCAATAAACCGCCCGAGGATCTCCCCGATGCCGCCGCGGGCGGTCAGCTCATCCATCTGCGCCTGATTGATAAATCCGTCTTTAAAGATCGGGCTTTGCGTGCCCAGCGGACCAATACCGACAAAAATCACGTCCGCCTCCCGGGCGACGCCAGAGACGCTGCGGAATAAGCGATTGGTGCACCACATCTCATACTCATCCGCGGTCTGGGCGTAGCGCGGCGCCGGCCACTGATAGTACTTGGCTTTTATTTTGCTCGTCAGCAGCAGGGGCACGTCATCGTAATAGTTGCACTGCCCGTCGGCGTCCATGGCGCTGATCAGCGCCACGCAGCGGGTATTCAGGCTGTCGAAATCGATGCGCTGCAGCGCTTTTTTCAGGGTCAGGCCCGAGCCCAGACCGATGATTTTCTCTTTATCATCCTGCAGGTAGCGAGCCATCAGCTGATAGCAGCCAAACGATACGCTGTCGAGGGTGCTTTCTTCGCTAAAGGCGGGGACCACATTGCACTCAAGAAGCCGATACTTTTCCTGCAACAACTGCGCATAATCGAGGCAGTTGGCCACTGGATGGTGCAGATTAATCGACACAATCCCTTCTTCTTTCGCGGCGGCGATCAGCCGTTGCACCACCGGTCTGGAGGTGCCCAGCTGGCTGGCAATCTCGCTCTGATTCTGGCCGGCGATGTAGTACATCCATGCGGCACGCACCTTCTGATCCAACCGGATATCGTCTTCTTTACTCATGGTTTCCCGCCCTAAGTTGCTGGCCTGGGCACGCAATTGGCCCGGCGAATAACCGCATTCTCGCCGTGGTTGGCATAACTGGCAAGCTTTTGCTCTCGACTGGTCATTTGTAATTTAATTGGGTAATTGTTCTTTTGTGATCTGTGGCTCTTATTTTGGTCAAATGATCAATTACAGTGGCGCCATCAACTCAAGGAGAGCAGAACATGAACAATCAATTCACATGGCTTCACATTGGTCTGGGTTCTTTTCATCGCGCGCATCAGGCGTGGTATCTGCATCGTCTGATCGCTTCCGGGGATAAGCGCTGGCGCATCGCGGCGGGCAATATTCGCAACGACGCCGAGCAGGTGTTGCAGGCGCTGGCGGCGCAGGGAGGACGTTACGTGCTGGAGACCGTCAGCCCGGAAGGGGAGCGCGAATACGAGGAAATCACCGCTATTCAGAAACTGCTGCCTTGGCAGGCCGGGCTGCAGCCGCTGATTAACGAAGGGGCCAACCCGCAGACCAAAGTTATTGCCTTTACCGTGACGGAAGGGGGGTACTACCTGAATACCCGCCATCAGCTGGAAACCAGCAACCCCGATCTGCAAGCCGACCTGAAAGGCGAATGCAAAACCATTTACGGCACCCTCGCACGAATTCTGGAAAAGCGCATGGCGGACAACGCCGGGCCGCTGACTCTGCTCAATTGCGATAACGTGCGGCATAACGGTGAGCGCTTCCACGACGGGATGGTGGAGTTCCTGCAGCTTACCGGCAAACAGGCGGTGATTGACTGGATGGCCGCGAATACCACCTGTCCGAATACCATGGTGGACCGCATCACCCCGCGTCCGGCGGCCGATCTGCCGGCCCGTATCAAAGCGCAAACCGGCATTGACGATAAGGCGCCGGTGATGGGCGAGACCTTTATCCAGTGGGTGGTGGAGAACAACTTCCGCGATGCCCGCCCAAATCTGGAAGCGGTCGGCGTGGAGATGGTCGAGTCGGTTATCCCCTATGAAGAGGCGAAAATCCGCATCCTGAACGCATCGCACAGCTGCATTGCCTGGGCGGGGACCTTAAGCGGCCAGCAGTATATTCACGAAAGTACGCTCACCGATGCTATCTACGCCATTGCCGACCGCTACGTCACGGAGGATGTCATTCCTTGCCTCGGCGATAACGGTATTGATCTGCCGACCTACCGCGATGTGGTGCTCAAGCGCTTTACCAACCCGCATATCCAGGACACCAACCAGCGCGTTGCCGCCGATGGCTTCTCAAAGATTCCGGCGATGATCGCGCCAACCTTGCAGGAGTGCTATCAGCGCGGCGTCCGTCCGGAAGCGACCGCCATGCTGCCGGCGCTGTTCTTCGTCTTTATGGAGCAGTGGCATAAGGGAACCCTGCCGTATCAGTACCAGGACGGCATCCTGGATGAGCAGGCGGTGCATGAGATGTATGAGGCTCAGGATCCGGTGGCTGTCTTCGCCCGTGATAAAGCCCTGTTTGGTGACCTGGCCGACAACGCGGATTTCCTGGCGCTAATGCGCGAGAAAATCGCCGCTGTTTACACGCTGATTAAATAAGAGGTGGCTATGTATCTGGGTATCGATCTTGGCACATCGGAAGTCAAAGCGCTGGTCATTGATGAGAACAATCAGGTTATCGCCAGCCATAGCGCGCCGCTGAGCATTCAGCGGCCTCATCCGCACTGGTCAGAACAATCGCCGGAGCTATGGTGGGAGGCGACGGAGTACCTGATGGCCACCCTACGGGAAAAATGCGCTCAGCACTGGTCGGCCGTCAAGGCGATTGGCCTCTCCGGACAGATGCACGGCGCGGTGCTGCTGGATGAAAAGGGGGAGACGATTCGTCCGGCCATTCTGTGGAACGACACCCGCTGCGCCGCAGAGTGCGCGGAGCTGGAGGAGATGGCGCCGGAGCTGCATCAGGTGGCGGGCAACCTGGCGATGCCGGGCTTTACCGCGCCGAAGCTGCTGTGGGTGCGTCGTCACGAGCCGCAAAACTTTCAGCGCACCGCCACGGTGCTGCTGCCGAAGGATTATCTGCGCTACCGGATGACCGGGAAGAAAGTCTCCGATATGTCGGACGCCGCCGGAACGCTGTGGCTGGACGTGGCGAAGCGCGACTGGTCCGATGCGCTGCTGGACAAGTGCGGCCTGTCGCGCAGCCAGATGCCGACGCTGGTGGAAGGCTGTGAGGTTTCCGCCACCCTTGACCCGCAGGTGGCTGCGCGCTGGGGGCTGAACGCCTCGGTGGTGGTGGCCGGGGGCGGCGGCGATAACGCGGTCAGCGCCATTGGCGTCGGCGCGGTCTCGCCGGGGGACGCGTTTATTTCGCTCGGTACCTCCGGGGTGCTGTTTGTGGTGACCGACGCCTATCGTCCGGCGCCACAGTCGGCGGTCCATGCGTTTTGTCACGTTCTGCCGAACCTGTGGCATCAGATGAGCGTGATGCTTAGCGCCGCCAGCTGTTTGCAGTGGTTCTGCCGCCTCACCGGTACCACGGAGGTGGCGCTGCTGGCGGAGATTGCCGAGCTAAGCGAGGAGGATAAAGCCAACGCGCCGTTCTTCCTGCCTTATCTCTCCGGGGAACGAACCCCGCATAACGATCCTGACGCCCGCGGCATCTTCTGGGGCATGACCCACTCCAGCCTGCGTGCCCAGCTCGGCTACGCGGTGCTGGAAGGGGTGAGCTTTGGCATCAACGACGGCCTGCAGGCATTGAAAGAGAGCGGGACGCCGATCGCGCAGTGCTCGCTGGTGGGCGGGGGCGCCCGCAGTCCGTTCTGGGCCCAGCTGCTGGCCGATATTCTCGCTATGCCGGTGGTGACCCACAAAGGCGGAGAGACCGGCGGCGCACTGGGCGCGGCGCGGCTGGCCTGCCTGGCGGCGGGCAAACCGATTGCCGCGGTGTGTGAAAAACCGGAAGTCTGGCAGACCTGGCGTGCGGATCCTGTTCGCCACCACACCCTGATGCAACGCTACGCGCAGTTTAAGGCCCTGTATTTAAACGATCTGCACTATCGACAGCACTGATTTTCATCACCACAGCCGCTTCGTTGCACATCGCGGAGCGGCCACCCTGTACCCTGAAAACGAGGTCATTATGTCTATCAATAATAAACAGTGGCTCGGTTTACCCCTGAACCTGCTCTGGGGATACATCGCCATTGCCGTATTTATGACCGGCGACGGTTTCGAATTAGCTTTTCTCTCGCACTATATCAAAGCGCTCGGCTTCTCTCCGGCGGAGGCCTCCTTTGCCTTTACCCTCTACGGCCTGGCCGCCGCGCTGTCGGCGTGGATTTCCGGCGTGGTGGCGGAAATTATCACCCCGCTGAAAACGATGATGATTGGCTTCGTACTGTGGTGCGTGTTCCACGTGCTGTTCCTCGTTTTCGGCCTCGGTCACGCCAACTATGCACTGATCCTGCTTTTCTACGGCATCCGCGGCTTCGCCTATCCGCTGTTCCTCTACTCGTTTATCGTGGCGATTGTCCATAACGTCAAAAGCGACAACGCAAGCTCGGCCATCGGTTGGTTCTGGGCGGTCTATTCCATCGGCATCGGCGTGTTCGGCAGCTATATTCCGAGTTTCACCATTCCGCATATTGGCGAAATGGGCACCCTGTGGCTGGCGCTGGCCTTCTGCCTTACCGGGGGCGTGATTGCTCTGGCTTCCCTGCGCCATATTCAAACGCCGCAGCATATGCAGAATCTCACCACCCGTGAGAAGTTTGCCGAGCTGGGACGCGCCGCGACGCTGCTGTATACCAACCGCAATATTCTGCTGTCGAGCATGGTCAGGATCATCAATACCCTCTCGCTGTTCGGGTTTGCGGTGATTATGCCGATGATGTTCGTTGATGAGCTGGGCTTTACCACTTCAGAATGGCTTCAGGTGTGGGCGGTCTTCTTCTTCACCACCATTTTCTCTAACGTGCTGTGGGGCATTTTGGGTGAAAAACTGGGCTGGATGAAGGTGGTGCGCTGGTTCGGCTGCATCGGGATGGCGCTCTCCAGCCTGGCGTTTTACTACATCCCTCAGCACTTTGGCCACAGCTTTGCGATGGCGCTGATCCCGGCCATCGCCCTTGGGATCTTTGTCGCCGCCTTTGTGCCGCTGGCCGCCGTGTTCCCGGCGCTGGAGCCGAAGCACAAAGGCGCGGCGATTTCGGTGTATAACCTGTCGGCGGGGATGTCTAACTTTCTCGCTCCGGCGATTGCCGTGGTGCTGCTGCCGTTCTTCAGCACCATTGGGGTAGTCATCGCCTATACCGCATTGTACGTGGTGGCCTTTTTCCTCTGTGCGTTTATCCGCGTGGAGCAGCCGGGATTTTCCCACAAGGAAGCGACTGCCCGCGAGCAGGTTGAATTCTCTTAAGGTGATGCGGCTGGCATGGACTCCATGCCAGCCTTAATGAGGTGAACGAATGAGTTTGCAGGCGGTTATTTTTGACATGGATGGCGTGATTATTGATTCCGAGGCGCTGTGGCGCCAGGCGCAGATTGACGCCCTTGCGCAGTGGGGAGCAACGGCGAGCGTGGCTGAGTGTGAAACCCTGACCAAGGGCAAGCGTCTCGACGAAATCGCCGACACCTGGTGCCGCTATTTTCAGCTTAACCTTGCCCCATCGCTGCTGGAAGAGGCCATATTGCAGCGCATCACCGGCCTGATTGCCGCCGATGGCGAGCCGATGCGTGGGGTGCAGGAGGCGTTAGGCTATTTTCGCGCTGCCGGCTATAAAATTGCGCTCGCCACGTCATCATCCCGCCAGGTTATCGCCGCCGTGCTGAACAAGCTCTCGCTTTGGCACTTTTTTGACGCGATCTCCAGCGCGGATGATGAACCACGCGGCAAACCGCACCCGGCGGTGTACCTCACGACGCTGCGGAAGCTCAATCTCAACGCCAGCCAGTGTCTGGTGATTGAGGATAGCTTTACCGGCTTTTGCGCGGCCCAGTCGGCGGGGATTGCCACGATAGTGATTGCAGAAGATAGCCAGCACGCGCGTTTTCAGGCCGCCGCTGGCCGCTATCAAACCTTACCTGAACTGCTGGAAGCGCTTAGCGCGGAGCCAGCGGCGGCGGTTTAAGTCAGCCATTTGTGGGCGCAGACATTCCCGGGATGTAGCTGGTCGGTTAATCTCTTCTCTGCGCTCACGCCCTTTTTTCTCCTGGTCGATCTGCCTCACATTTCGCTCATCTTTTGTGAAAACAGTCACGTCTTGTTGTGCCAATGCCCAAATTTATGGCCTTGCTTAGCGGTGTTTGTCCGAGGCACTACTACGAAGTTGTGCTTAGATTATATATTGAAACGTATTTTCAATAATGTGAAACCGCTTTGCCGATTTGATTATGTCGATCGGATTTGGCCGTGATAAGGACCGAGCATGAAAATTGAATCTGTGAATGTCACCGTTTTCCAATATCCCACTCGTCGGGTTTCCGACAGCGCCGGGCACTCCCATCCGGGGGTTGAAAGCATGGCCAAAATGGCGATGCTGACCATCACCGCTGATGATGGGGCGCAGGGCTTTTCGTTTGCGCCTCCGGAAGTCGTGCGCCCGTTCGTGGTGAATACTTTTTTTCGCAAAGTGCTGGTGGGACAGGACCCGTTTAACCGTGAGCGTATCTGGCAGGATCTTAACCACTGGCAGCGCGGCAGCGCACATCAGCTAACGGAGCGCGCGCTGTCGTTTGTTGAACAGGCGCTGTGGGACCTGATCGGCCGCAGCCTTAAGATGCCGGTTTATAAGCTGCTCGGTGGCTATCGCGACACTGTCCCGGCTTACGGTAGCACCATGTGCGGCGACGATCTGCCGGGCGGCCTGTCGACCCCGGAAGAGTATGCCGCTTTTGCTGAGAAGCTGGTCGCCTGCGGCTACAAGGCCATCAAGCTGCACACCTGGATGCCGCCAATCTCTTTTGCGCCCAATCCCAAAATGGACATTAAAGCCTGCGCGGCGGTGCGCGAAGCCGTAGGGCCGGATATTGACCTGATGATTGATGGCTATCACTGGTACAGCCGCGCCGAGGCGCTGTGGATCGGCAAAGAGCTGGAAAAACTCAATTTCGCCTGGTTTGAAGAGCCGATGGAGGAGGATTCGATGTCCTCCTATGCGTGGCTGGCGGAAAACCTGTCGATTCCCATCGTCGGGCCGGAGAGCTTCGGCGGCAAGCACCACATGCGCGCCGAATGGGTGAAAGCCGGGGCCTGCGACATTCTGCGCGCCGGCGCTAACGGCGTGGGGGGGATTACACCGACCATGAAGGTGGCGGCGCTGGCGGAATCTTTCGGCATGGATTGCGAAGTCCACGGCAACGGAGCGGCAAGCCTGGCGGTGGTGGGCGCGATCCGCAACTGCCGCTGGTACGAGCGCGGCCTGCTGCATCCGTTCCTCGACTACGATGAACCGGCGGCCTATCTCAACAGCATTGTCGACCCGATGGATGACCAGGGATTTGTGCATTTGTCACAACGTCCGGGTCTCGGTGAAGACATTAATTTTGCGTATATCGAAGCCAATACCGTTAGCCACGACTGATTTAAAAAAATAAATACCCGATGGCGCTGCGCTTATCGAGCCTGCGGCCCGGTAGACCGGATAAGCCGAAAATGCCGCCATCCGGCAACATGTACCCTACAGTACAGGCAAACAGAGATATGAAAAAAACCTCCTTACTGGGAGCGTGTATTCTCGCGCTCGCCATGTCGATGGGGAGCGGGGAGGCGGTGGCGAAAACGCCGCCCGACCAGCTGATCATCGGCATGAATATGAATAACCTGCTCACCCTTGACCCGGCGGCGATGACCGGTAACGAAGTGGTGGGGATCGTGGTCAACCTCTACGACTCGCTGGTGGAGCTTGACCCTGAGCAGCTCACCACCGTCAGGCCCGCGCTGGCGAAATCCTGGGATATCAGCCCCGACGGCAAAACCCTGACCTTTCATCTGCGCGATGACGTTAAGTTTCACTCCGGCAACCCGCTGACCGCCGCCGACGTCGTGTGGTCAATGCGGCGCATCCTGCACCTCAACCTGGCCCAGGCCTCAGTATGGAAATCCTATGGCTTCAGTAAGAAAAATATCGACAGCCAGGTCAGCGCGCCGGACCGCTTCACGGTGCAAATCGTATTACCCAAAGATAACGATCCGCAGCTGGTGATTTACTCGCTGGCGGCGCTGGGCAACCTCGGAGTGCTGGACAGTAAAACGGTGCAAAGCCACCAGCAGGATAACGACTGGGGTAACCGCTGGCTAACCACCCATGAAGCCGGTTCCGGGCCGTTTATCCTCGAAACCTGGCAGGCGAAAGATGTGCTGCGCATGAAGCGCAACCCTGACTACTGGCGCGGCGAGGCAAAAATGAGCCGCGTGGTACTGCGTCATTTCCAGGAGTCGCAAACTCTGCGCCTGATGATCGAAAAAGGCGACCTTGATATTGCCAACAATATGGCGGTTTCCGATATCAACGCCCTGCGCAGCGATCCGCAGCTGACCGTCGATGCGGTGCAGCGCGGCACCATGTACTACGTGGCGATGAGCATGAAAGAGGCGCACTTCGCCAATCCGAAAGTGCGCGAGGCGGTGCGCTATCTGATTGATTACCGGGGTATCAATAAAGCGCTGATGCCGGGCTACGGCGTGCTGCACCAGCGGCCTATCAAAGCGGGAATGCCGTCCACGCTACCCGATCCCGGCTACAGGCTGGATGTGGCGCGGGCGAAAAAGCTGCTGGCGGAAGCGGGATATCCCAACGGCTTTGATACCACGCTGCGGGTACTCTCCGATCAGCCATTTCTTAACATCGCTATCGCCGTGCAGTCGACGCTGATGCAGGCGGGGATTAACGCCAAAATCATCACCGGCACTGGTAACCAGATCTACGGCGCAATGCGCGAGCGTAAATTTGACCTGCTGGTAGGTCGCGGCGGCAGCGGGATGGAGCCGCATCCGCACTCCAGCCTGCGCGCGCTGGTCTATAACCCGGATAACAGCGATAAGGCGCGCCTGACCAACTTCCAGGGCTGGCGTACCGGTTTTTACGACCCGCAACTGAATACGATGATTGACCAGGCCCTGCTGGAACGCGATCCGCAAAAACAGGTGGCTGACTACCAGGCCATCCAGACACGCTACGACCAGCTGGTTCCGGCTTTAATTCCGCTTTCGCAGATGGTTGATTCGGTCGTCGTGCGCAACGAGGTACGGGAGTATCAGCCGCACCCCTCCGCCACCACTTTTCTGCGTGACGTCTATAAAGTCCGCGAAGGAGAGAAAGGATGAGTACCGCAATCCTTGCGCCCGGCTCACGCGGCCGGCGCTTATCAAAACGGCTACTGCAGGTGGTGATTACACTGTTCGGCCTGCTGCTGCTGACCTTTACCATTGGCCGCGTCATGCCCATCGACCCGGTGCTGGCGATTGTCGGCCCGGATGCTGACCAGAGTACCTATCAGCAGGTTTACCAGCAGCTGGGGTTTGATAAATCGCTGACCACCCAGTTTGGCATCTATTTCGTCAACCTGTTGCACGGCGATCTGGGCAACGCGCTGCTGACCGGGAAACCGGTGGTGGACGATATTATCCGCGTCTTCCCGGCCACCATGGAGCTGGCAACGATGGCGATTATTGTCGGCGCGGGTCTTGGTATTCCGCTGGGCGTGTTGGCGGCGGCGCGGCGCAATAGCGTCTCCGATTATGTGGTACGCATTATCAGCCTGGCGGGCTACTCGATGCCGATCTTTTGGGTCGGGATGATGGGGCTGCTGGTGTTCTATGCCTGGCTTGGCTGGGTAGGCGGCGCCGGGAGGGTAGAGCTCGGGCTGGATGGTGTGGTGCCGCGCTGCACCGGGCTGATGACCATTGATGCGCTGCTGGCCGGCAACGGCCAGGTGTTCTGGAACGCCATTAATCATCTGATTCTTCCCGCCTCGCTGCTGGGTTTTCACTCGCTGGCTTATATCAGCCGTATGACCCGCAGCTTTATGCTGGCCCAGCTGTCGCAGGAGTTCATTATTACCGCCCGGGTGAAAGGGCTGACCGAGCGCCAGGTTATCTGGAACCATGCGTTTCGTAACATCCTCGTGCAACTGCTGACGGTGGTGGCGCTGGCCTACGGCGCGCTGCTGGAAGGCGCGGTGCTGATTGAAACCGTCTTCTCATGGCCGGGGTTTGGCTCCTACCTTACCGGAAGCTTGCTGCTGGGCGATATGAATGCGGTGATGGGCTGCGTGCTGCTGGTGGGGGTGATCTTCGTGATGCTCAACCTGCTCTCCGACATGCTGTATCAATTCTTTGACCCGAGGACAAAATCATGACCGTTTCTCTGGATTCGCCGCTTTCGGGTGGTGCGGGCGAAGGCCGTCAGCGGCTGCAACGCGCGGCGGCGCGGGCCGTCGGGTTTATCGGCAAAATGGCGCGCAATCCGCTCACGGCCATCGGCGGAGGAATTATCTTTATGCTGCTGGTGGTGGCGATTTTCGCGCCGCTGATTGCGCCTTATAACCCGCTGGTACAGGACCTGAATAGTGCGCTGGTCGCGCCGAATGCGCAGCACTGGTTCGGCACCGATGAGTTTGGCCGAGATATCTTTAGTCGCCTGGTGTACGGCTCCCGCATCACGCTCTATATCGTGCTGCTGGTCTCAGTGACCGTCGGTCCGCTCGGACTGCTGCTGGGCGTCAGTGCCGGCTATTTCGGCGGTAAAGTCGATATGGTGCTGATGCGCGTCACCGATATTTTCATCTCCTTCCCGAGTCTGGTCCTGGCGCTGGCGTTTGTCGCCGCTTTAGGACCGGGGCTGGAGCACGTGGTTATCGCCATCACGCTGACCGCCTGGCCGCCGATTGCCCGTCTGGCGCGCGCCGAAACGCTCTCTCTGCGCCAGGCTGATTTTATCTCCGCCGTGCGTCTGCAGGGCGCTTCATCGGCCCGCGTCCTCTGGCGCCATATCGTGCCGCTGTGTCTGCCCTCGGTCATTATCCGTATCACCATGAATATGGCCGGGATCATTCTGACCGCGGCCGGCCTAGGCTTTCTCGGCCTCGGCGCGCAGCCGCCAGAGCCGGAGTGGGGAGCGATGATCTCCAGCGGGCGCACTTATATGATGGAGTGCTGGTGGGTCGTAACCATTCCGGGGCTGGCGATTTTGATCAATAGCTTAGCGTTCAACTTCTTAGGAGATGGCCTACGTGACATCCTCGATCCCCGTAGTGAATAATGCACCGCTGCTCGACGTGCGCGATTTGTGCGTCGACTTTGTTAACGGTAGCGCGGTGACCCACGCCGTGCGCGGCGTCTCCTTCCAGCTGGGGCATGAGAAGCTGGCTATTGTCGGCGAGTCCGGTTCGGGTAAGTCCACCGTTGGGCGCGCGCTGCTGCAGCTGCATCCGAAAAAGGCCCGCGTCAGCGCCAGCCGGATGCAGTTTGCCGACCTCGATCTGCAGCATCTTAGCGAAGCGCAGATGCGCGGCGTACGCGGCAAACGTATCTCTATGATTATGCAGGACCCGAAATATTCGCTTAATCCGGTGGTCTGCGTGGGTAAGCAAATCGCCGAGGCCTGGCTTACTCATCATCCCGGGCGCAAAGATGAGGCGAAAGCCAGGGCGCTGGAGATGCTGGAGGTGGTGCGTATTCGCCAGCCGGAGCGCGTTTATCAGCTTTATCCGCATGAAATATCCGGCGGACAGGGGCAGCGCATCATGATCGCCATGATGCTGATTACCGACCCGGAGCTGATCATTGCCGATGAGCCCACCTCCGCGCTGGACGTGTCGGTGCGCCTGCAGGTGCTGGGCCTGCTGGATGACCTGGTTCAGTCGCGCGGGCTGGGGCTGATTTTTATCAGCCACGATATCAACTTGGTGCGCAGCTTCTGCGACCGGGTGCTGGTGATGTACGCCGGACGGGTAGTGGAGTCCATCGCCGCTAAAGATCTCGATCACGCCCGTCACCCCTACACTCAGGGATTGATTAACTCGCTGCCGGATATGCAGCATCGTCGCCCGATACTGCCGGTGCTGCAGCGTCAGGCCAGCTGGTTAACGGATTAAGGAGCGGATAATGATTGAAGTTCAACATCTCAACCTCGCGTTTGGCGAGGGGGAGAAGCGTAACCAGGTGCTGTATGACGTCAGTTTCCACGTTAAGCCCGGCGAGATCTACGGTCTGGTAGGAGAGTCCGGTTCCGGTAAAACGACGGTGCTCAAGTGCCTGGCGGGGCTGTTTACCCACTGGCAGGGGGAACTGACCATCGATGCTCAGCCCTTAGGGCATGAAATTAGCCGCGAGCGCTGCCGTCAGGTGCAGATGGTATTTCAGGACCCCTACGGATCGCTGCATCCCCGTCACACCATTGGCGATATCCTCGAAGAGCCGCTGCAGATCCATCGTATCAACGACCGCGACCGGCGGATCAATGTGCTGCTGGATAAAGTTGGCCTCAACCGCGCCTTTCGCGAGCGCTATCCGCATCAGCTCTCCGGCGGGCAGCGGCAGCGCGTGGCGATAGCCAGAGCGCTGATTCTTGAGCCTCAGGTGCTGCTGCTGGATGAGCCGACGTCGGCGCTGGATGTGTCGGTGCAGGCTGAGATCCTTAACCTGCTGGCAGAATTGCAGCGGGAGGCTAAGCTCACTTACCTGATGGTCACCCACGATCTTGGGGTTATTGCCCACTTATGCCAGAAAGTGGCGGTGATGCAGTACGGGAAGATCCTCGAAACCCTGACGGTCGATGCGCTGGTCAGCGGCCAGGCGCAGACGGCCTATACGCAGATGCTGGTTAACGCCAGTCGGCAATATACGCGCGAAATGGCGCGTGAGGTGGCGGAATACTAAGCTTTATGGCGCATTGTCTCACGGCAGATGCGCCCATTTTAATAGGTAACTATTTGATGTTATAGGTTTTTTGTGGTTGTGGGTATCGTCTATTAATGTAAGCGCGTTGTTTGGATCGATATCCTGCCTAGGTTTTTCCTGCAGCCGCAGGTGCCGTTTTACCTTAACATTCAGAGGCTCAATCAACGAACCCGGCTGCTGTATACCAGCCGGGCACCGTCTTTGCTTTGCGAAGCCTGATCAGCGTAGCAGCGGGCAGTCGGGCGGCAGCCGGCAGCGCAGGGCCGCCGGTAACAGCTCCATACGGAAGGTTTTGCCACTGAGCGGCTCGCCGTCGAGGTTAAACGTCATCTCATGGGGGGCGGTGATCTCAAACCACGAGGAGGCGCCGTCGACAATATTCGGCGAGTTTTCCGGATTCGCCAGGGTGCTGAAGAGGGCAGGGATCAGCTCTTCGCCGGTGAAAATGCGCAGATGCAGCAGACCATCGTTAATCAACGCCTCCGGACATAGCTGCTGGCCGCCGCCCGCCTGGCGGCCGTTGCCGATGCCGATGACCAGCGCATCGCCCTGCCAGTGAAAGTTCTCCCCGCGGATCTCGCAGCGGTCCGGCTTCAGGGTATCCATGCGCATCAGGCCGTGGATTAAATAAGAGACACCGCCAAGCGCGGCTTTGAGCTTTTCCGGCGTTTCGGTGGTGATCCGGGTGCCGAACCCGCCGGTCGCCATATTAATAAAGCCGGTCTTATCATTAACCCGGGCGATATCTATCGGCACATCGCGACCGACGATCGCCAGCTTGAGGGCGCTGGCCAGATCCTGTGGAATACCGACGCTGGTGGCGAAGTCGTTGGCCGTGCCCAGCGGTAAAATCCCCAGCGCCATGTTGCTGCCGCGCTCCACCAGCGCGGTCGCCACTTCATTAATCGTGCCGTCGCCGCCGCCGGCGATCACCGTTTCAACGTTCAGCTGCAGGGCTTCATCGATAAACCGCGCGGCATCGCCCTTTTCCCAGGTCACGCGGACGTGAATATTAATCCCTTCATCGCGTAACAGGTTAACCGCTTCGCGTAGCTGCGGTTCATTGGCACCTTTGCCGTTAAGGATCAGTAAGCTGGCAGGAAACGTAGACATCATCAAGGGAACCTTTATTGCTCAATGTTGCATAAAGTGTACCGCATGACGCAAGCGAAGGCCGGAAGAGAGGCAAAAAAATAAGCCCGCGTAAGGGAGATTACGCAGGCTAAGGAGGTGGTTCCTGGTACAACTAGCATTTATGGGTTATGTTTTTCAGCGAAATGGATGATACCTGTTTCGATCGAAACGGTATGTGATCCGATTCTAATATCCTTACATCGTGAAAAAATAACGCAAATTAACTAGTTACCGTGCGGGTTTCTGGTTGTCTGACCAGTAAAGTTGCGCATCAGCAGCGCATACTGCAGGGGCAGGTCGTCCGGCACAGGCAACCATACGGTATAGCCGTCGCCCGGGGCCACCGGCATGGCTTCGCCTTTGCCATTTACCATATGCTCGAGGGTGAAGTTGACGTTACCCTGCGGAGTCATCAGTTCAAGGCTGTCGCCAACGCTGAACTTATTTTTGACCGCCACTGCCGCCAGCGGGCCGTTACGCTCCCCGGTGAATTCGCC
The DNA here is from genome assembly GCF_040062415.1 of Klebsiella sp. GG_Kp173. Taxonomy (NCBI): domain Bacteria; kingdom Pseudomonadati; phylum Pseudomonadota; class Gammaproteobacteria; order Enterobacterales; family Enterobacteriaceae; genus Klebsiella; species Klebsiella sp. GG_Kp173. The sequence continues at coordinate 32,703 of NZ_JBEAFZ010000023.1, forward strand.
GACAAACTGCTGGCGTTCGGAGAGGGAGTAGCCATATTCGTAGTTCTGGTAATCGTCATGGGTATGGCGGCGCAGGAAGCCTTCGGTGTACCCGCGGTGGGCCAGCCCCTCAAGGATTTCCAGCAGACTGGTATCGAATGGTTTGCCGGCGGCGGCATCATCGATCGCCTTGCGGTAAACCTGGGCGGTGCGCGCGCAGTAGTAGAAGGATTTGGTGCGGCCTTCGATCTTCAGCGAGTGAACGCCCATCTGGGTCAGACGCTCAACGTGGGCGATAGCCCGCAGATCTTTCGAGTTCATGATGTAGGTGCCGTGCTGATCTTCGAAGGCAGTCATGTACTCGCCCGGACGTTTGGCTTCCTCGATCATAAAGACTTTATCGGTCGGCGCGCCAATGCCGAGGGTTGGCTCCACGGTCTGCACCGGAATCGGCTCATATTTGTGAACGATGTTGCCGACGTCGTCCTCTTTACCTTCCGCCACGTTGTATTCCCAGCGGCAGGCGTTGGTGCAGGTTCCCTGATTCGGGTCGCGCTTGTTGATATACCCGGAGAGCAGGCAGCGGCCGGAGTAGGCCATGCACAGCGCGCCGTGAACGAAAATCTCAATTTCCATCTCCGGCACCTGGCGGCGGATCTCTTCGATTTCATCCAGCGACAGTTCACGCGACAGGATCACGCGGGTGAGGCCCATCTGCTGCCAGAATTTGACCGTCGCCCAGTTGACGGCGTTGGCCTGCACTGAAAGATGGATCGGCATATCCGGAAAGTTTTCCCGCACCAGCATGATTAAACCCGGATCGGACATGATCAGCGCGTCCGGACCCATCTCCACCACCGGCTTCAGATCGCGAATAAACGTTTTCAGCTTGGCGTTATGCGGGGCGATGTTGACCACCACATAGAATTTTTTACCCAACGCGTGGGCTTCATTGATGCCGAGCTGCAGATTTTCGTGATTGAATTCGTTGTTACGCACGCGCAGCGAGTAGCGCGGCTGGCCGGCATAAACGGCATCAGCGCCATAGGCGAAAGCGTAACGCATATTCTTCAGCGTTCCCGCCGGGGAAAGGAGTTCTGGTTTAAACATGGTGTTCTCGTTCTGATGACAGGTCAGATTCGCCGCACCGGGTGCGGCGAGTTGGGGAGTGTCCCCACATTAAGGGTGGGCATTGTAGCGCCGCGGCGAAGGGGAGTAAATATCAGATGGGTATCTTTCAGTATGGCTAATTTGTTTGCCATTTTAAACCTGGGCAGTGCTCACACTGACAGCACTCATAACGCCTGGTGTCATAGTCGCTACGGAGTTTCCCGGGTTGCGGCGTAAACGCCTTACCCGGGCTACGGATTGCAGAGGGCGGTGGACTTGTAGCCCGGCTAAGCGCAGCGCGAGCCGGGAAAAGGCTCACTACGCCAGTCGACAGGCGTCGGCTTCCCAGCGGTAGCCAACCCCGTACACGGCGCGGATAAACGACTGTTCGGCGTCCAGCGCCTCCAGCTTGCGCCGCAGGTTCTTGATGTGGCTGTCGATGGTGCGGTCGGTCACTACCCGATAGTCGTCATACAGATGGTTGAGCAACTGTTCGCGGGAGAAGACCTTCCCCGGCTCCTGGGAGAGGGTTTTCAGCAGCCGGAACTCGGCGGGGGTGAGGTCCAGCAGCTTGTCGCGCCACGAGGCCTGAAAACGGCCCTCGTCGACAATCAGCGGACTCTGCGCGTCCAGCGCCTGCAGGTCGCGCTGCGGCTTGCAGCGGCGGAGAATGGTTTTCACCCGGGCGACCACTTCCCGCGGGCTGTAGGGCTTGCAAATATAGTCGTCGGCGCCAATCTCCAGCCCCAGCAGGCGGTCGATCTCTTCGATTTTCGCCGTCACCATCACCACCGGAACGTCGGAGAAGCGGCGAATTTCGCGGCACAGCGTCAGGCCGTCGGTACCGGGCAGCATCAGATCCAGCAGGATCAGGTGCGGCGGAGTCTGCCGAACGTAGGGCAGGACCTTGTCGCCATGGTTAATCAGCGTAGGCGCATAGCCGGCGGCCTGCAGATAATCAATCAGCAGCTGGCCGAGCTTGGGTTCATCTTCCACGATAAGAATGCGCGGGGTGTTTTCATCTACAGGCAATTCAGTCATACGTCTCTCGGTAAATCATGTTCCAGAGGTAACTCAACTTTAATGCTAACCCCGCCAAAAGGCGAATGGTCGGCACGCAGGGTGCCGCCGTGGGCCGCTACGATATTGAGGCAAATCGCCAGCCCAAGGCCGGAGCCGCCGCTGGCGCGGTTGCGCGATCCTTCTGCCCGGTAAAAGCGCTCGCACAGGCGGGCCAGCTGCTCATCGCTGACCCCGGGGGCGCTGTCGGCGAAGTCGATCACCAGCATCCGTCCGCTGCGGCGGGCGGTGATATGCAGGCTGCCGCCGCTGTCGGTATAGCGCAGGCTGTTTTCCAGCAGATTGTTAAAGAGCTGCATCAGGCGGTCGCGGTCGCCGAAGATCATCGCCTGCTCCGGGAGCGACACCTGGATGCTCAGCTGCCGGCCGGCGAAGCGCTCGCGAAAGGCACCTGCAGCCACCTCCAGCAGGGTGATGATATCCAGCGAGGTTTTCTGGTAGGCCAGCGCTCCCTCATCGGACATCGACAGATGATGGAGATCGTCTACCAGCTTGGTGAGGGTGGCCACTTCAGCCTGCAGAGAGGGAATGGATTCAGGGGTAAAACGCCGGACCCCGTCCTGAATCGCCTCCAGCTCGCCGCGCAGCACCGCCAGCGGGGTACGCAGTTCATGGGAGATATCGGCCATCAGATCGCGACGCATCTGCTGGTTGCGCTCCAGGGTGCTGGCGAGCTGGTTAAAATCCTGCGCCAGGCGGCCGAGCTCATCGCCGCCGGTCACCGTCACGCGGGTGGAAAAGTCGCCCGCCGCCAGCTTATGGGTGCCTTCCACCAGCCGTTTCACCGGCGCCAGCAGGCCGCGGGCCAGCGGGAAGGTGGCCAGCGCGGCAAGCAGGGTGGCGAGGGCGACAATCAGCCAGCTGGTGCGCTTCTGCTGCCGGTCAAAGTTAATGTCGGTATTGCGGGTTAGCCGCTCCACCGGCGAGGCGATCACTCTGCCTACCTCCACGCCGTTGACCATAATGCTGCGCTGGCTGCCGTCCTCCGGCACGCGCTCGCGGGGGCCCACCAGCACCCGGCCAGACTGATCGACCACCCAGAACATGGTGCGCCAGCCGTGGGGCGGCATTTCCGGCCTCGGGCGCGGGCCGTCAGGGGGACCATCCGGCGGCGGCCCATCGGGACCGGCGTCCGTCGCGTCCATCGCCCCCGGCTTCATGGCGTGCCCCGGCGGCGAGCGGTCGTCATTATCCCGTTCGAAGGTGCGCAGCAGCTGGAAGATAAAGCGGTCATTGTTGCGCAGAAACGCCCAGCTGCCGTGCTGGGCATACTGCTCGCTCAGCGCGTCGCTAAGCATGGTTAACCGCTGCTCATTGCCGCGCTTGATGTAATCGATAAACCCGCGTTCGAAACTGATGCGCACCGCCCAGTGCATGCTGATCAGCAGCACGATGCAGGTGGCGAAAATAGCGAGGAACAGCTTGCCGGTAATGCCCGGGCGCCAAAATTTCACGATCCACTCCTGTTGCGTCGACGGATGACGGTATTGCTGCCGACGTCATCCGGTACCCGGGAAAAGATGAGCGCCGGCAGGGCGATGATCGCCGCCATGCTCAGATAGGTATAGAGAAAGACCTGATGGGTGCCGGCGGCGTCGAGGCTCAGATGCTGCTGGCCGTACAGCCCCAGCAGCAGCCCGGCGATGGTCACGCCAATACTCATCGACAGCTGCATCACCATCGACAGCAGGCTGTTGCCGCTGCTGGCCAGATCGTCCGGGAGATCTTTCAGGGTCAGGGTATTCATCGACGAGAAGCGGCTGGCGTTGATCATTCCCTGCAGAAACAGGATCAGCGGCAGCGCGTAATACCAGCCCGCCAGGGCGCTAAACATAAACAGCAGGCTGACCGCCGCCAGCCCCAGAGTGCTGGCGACCAGCACCCGACGGTAGCCGAAGCGGTTGACCACCTGGACCACGATCCGCTTCATCCCCATGCTGCCGAGCACCATCGGGATCATCATCAGCCCGGCGTGGAAGGGGCTAAAACCGAGGCCGATCTGCAGAAACACCGGGGTCATAAACGGCAGCATGCCGCTGCCGATGCGCCCGGCGAAGCTGCCGCCGAGGCCAAGGGAGAAGGTGCGGTTGCGAAACAGGTTAAGGCTGAACAGCGCCCGGGCGTTACCGCGGGCGTGCCACAGGTAGAGCAGCAGGGCGGCGAGGCCGACGGCCACCAGTCCCGCCAGCCAGGCGGGGGAAATGCCGAGCCCTTTCTGGCCATCCAGCGCCAGTGTCAGGGTCGCCATCCCGGCCGCCAGCAGCACAAAGCCGGCGAGATCGAAGCGTCGGGTCTGCATGGTGTAGTTGGGCATCAGGCAGAGGGTGGCGATGGCGCCGACGATCCCCACCGGGATGTTAATGAGGAAGATCCAGTGCCAGGAGGCGTACTCCACCAGTACCCCGCCCAGCGCCGGGCCGAGCAGCGGGCCGACCTGGCCCGGCAGGGTAACGAAGGTCATCGCCGCCATGTACTGATCGCGCGGGACGATCTTCATCACCGTCAGGCGACCGACCGGCACCATCATCGCGCCGCCGATACCCTGCAGCACCCGCGCCATCACCAGCTGGTCAAGGGTGCTGGCCTGGGCGCAAAACAGCGATCCAGCGGTAAACAGCACGATGGCGGTAAAGAAAATATTGCGCACCCCGACCCGGTCGGCCAGCCAGCCGCTGGCCGGCAGCATCACCGCCACCGTCAGGACATAGGAGACGATGATCATATGCATATGCAGCGGACTCTCCCCGAGGCTTTTGGCCATCGAGGGGAGGGCGGTGTTGACAATGGTGGTGTCCAGCGACTGCATAAAGAAGCCGAACGCCACTATCCATAGCTGCCAGCGCACGCTGGCCGGGAGGTCTGTCATCTTATTCGCTTACCGGTTGAGTGGAATGACGCGAAAAACGCAGCCGCAAACGGTCAAAGAAAAGATAGACCACCGGCGTGGTGTAGAGCGTTAACAGCTGGCTCATCACCAGACCGCCGACGATAGTGATCCCCAGCGGCTGGCGCAGTTCGGAGCCGTCGCCGCCGGAGAGCACCAGCGGCAGGGCGCCGAACAGCGCGGCGAGGGTGGTCATCATAATCGGCCGGAAACGCAGCAGGCAGGCCTGGAAAATCGCCTCTTCCGGCGTCAGGTTGCCGGTGCGCTGCGCCTCAAGGGCAAAATCAACCATCATGATGGCGTTTTTCTTCACGATGCCAATTAATAACATGATCCCGATAAGGGCGATTAGGCTGAACGGGGCATCGAATATCTCCAGCGCCAGCAGCGCGCCCACCCCGGCGGAGGGTAGCGTCGAAAGGATGGTCAACGGATGCACATAGCTCTCGTAGAGCACCCCCAGCACGATATAGACCGTGGCGATAGCCGCGAGGATCAGGATCACCTGCGCGTTCATGGTCTGCTGGAACACCTGAGCGGTACCGGCAAATGAGCCACGTACGGTTGACGGCACCCCGAGCTGGGTCATCGCGCGGTTAATCGCCTCGCTGGCTTCCGACAGCGAGCGGCCGGTGGGCAGGTTAAAGGAGATTGTGGACGCCGCCGACAGCCCCTGGTGGTTCACCGACAGCGGGGCGTTGGCCGGCTGCCATTTGGCGAAGTAGGCCAGCGGGATCGGCTTGCCCTCGCTGTTGATGACAAACATCTTATCCAGGGCGCTGACGTCCTGGGTGTAGGCCGGATCCACCTCCATCACCACCTTGTACTGGTTAAGCGGCTGGTAGATGGTGGAGATCTGCCGCTGGCCGAAGGCGTTGTTCAGCAGGTTGTTGGCGTCCTGAACGCTGATGCCGAGGCGCGACATGGTATCCCGGTCATAGACCAGGTCCATTTCGGCGCCATTGTCCTGCTGATCCGAGTTGACGTCCGCCAGCTCAGGCAGCGCCGCCAGCGCTTTGCGGATCTTCGGCTCCCACTCGCGCAGCGCCGACAGGTCATCGGACAGCAGGGTGTACTGATAGCTGGCGTTCGACTGCCGGCCACCGACGCGGATATCCTGCACCGCCATCAGGAACAGGTTAGCCCCGGGCTCGTTGGCCAGCTTTTTGCGCAGCCGGTCAATCACCTGCTGCGCCGTCTCGTGGCGCTGGTCGCGCGGCTTGAGGGTGATAAACATCATCCCGCTGTTGACCCGCGAGCCGCCGGTAAATCCGGTGACGTTATCCACCGCCGGATCTTCGCGAATGATTTTCATAAAGTCCTGCAGCTTGCCGCGCATCGCCTGGAAGGAGATGCTCTGGTCGGCCTGAATGCCGCCCATCAGCACGCCGGTGTCCTGCTCCGGGAAGAAGGTTTTCGGGATCGAGATATAGAGCCAGACGCTGAGGGCGATGGTGCCCAGCACCACCAGGCCGGTCAGGCGGCTGTGCTTCAGTACCCATTTTAACGATTTACCATAGCCGCCCTGTACGGCCACCAGCAGGCGGCCAAAGCCGCGGTTGCGCGTCGGCTGGTGGGGTTTGCCGCTTTTCAGCAGCCAGCCGCACATCATCGGCGTCAGGGTGAGGGAGACCGCCAGCGAGATGCCGATCGCCACCGACAGGGTGACGGCGAACTCGCGCAGCAGGCGGCCGGGCAGGCCGCCCATCAGCAGCAGCGGCAGAAACACCGCCACCAGCGACAAGCTCATCGACAGGACGGTAAAGCCGACCTCGCGGCTTCCCTGCAGCGCCGCCTGCAGCGGTTTCATCCCCGCCTCCAGATGGCGGGAGATATTCTCCAGCACCACGATGGCGTCATCCACCACGAAGCCGGTGGCGATAGTCAGGGCCATCAGCGACAGGTTATTGAGGCTGAAACCGCATAAGTACATCGCGGCGAAGGTGCCGATTAAGGAAACCGGGACGGCGACGGCCGGGATCAGCGTGGCGCGCCCGGAGCGCAGGAACAGGAACACCACCAGGATCACCAGCGCCACCGAGATCACCAGCGTCTGCTCCACCTCCTCCAGCGAGGCGCGGATGGTCGGCGAGCGGTCCTGGGCGATCTGCAGGTCGATAGCCGCCGGAATGGTCTGCTGCAGCTCCGGCAGGCGGGCGCGGATGCTGTCCACTGTCTGGATAATATTGGCTTCCGGCAGTTTACGGATCATCAGCAGGATCGCCGGCTTGGCGTTGGTCATCCCGGCGTTGCGCACGTCCTGCACCGAATCCGAGACGGTGGCGACATCCCCCAGCCGCACCGCGGCGCCGTTCTGGTAGTGGACGATCAGCGGCTGATAGTCGGCGGCGGTCTTCAGCTCATCGTTGGTATGCACCTGCCAGCGGTGGGCGCTGTCCTCCAGCGCCCCCTGCGGCTTGCGCACGTTGGCGTCGCTGATGGCGGTGCGCACCGCGTCCAGCGACACGCCCTGGTTGAACAGCGCCTGCGGGTTGAGGTCGACGCGCACCGCCGGCAGGGAGCTGCCGCCGACGTCGACATCGCCGACGCCGTCAATCTGCGCGATGGTCTGCGCCAGCTGGGTGGAGGCGAAATCATACAGCTCACCCTGGGAGTAGGTGTCGGAGGTCAGCGTCAGGATCATGATCGGCGCATCCGACGGGTTGGCTTTGCGGTAGGTCGGCCGGCTGGGCATCCCGCTCGGCAGCAGGCTTTGCGCGGCGTTGATCGCTGCCTGGACATCGCGCGCCGCGCCGTTGATATCGCGGTCGAAGTTAAACTCGAGAATGATGCGGGTGCTGCCGAGTGAACTGGAGGAGGTCATCTCATTGACCCCGGCAATCCGCCCCAGGGAGCGCTCCAGCGGGGTGGCCACCGACGAGGCCATGGTCTCCGGCGAGGCCCCCGGCAGCGAGGCGCTGACCATAATCACCGGGAAATCGACCTGCGGCAGCGGGGCCACCGGCAGCAGCCGGAAGCCGAGAATGCCGCACAGGGTGATGGCCAGCGAGATGAGGATCGTCGCCACCGGGCGGTAAATGAAGAGGGCGAATAACTTCACTTACGCCTCCTCTTCCTGACGCGGGAAGCGGCGCTTCAGGTGCAGCGACAGGCGGTCGAACAGCAGATAGATCACCGGGGTGGTGAACAGGGTCAGCACCTGGCTGAGCATCAGGCCGCCAACCATGCCGATCCCCAACGGACGCCGCAGCTCCGCGCCGACGCCGGTGCTCAGCATCAGCGGCAGGGCGCCGAGCAGGGCGGCGAGGGTGGTCATCAGGATCGGTCGGAAGCGGAGCAGACAGGCCTGGTAGATCGCCTCCCGTGGCGGCATGCCCTGCTCGCGCTCGGCGGCCAGCGCGAAGTCGATCATCATGATGGCGTTCTTCTTCACGATGCCGATCAGCAGAATGATGCCGATGATGGCGATCACGTCCAGCTCGCTGCCCGCCAGCCACAGCGCCAGCAGCGCCCCGACCCCCGCGGTGGGCAGAGTGGAGAGAATGGTGATCGGATGGATAAAGCTCTCATACAGCACCCCCAGGACGATATACATCGCCACCACCGCGGCCACGACCAGCCAGACGGTGCTGCCCAGCGCCGACTGGAAGGCCAGCGAGCTGCCCTGGAACTGAGTGCGAATATCGCTCGGGAAATCCAGCGACTGTTCGGCGGTGAGGATTGCCTCTACCGCTTCGCCCAGTGAGTAGTTGTCCGGAACGTTAAACGAGATGGTGGTCACCGGGAACTGATCGAGGTGGTTCACCGACAGCGGGGTAAAGCGCTGCTCCACCGTGGCGATGGCGGTCAGCGGCACGATGCCGCCGTCGCTGCTGGTCAGGCGGATATTATCCAGCGCCGCCAGGCCCGGCGTCGCTTCGGTATCCTGCTCTAGCACCACGCGATACTGATTCGCCTGGGTGTAAATGGTGGAGATCAGCCGCTGGCCGAAGGCGTTGTACAGCGCGTTATCGACATCGGCCATCGAGATGCCGAGGCGGCTGGCGCTGTCGCGATCCACCTTGATATAGGCGGCCAGGCCTTTGTCCTGCCAGTCGCTGCTGACGTCGGCCAGCTGCGGCTGAGCCTGCAGGCGACTGAGCAGCGGCGGCACCCACGTGCTCAACGCCTCGAGGGAGTTCGCCTGCAGAGTGAACTGGTACTGGGTGCGGCTCACCGTGGTGTCGATGGTCAAATCCTGGGTCGGCTGCAGATAGAGCGCCACGCCCGGGACGCCGGCCACCGCCTGCTGCAGACGGCTAATTACCGTCTGGACGCGGTCGTCGCGTTCATCCAGCGGCTTGAGGTTGATCTGCAGGCGGGCGCTGTTCAGCGCCGGGTTGGTGCCGTCGACGCCGACGAACGAGGTCAGGCTCTCCACCGCCGGATCCTTGAGAATAATGTCGGAAACCTGCTGCTGGCGCTGGGCCATACTGGCGAAGGAGACCGACTGCGGCGCCTGGAGGGTGCCCTGGATAATGCCGTTATCCTGGATCGGGAAAAAGCCTTTCGGGATAAAGACCCACAGCAGAATCGACAGCGCCAGGGTGCTCAGGGCGACGCCGAGCGTCAGCCAAGGATGGTTCAGCACCCGGCTCAGCCAGCGGCCATAGACGGCGATCACCCGGTCGAAGAAGCGCTCGCTGGCCCGCGAGAAGCGGTTCTGCTTACGCAGCGATTCGTGGCTTAACATGCGGGCGCACATCATCGGCGTCAGGGTCAGGGAGACCACCGCCGAGATCAGGATGGCGACGGCAAGGGTAACGGCGAATTCGCGGAACAGGCGGCCAACGATATCGCCCATAAACAGCAGCGGGATCAGCACCGCGATCAGCGAGAAGGTGAGGGAGATAATGGTGAAGCCGATTTCTCCCGCGCCTTTCAGCGCAGCGGCCAGCGGCTTCTCGCCTTTCTCGATATAGCGCGAGATGTTCTCGATCACCACGATGGCGTCATCCACCACAAAGCCGGTGGCGATGGTCAGGGCCATCAGCGTCAGGTTGTTGATCGAGAAGTCGAGGAACACCATCACCGCGAAGGTACCCACCAGCGACAGCGGCACCGCGACGCCGGGAATAATGGTCGCCGGCACGTTGCGCAGGAACAGGTAGATGATCATCACCACCAGGGCGATGGCCAGCATCAGCTCAAACTGGGTGTCGCGCACCGAGGCGCGAATGTTGGTGGTCCGGTCGGAGAGAACCTGCACCTTCACCGATTTCGGCAGGCTCTCGGTGAGCTGCGGCAGCATCTGGCGAATGCTGTCGGCGGTGTCGATGATGTTGGCCCCCGGCTGACGCTGGACGTTCATCACGATCGCCCGCTGCTGGTTGGCCCACGCCCCGAGCCAGCTGTTTTCGGCCCCTTGTTCGACGCTGGCGACATCGCCGAGCCGGATCGGCGCCCCGTTCTGATAAGCGATAATCAGGCGGCGGTAATCCTCAGCGGACTGCATCTGATCGTTAGCGGAAAGCGTTACCGCGCGGGCCGGCCCGTCGAGGCTGCCTTTCGCCGAGTTAACGTTGGCGCTGGTGATGGCGGTGCGCACGGTTTCGCTGGTCAGGCCGAGGGCGGCGATGGCCTGGGCGTTAAGCTTCACCCGCACCGCCGGGCGCTGGCCGCCGGCGAGGGTCACCAGACCGACGCCGGAAACCTGAGAGATCTTCTGCGCCACCCGCGTCTCCACCATATCCTCTACCTGGGTCATCGGGATCGCGGAGGAGGTAACGGCGAGGGTCATGATCGGCGGATCCGCCGGGTTCACCTTGCTGTAGACCGGCGGGTTGGGCAGATCGTTCGGCAGCAGGTTGGTGGCGGCGTTGATGGCCGCCTGCACTTCCTGCTCGGCAACGTCCAGCGGCAGGGTCAGCTGGAACTGGAGCGTGACGACCGAGGCGCCGCCGGAACTTTGCGATGACATCTGCTTAAGCCCGGACATCTGGCCGAACTGGCGTTCCAGCGGGGCGGTGATGGCGGAGGTCACCACGTCCGGGCTGGCGCCCGGATAGAGGGTGACTACCTGAATGGTCGGGTAATCCACCTCCGGTAACGCGGAGACCGGCAGAAAGCGGTAGCCGATGATCCCGGCTAACAGGATCGCCACCATCAGCAGAGTGGTGGCCACCGGACGCATAATAAACAGCCGGGACGGGCCGCCGGTGCGGCCTGGGGGTAACACCTGCATCAGGAACGCGCTCCGTGTTTACCGCTCTGGCGCGGGGCGGGCTGCGCCTGCTCGCTGCCGCTGGCGGTGACAACTTCCACCTTCGCCCCCTCGGTCAGGCGGTCAATCCCGTCGGTGACCACGCGATCCCCGGCGGAAAGCCCGGCGCTGATGACCACTTTCTGGCTGTCCTGGATCCCCGGGGTGACGCTGTGTTTGCTGACCTTATTCTCATCGTTCAGCACCCATACAAAATGCCCTTCGTTGCCCATCTGCAGAGCGGCGGCAGGGATGACTACCGCGTTCTGCTGGGTGTCCACCAGCAGGCGGGCGTTAACGAACTGGTTGGGGAACAGGGCGTCGTCCAGATTGCTGAAGCGCGCCTTCAGCTTGATGGTCCCGGTGGTCGCATCGATCTGGTTGTCGAGGCTCAGCAGCTCCCCGACGCTGATTTTCTGCTTATTGGTACGGTCCCAGGCTTCGACGCTGAGCGCTTTACCCGCTTTCTGCGCCTGCACCACCGTGGCGATGCTGTTTTCCGGCAGGGTAAAGACCACGTCGATCGGATGCGTCTGGGTGAGAACCACAATCCCGGTGGTATCCCCGCTGGAAATCTGGTTGCCGATATCAACCTGCTTTAACCCAACGCGGCCGTCGATCGGCGCGGTGATGCGCGTCCAGTCGAGCTGCAGCTGGGCGCTGGCGACGGCTGCTTCATCGGCTTTTACGGTGCCAGCGGATTCCACCACCAGCGACTGCTGGGTGTCGAGCTCCTGGCGGGAGACGAGATTGGTTTTCACCAGCTGCTGGTAACGGGCGAGATCGCGGCGGGCATTCGCCAGAGTGGCGTTATCTTTCGCCAGCTGACCCTGCGCCTGGGCGAGGGCGACTTTAAACTGGCTGGGGTCGATCTGCGCCAGCAGATCGCCGGCTTTAACCTGCTGACCCTCCTGGAAGTGAAGGCTAAGCAGCTGGCCGTCGACCCGGCTGCGCACGGTGACGGTATTGGCTGCCGTCACGGTACCCAGCCCGGTGAGATAGCGCGGGACCGCTTGTTCGGTCGCGGTGGCGGCCTGCACCGGCGCCAGCGCGCCGCCAAAGCGGCCATGGCGCGCGCCACCCGGCCCCTGCGGACCCTGCCCGGCGGCGGGCGTCCCGCTGCCGCTCGTTCCACGATCGTGCCAGAACCAGTAGGCGGCCCCGGCGATAATCACTACCGCCAGCGCGGCGCCCCAACGACGTATGTTACTGCCTTTCATTAGTTTACGGTCTCATCCTGAAGCGTTTCGCTGAATGATACTAGTTTAGTGAGGGAAGGGGCCGTAAAAATGGAGGAATTATGAAAAGAAGGTTGAGAAATGTCTGGATAACGGCCGCGACGCCGGGCGTTCTCGCCGCTGATTTCCGGTGTGATATCAACTTTTAGTTTAAAAAAGCAAAAAATAGTTGTATCCGCGGGGGCTTTAATTAGATTTATGCGGTGAATAAATCAGTGCATTCTCATAATAATAAAATATGCACTTAAAAATCAACGTGTTAAATAATCAGGGGTCATTGCTGTGGCAAACGCAAACAAACTCACGCTCTTCATCGTCGTTTTTATGCTGATGGGGATCCTCTCCGGCGCGGCTATCCATGCCTACGCGACGCCGACTACTATCTCCGCCTGGGCAGACAACATCACGCTGCTGACCGATCTGTTTCTGCGCTTAATCAAAATGGTTATCGCGCCCTTGGTGTTCAGCACCCTGACGGTCGGGATCATGCGCCTCGGCGAGACGGCGACCATCGGCCGGGTGGGCGGTAAGGCGATGGTGTGGTTTATCACTTCATCGGTATTATCCATTCTCGTCGGGCTGGTGATCGTCACCTTCCAGCACCCGGGCGCCGGGCTGAACCTGACGGTACCGAAAGAGGCGGTGGATACCGGCCTGGCGGTCAGCGGCATGACCCTGAAAGGGTTCCTGTCGCATACCATCCCTACCAGCATCACCGAGGCGATGGCCAACAACGAGATCCTGCAGATCGTGGTGTTCTCGATGTTCTTTGGCATCGCCGGCGCGTCGCTGGGCGAGAAGTTTAATGCTCCGCTGGTGGCGGCCCTTAACGTGGTGTCGCACATTATGCTGAAGGTGACCGGCTATGTGATGTACGTTGCGCCGCTGGCCATCTTCGCCGCCATCTCGTCGGTGATTGCCTCGCAGGGGTTGGGGATTTTACTCAACTACGCTTCGTTCATCGGCGGTTATTACCTGGCGGTGCTGTTGACCAGCGCGGTGCTGATTGCCGTCGGCTATATGGTGCTGAAGAAAGAGGTCTTCCGTCTGCTGAACATGCTCAAAGATCCGGTGCTGGTAGCCTTTACCACCAGCAGCTCGGAAGCTGCCTATCCGAAGACCCTCGAACGGCTGGTGAAGTTTGGTTGTTCGCGCAATATCGTCTCGTTCGTTCTGCCGATTGGCTACTCGTTTAACCTCGTCGGCTCGATGGTCTACTGCTCCTTCGCCGCGATGTTTATCGCCCAGGCCTATAACGTCCCGCTGAGCTTCAGCGAGATTACGGTCATGATGTTGACCCTGATGCTGGCCTCGAAAGGCATCGCCGGGGTACCGCGCTCGGCGCTGGTGGTGCTGGCGGCCACTATCCCCAGCTTCCATATCCCGGTTGCCGGGATCCTGCTGCTGATGGGCATCGACCATTTCCTCGATATGGGGCGCTCCGCCATCAACGTACTGGGTAACGGCATCGCCACCGCCATGCTGTCGAAAAACGAAGGTCTGCTGACCGACGAGGAAGCGCAGCCGGACTGGCAAGTGGAGAAAGTGGAAGCCTGATCCTGCCGCGCCCTCGCGCAGAGGGCGCCATTCCACACCGAAAAAAAGACCCCTGACAGGCACGTCAGGGGCAATGTGACGAAGTATCAGTTTTCCTCGTAAATAGTCTTTTTTCTTATATAAAGGCGCGCGGTAACGTCTTTATACCGAGGAAGCGTCAGAGTTTAACGTTATGTCTGGCAGCGCTGGCGCTTTTTTAGCATCCTGTGGCTATTTTCGGATTTACTACAATATCGCCAGGCGAATATCTTATTCTCTTCTGCTCGCTATTTAGCTACCAGCGCTCTCGTAACAGATTCATAAACTGGAAAAAGTCATGGTTATTATTCAGACTGTATTTTTCCATAATCTTATTTTTATGATAGGCGGCGGTACGGGGACTGACGCGCTGCAGGGCGGCGATTTTACTCATATCCATCCCTTCGAGAATACCGTGCACCACGGCGGTCTGCGAGCGCGACAGCACGCGGTGCGGGCAGCTGGCGCAGCTGAGTTCCCGACCCGCGGCGTCGGTGGCTGACGGGCTCATACAATGCTGGAGCTCGCTTTTAATGATCGTCAGCAGTTGCGGAATACTGGCGGTTTTTAGCGAAACAAAAATAACCCCTTTGAGGCAGTTAATCATGAAATCATCTTCCGGCAACTGGTCGTAGCTGTGGAGGATAATCAGCGAACTGCCTTTTTTCCTGTTTTTAATCAGCGTATTGCACAGGTAGATTTCGCCGGGGATCACTTCGCAAATGATGATGTCTTCCCCTGACAGGTCATTATTACGCCAGGAAAAACGCGCCCGTATTTCGCCCTGCGTGAGGTCATTGACCATAGCCATCAGCGATTCACGGACAAAGCTATTGCGGGTGTTGATGGTGACATTAATGTTTCTCATGGCGTTATTTCCTTACGCAAAAACATAACGCCATGCTGTGACACATCCTCCGGGCGTATGCGGTGTGTTGACTGTATTAAAGTGCCTACAATATGTTTTTATTATTCTACAGTGAATTATTTACGACGCATTGAACGCTTATCGTTGAAGGTAAATTTCTGCCGTCTCCTGTCTTTCAGATAGGAAATAAAACTGTATACAGAGATGCTGAAGAAAAAAATGCATAGCAATAAAATTAACCACGTTTGCATGGCCATTGTTTATACCTTGTTTGTGTTGCATGGTGTCAGAATTTGCCGCGAACGGCTAATACGTTTTGTTATATGCTTTTCTGTCCGATGAAAATCATACGACATCATCCTGATGTAGTAGCACTATAAGAAAGTTCTTAAGGTTATCGTCAGTCTCATTCCTCTCATTTCTCTCAGAAAATGAGAAAAATTAACACTTGCGAGCCATTCATATCCCGCGCGGCCGCCGACATGCCCCGTCGTTCAGGAGATAAAAGCCAGCCCCTTACCAAAAATTGCGCGTACGGGCAGATGGATCCCCTGCTGGCGAGCCTTGTGGCGCAGGCGGCTAACCACCACGTCGATACGGTGCAGGTCAGGCTCGCTTTCATGGGCAAACAGGCAAGCATGAAGATCCAGTTTGCTACACACTTCGTTGCGATTGCGCATTAAGAGTTCCACCAGGCGATATTCCTGCTGGGTTAATTCCAGCGTCCGGGCGTCCGGGGAGATCAGTTTATCCTCATGCAGACGCCACAGTCCGGTGGCGGGAACGGGAGCGGGGGCGGCGCTGGCCATCTCTGGCTGCTGAGGGGCCGGCCGATCCTGTTGCAGGCGGGTGCCGAGGGCGGTCAGGGTCTCCGCGAGATGGGCGAAGTTAACCGGCTTGATCAGATAGGCATCGGCCCCGAGGCTCAGCGCCTGCAGTTTATCCTGCTGTTGGCCGCGGGCGCTGACCACCACCAGACCGTAGTGCCCCAGCTCGTGCAGGTAGCTCAGCACGCTGAAGCCATCCTCGCCGGGCAGACCGATATCAATCAGCACGATGTCCACAGGATGGCTGTGCAGTTGCCGCCAGAAGGCCTCAGCGCTCCGCGTCCCCCATACCTCGAAGCCGCGATAGCCCAACCAGGCCAGCAGTTCATCCAGCAGATCGGGGTTATCTTCAATTATCGCCAGCCGTAAAGCCATGCGTCGTTCTCCTCTTAAGCAACCGTGGGGAGGGTGAGAATAAAGGTGCAGCCGTCCGGGCCATGCTCGGCCAGCCACAGTTTGCCATCATGAGCCTGCACGATCTGACGCGCAACATACAGTCCGAGACCGGTTCCGCCCGGCACCGGCGACGTATGTTCCCCGCGGCGATAGCGCTCAAAGATCAGTTCCGCCTGTCCGGCGGGGAGCCCAGGACCGTAGTCGCGAATGCGCAGCTCTGTTTGCCCGGCATCAGCGTGAATATCGATGGTGATTTCTCCCGGCGGCGAATACTTGACGGCGTTATCCAGCAGGTTAGCGATGGCGATGCACAGCAGGCCGGCATCGGCCTGCAGCTGGGGGCTTTCCACCGCGCCGTGATGGTGGATGTTCAGGTAGTGATCATGGGAGATGGCCACCACCGAGGCGGCCATGTTGATCACCGCCAGCAGGGCGGTCTGCTGGCGGTCGACGTGCAGATCGTGGGAGGCGAGGCGCGCGTCGGCGAGGCAGTTATCGGTGAGCTGTACCAGACGGGTAGTGGCGCGGCCGATGCGATCGAAGCGCGCCTCCTGGCTGGCGGAGGCCGCCGAGAGGCGGAGATTCTCCAGCGCCGCCTGGATCACCGCCAGCGGGGTGCGGAATTCGTGCGCCACCATGCCCATAAACTGCCGCTGGTGGAAGCTGGCCTCGCGCTCAATCTGCAGCTCGCGCGCCAGGCGCTGCTTCTGCTCCAGCTGGCGGTTTTCAGCCCGCACCCGCAGGATGGCAATGATCAGCACCGTAATAATGTGGACGATCAGCGCGTACTGCCAGAGGGAATAGATCGCCATATGAAACGGGATAATCCCATGGATCGACAGCTGCACCAACACCGCGGCGGCGACATAGAACGGCGGCAGGAGCCCCAGCAGGAGGGTGTTGCGGTCGATAGCTTTTTTGCGCCACAGCCACCAGGAGGTGAACAGCAGCACCGGGGTGATAATGATGAAGACGACCCCTTCAATCTGCATCGCGAGGCCGTAAAAACCCAGCGGAATACTGACCTGCAGCAGCAGGTTGAGCACCACGGCGGCGATCAGCAGCCGGTAAAGCCGCGGCATATTTTTATTTAAATCGAATATCTCACTGTGCAGCCAGAGGGCGGTGGCATAGCTGAACAGCGAGAGGCTGCTGATCATAAAGTCCTGGAAGGGCAGTGCGGCGTGGCCGAAGAACCACTCCGGGAAGCCGTGCAGGGCAGCCACCAGCGGATAATTGAGCGAGAAGAAGCAGATGCCCCATAGCAGACGCCGGCGCAGGGCCAGGGCCAGCCACAGCGCCACGCCGCTGGCGACCGCCGCGAGACCAAAATAGAAGCTCCAGAAGGCGGTGTCGGCGGCGGCCCGTTGCACATAGGCCTGCGGCGAGGAGAGCGAGGCTAGCAGGATCAGAGTGCTGGTGCTCTGCAGACGAAAGACTATCTCATAGCCGGCGGCGGTCGGCGGCGGAGGGAGGATCAGCACGCTTTCCCGATAGTGAAGATCGCTCTCGCGGGCCGGGTCACGGTCGCCAAAGGTACGCGCTGTCCACGGGGCATCGCTACCCAGTGGCCGGTAATAGAGGGTCAGGTGATCGACAAAAGAGGGGCCAATCTGCAGCCAGCGCGACTCGCCGGCAAACCAATCACCCGGCAGCTCGCTGCGCAGCCACAGGGTTTTGCGTGAATAGCCGAAGGAGGGGATTTGCCGGGTGGTGGCGAGCCGGTCCGCGGGCAGGGCAGTAAAACCATCGATGGTCATCCGACCGCTGTCGTCCGCGTACCACTGGACCGGAATATCAATGCCCACCTGGCGCGTCGCCGCCTGCGCCTGTGGGGCGGCCAGCAGCAAGAGCAATCCGCAGCTGACCAGCCAGCCTGCCAGGAACTGCGGCCGGCAACGCCGGACCGCCGCGAAAATCGCAGACACCCTTTTCAATCACGCCCCCTTGCGGCATGCAAAGATTACTGACCGCAGACGACTGGCTACGGTATGGATAATACGCCCCCGGAAGCGGAGGAAAGTGGACTGGCCTGTCCGGAAGAACAGGCCATTTTGCGTGGGAGACCAGGAATATTCCAGCGTAATCTGCAGCGCCACGATCAGGACAGACCTGCTGCGCGGCAGCGCCGGGGGGGACTAGCGGAAAACCACCTGCGCCCAGCGGGCCAGCCCGGCGGTTACCGAGCCAAAATCATCGCCACCGGCCAGCGGAATACCGGGCAGCCGGGCCGCCAGAGCCTTTTTGATCAGCGGCGAGCGGGCGCTACCGCCGGTAAGATAGATCACATCCGGGGTGGTCTGGCTGCTGTCGAGGGCGAGCTGCACCTGCTCCATAATGCGGGCCAGAGGCTGATCCAGCGCCGCTTCCAGACCCTGCTGAGCGATATCGGTAGCCAGCTCGTCCTGAATAAACGGCAGCGCGGTCTCAACGCGGGCGGCGCTGGAGAGGGCGATTTTGCTCTCTTCGGCGCTGCGCACCAGGCGATAGCTCAGACGCTGACGCCAGACCTTCAGCAGCAGGGCCACCTTATCGGCATCCCGGGCGCTGCGCAGCAGGTCGTTCAGCAGTCGGCCATTGGCGGTACTGTAGAAATCGCTCTGCGCCGGGACGTCGTTGATCGCCACCGCATTCCACCACGGGAGGATCGGCAGCGCGGTGCCTTTCTCCGTTTCACCGCCCATGCCGAGAAGGGGCATCAGGCATTTAAAGGCCAGGGCAATGTCGAGGTCGTTACCGCCGATGCGGCAGCCGCTGTGGCCGAGCAGGCTCTGCTGGCGGTCGGCGCGCTCCCGCCACTGCGGACCCATCAGCAGCAGGGAACAGTCGGTGGTGCCGCCGCCGATATCGACGACCAGCACCCGCTTCTCTTCATTGAGGGTAGCTTCGAAATCCAGGCCGGCGGCCACCGGTTCAAACTGGAAGACCACGTCGCGAAAACCGGCTCGGAGGGCTGCCCGCTCAAGGATCCCCTGCGCCTGGGCGTTGGCGTCGTCGCCGCCGAGGCCCTGGAAGTTAATCGGTCGGCCAATCACCGCCTGGTCAATCTGCTCGGGCAGCTGGCTTTCCGCCTGCAGTTTGATGTGCAGCATCATGGCGCAGACAAGGTCTTCAAACATGGCCACCTGCTGCGGCTTGAGGCCGCTGGCGCCGAGGAAGGACTTTGGCGATTTAACGAAGTAGACCTCTTGCGGATCTTCAACATATTGATGCAGTGAGGCGAGGCCGAACTGCACGCTGTTGCGCAGCACCTCGATGTCTTCGTCGCGGTTGGCGGCAATCGCCCGGCGCAGCAGCGCCTGGTTTTCATCGCTGTGGGTGGGGACGTCATGATGGCGATAGAGCCACTCGCTGACCGCTTCGCGCGTCGGCGCGCAGAGCATCGAGGGCAGCAGCGCGCTGCCGTTTTCCAGCGTCAACAGCTGGGGCTTGTTTTCCCGCATCACGGCCACCGAACAGTTGGCGGTGCCGTAGTCAAAACCAATAAACATCGTCTGCAAAATCCCCATGCCGGTGAAGAAGGGGGGGCGACTTTAGCGGATCGCCGTCATGGCGACAACCGGAATTTAAAAGCAAGGCGCTGACGGTGAAGGGCGACTATCATTGAAACGCTATATAAAGGAGAGCTTATGGTGTTGTTACCCTGGACCCCGCCTTACGACTGGGCGTGGATGGTTGGTTTTCTGCAGGCGCGTGCGGTCGCTGGCGTCGAGCGTTTTCATGACGGCGGCTACAGCCGCAGCTTTCGCGTAGCAGGCCACGGCGGGCTGATTCATCTGGCGCCGGACGAGGAGGCGCAGGGCCTGCGGGTGACGCTCTCCCCGGGGCTGCAGCCGGTGGCTGAGATCTGCTATGCGCGAATTGGCCAGCTGTTCGATCTGGCCTGCGACCCGCAGCAGGTCGCTCGCACGCTGGGCGACCTGGCGCAGGCGCGACCGGGGCTGCGCCTGCCCGGGGCGCTGGACGCTTTCGAACAGGCGGTGCGCGCGGTGCTCGGCCAGCTGGTGAGCGTGGCGATGGCCGCCCGGCTCACCGGCAAAGTGGCGGCCGGCTGGGGCGAACCGCTGGCGGACGCCCCCGGCTATGCCTTATTCCCGACGCCGGAGGCGCTCTCCCGGGCCGATCCGCAGGGGCTGAAGGCGCTGGGGATGCCGCTTCGCCGCGCGGAGGCGCTGATCCACCTCGCCCGGGCGGCGCTCAGCGGCGAGCTGCCACTGACGGCGCCGGCGGATATCGACGCCGGGCTGCGTCAGCTGCAGACTCTGCCCGGGATTGGCCGCTGGACGGCAAACTACTTTGCCCTGCGCGGCTGGCAGGCGAAGGATATCTTTTTGCCGGACGACTACCTGATTAAACAGCGCTTTCCGGGAATGACGCCAGCCGCCATCGCCCGCTATGCCCGCCGCTGGCAGCCGATGCGATCTTATGCGCTGTTGCATATCTGGTATACCGATGACTGGGCGCCGGCGGCGGAATAGCCGTCCGGGGCGCATACCACTGGTATCGGGACGCTGAAATCCCTATAATTGCCGCGTTTGGCGGTCCGCCGCCACCCTCCATCTCTATCCAGGTTAATCAGGTCGCAAAAATTTATGACTGATATGTCCCATCAGTGCGTCATTGTAGGTATCGCCGGCGCATCGGCTTCTGGCAAAAGTCTTATTGCCAGTACTCTCTATCGCGAATTGCGTGAACAAGTTGGCGACGAACATATTGGCGTCATTCCGGAAGACAGCTATTACAAAGATCAAAGTCATCTGTCGATGGAAGAGCGCGTCAAAACCAACTATGACCACCCGAGCTCAATGGACCACAGTCTGTTGTTCCAGCACCTGCAGATGCTGAAAAGCGGCCAGCCGATTGAACTGCCGGTCTACAGCTACGTCGAGCATACCCGCACGCCGAACACCATTCACGTCGAGCCGAAGAAGGTGATTATTCTTGAAGGGATCCTGCTGCTGACCGACGCGCGTCTGCGTAACGAACTCAACTTCTCTATTTTCGTCGACACCCCGCTCGATATTTGCCTGATGCGCCGCATTAAGCGCGACGTAAACGAGCGCGGCCGCTCCATGGACTCGGTGATGGCCCAGTATCAGAAAACCGTGCGCCCGATGTTCCTGCAGTTTATTGAGCCGTCGAAGCAGTATGCCGACATCATCGTGCCGCGCGGCGGCAAAAACCGCATCGCGATTGATATTCTGAAGGCCAAAATCAGTCAGTTCTTTGAATAACCTGGCCGAATTGTGTAACGTGCAAAGAGTAGCCCTGTTGCCCTCTCCGCCGCGAAGCGTGCGGGAAGCAGCCTTATAAGGAGAAAGCCCATGCGTCTGTGTGACCGAGATATTGAAGCCTGGTTGGATGAAGGGCGACTGGCCATCAATCCGCGCCCGCCCGTTGAGCGTATTAATGGCGCGACGGTTGATGTACGGCTGGGTAATAAATTCCGCACCTTCCGCGGCCACACGGCGCCGTTTATCGATTTAAGCGGCCCGAAGGCCGAGGTCAGCGCCGCGCTGGACCGTGTGATGAGCGAAGAGATCGTTCTGCCGGAAGGGGAGGCCTTTTTCCTGCATCCAGGCGAACTGGCGCTGGCGGTGACCTACGAGTCGGTCACCCTGCCTGCCGACCTGGTGGGCTGGCTTGACGGACGCTCCTCGCTGGCGCGCCTGGGGCTGATGGTGCACGTGACTGCGCACCGCATCGACCCGGGCTGGTCCGGCTGCATCGTGCTTGAGTTCTACAATTCCGGCAAACTGCCGCTGGCGCTGCGCCCGGGGATGCCCATCGGCGCGCTGAGCTTTGAACCCTTATCGGGCCCGGCGGCGCGGCCATATAACCGCCGTGAAGACGCCAAATATCGCGACCAACAGGGCGCGGTGGCGAGCCGAATCGACAAGGATTGATAACGTCAACGGGGTGTTGCTGAGGGTGCCATGAGACGAATACTGACAACGCTGATGATCCTGCTGGCGGTCATTGTCGCCGGGCTTACCTCGTTGGTATTGCTGGTCAATCCCAACGATTTTCGCGCCTATATGGTGCATCAGGTGGCAGAGCGCAGCGGTTATCAGCTTGAACTCGATGGCCCCCTGCGCTGGCACGTCTGGCCGCAGCTCAGCATTCTCAGCGGGCGCATGACGCTGACCGCCCGAGGTGCCGAGGAGCCGGTGATCCGCGCCGACAACATGCGCCTCGACGTGGCGCTGTTGCCGCTGCTTTCGCACCAGCTGCAGGTGAAGCAGGTGATGCTCAAGGGGGCGGTGATCCAACTGACCCCGAAAACCGAGGCGGTTCGCGACAGCGCCGCGCCGGTGGTGCCGCATGACAACACCCTGCCGCTGGCTCCGGAGGACCGCGGATGGTCCTACGACGTGCGCCAGCTGCAGGTGGCCGACAGCGTGCTCTTCTTCCAGCATGAGAACGGCGAGCAGGTGACCGTGCGCGACATCCGCCTGCAGATGGAGCAGGATGAGAACCACCGGGCCACCGTCGATTTCTCCGGCCGCGTCAACCGCGACCAGCGCGACCTGGCGCTGAGCTTCTCCGCCACCGTGCAGGGTGGCGACTATCCGCACTCGTTAAAAGCCGACTTTAGCCAGCTCAGCTGGCAGCTGCGCGGCGCCGAGCTGCCCCCCGACGGCATCAATGGTCAGGGGAGCCTGCAGGCCAGCTGGCAGGAAGATAGCAAGACTCTGCGCTTTGATAATCTGAACCTGATGGCCAGCGGCAGCACCCTCACCGGCAACGGCAGCGTGGTTCTGGGAGACCGCCCGGACTGGTCATTGGATCTGCATGCCACCACCCTGAATCTCGACAGTCTGCTGGCATCCTCTTCGCCGGCGACCGACAGCAGCGCCAGCCAGCAGGGCCAGAGCCAGACGCGACCGCTGCGTCCGGTGATCGCCGACAGCGATGAGCGCGAAGATTATCAGAGCCTGCGCGGTTTTAACGGCCGGATGGCCCTGAGCGCCGACCAGCTGCAGTGGCGCGGCCTGAACTTCACCCAGGTGCAGAGCGAAATCAGCAATCAGCAGGGGCTACTGACGGTCAGCAAAATGCAGGGCACCCTCGACGGCGGCCAGCTCTCCCTCCCCGGGACCCTTGATGCCCGCGGCGACACGCCGCAGGCGACGTTCCAGCCGGCGCTGCAGAACGTGGAGATTGGTTCGCTGATCAAAGCCTTCAACTATTCATTAAGCCTGACCGGCAAGCTGTCACTGACCGGCGAGTTTTCCGGAACGCGCATTGACGCGGATGATTTCCGCCGTCACTGGCAGGGCCAGGCGCAGCTCCAGATGACCGATACCCGAACCGAAGGACTTAACTTCCAGCAGCTGGTGCAACAGGCCGTGGAGCGCAGCACCAACGTGCGGGCGCAGGAAAACTATGACAATGCCACCCGCCTGGATGCCGTGAGCAGCCAGCTCACGCTGGATAACGGGCTGGTGACGCTGAACCGCCTGCAGGGGCAGTCCGATGTGATGGCGATGACCGGCGAAGGTCAGCTTGATTTGCAGAAAGAGAACTGCGATATGCGCTTTAACGTGCGCGTGCTCGGCGGCTGGAAAGGCGAGGGCAAACTTATCGACCGCCTGAAACAGACCGCTATCCCGCTGCGCATCTATGGCGACTGGCAGTCGCTGAGCTACAGCCTGCAGGTCGACCAGATCCTGCGCAAACAGCTGCAGGATGAAGCGAAGCAGCGCCTCAACGACTGGGTCGAACGTAATAAAGGTAGCAAAGAGAGCAAAGACGCCAAAAAGCTGCTCGATAAGCTGTAATCGTCCAGACCAGCAGCCCGGGACTACCGGGCTGTGAGCATGTCGTCAAAGTAGGATGTCACGTGGATGCCGGGCGGCGGCTAGACCTGATCCCGCCAGGGTTGTGCGATAGGGGTAATCCCCCGGTTTGTGTCGCCGTCCCGTAGGCCTGATAAGCGAAGCGCCGTCAGGCAGTGTGGCGGCTGTAGAGCATCAATTCCCCGTGATGAGAGAATATCGTCAAAGTGTGATGTCACGTTAACGCCGGGCGGCGGCTACGCCTGACTCGGCCTGGGTTGTGCGGTGGGGGAGTCCCCCGGTTTGTGTCGCCATTCCGTAGGCCTGATAAGCGAAGCGCCATCAGGCAATAAACAGGGTACCTGGCTATCAATTTTACGGCCCGGGATACCCCGGGCCGTTATTTATCCCTTAGGATTACACCTCATAATCCAGCTCATCCTGCTTTACCGGCGGGACGATCTGCACCTTTTGCACCCGATGGCTGTCGACCTGCAGCGTGCGCAGGGTATAACCGTCAATCTCAATGGTTTCTCCCACCTGCGGCACATGCTGCAGATACTCCATCAGCAGACCGGCAACGGTGTGGTACTCACGCTTATCATCCAGCGGCAGCGGAACGTACTGCACCAGGTCCTCCAGCGGCATATGGCCGTTGACCGTCCATGAACCGTCCTGATGATGCTGAATATCGTGCCGGGCGTCGATCTCCTCCACCTCGTTGGGCAGGTTGCCGGCGATGGTCTCCATCACGTCGCTCAGGGTCACAATCCCCTCGACGGAGCCAAACTCATCCACCACAAAGGCAAAGTGGGTGCGGGCCTGACGGAACTGCTCGAGCGCGGAGAGGAGCGGCAGCCCCTCAGGAAAGACCAGCGGTTGGCGCACCAGCGCCTGCAGATCCAGCGGCTCCTGGCGCAGGGACTGCTGGAGCAGGTCGATAACATGCACCACTCCCAGCAGGTCTTCATTATCTTTCCCGCCGGTCACCACCAGGCGGGTATGCTGATTTTTTTCCACCAGGCTGCGGATCTCTTCCTCCGGCGCACTGAGGTTGATGCGCTCGATATCATGGCGGGAGGTCATAATACTGCTGACGCTGCGCTGATTCAGGTTCAGCACCCGCTCAATCATCAAGCGTTCCTGCGGATTAAACAGCGGATGATGATCCTGATCGGCGACTAGTGACGCCGTGTCAGCATCCAGTTCAGCTTTTTCTTTCTGACCGCTCAGCAGGCTCATCACCGCCTCGGTGGTGCGCTGACGCAGCGTCATATTGGCGGAAAGAAAGCGACGGCGGTTAAACAGCGCCAGCTGGTTAAGGGCTTCAATCATCACCGAGAAGCCAATTGCCGCATATAAATAGCCTTTCGGAATAATAAAGCTGAAGCCTTCAGCAATCAGGCTGAAGCCGATCATCAGCAGGAAGCTAAGACAGAGGATCACGATGGTCGGGTGGCTGTTAACAAAGCGCGTCAGCGCCTTGCTGGCCATCAGCATCAGGCTGATGGCGATAACCACGGCGGCCATCATCACCGCCAGGTGATCGACCATGCCGACGGCGGTGATCACCGAGTCGAGGGAGAAAATGGCGTCGAGCACCACGATCTGCGCCACCACGGCCCAGAATTTCGCCCCTTTGCGCTGGGTGGGGTTATCGCTGTCTTTCCCCTCCAGCCGCTCATTAAGCTCGACGGTCGCTTTGAACAGCAGGAATAAGCCGCCAAACAGCATGATTAAATCGCGGGCGCTAAAGCTGAAGTCGCGAAAAGCAATTAACGGTTTGGTCAGGGTGACCAGCCAGGAGATAGAGGCCAGCAGCAGGAGACGCATGACCATCGCCAGCATCAGACCAGTGATCCGCGCGCGGTCGCGCTGGGCGGGCGGGAGCTTTTCGGCGAGGATAGCGATAAAGACCAGGTTATCGATGCCCAACACCAGTTCGATAACCACCAGCGTGACGAGACCTGCCCAGATTGACGGATCGGCAATCCATTCCATATGTATTAAAACCTGTACGACTGCGGTATGTGTTACCACGATCATGGATAAGATGAGTCTAAAATGCAATAACGACGCGGATATCGCCCTGCCATGGATGGATATATTTCCAGCACATAAAGCGAACCGACAAGAATTATGTTCCGGTAAAGAACAGTGAAAAAATAACACCATGGCGACTGCTCTGGAATAAGCGAGCCGGTATCAGAACTTTTTCGGCTGCGTATCAGCGAGGGCGGTAAAAGGGCTTCATCCCACGGTTCGTTACGGCGAGCATTGATGCGCACAGGAGAAGCGAAGCGCGAAGCCCGCTCACAAAACCGGCAAAATTCATATTATGAAGTGAGCGCAGAATAGGGCAGATCGCAGTTCATAGACGCCGAATTGCGGTAATATGTCACCATATCTGGCTGTTTATGCTGAAATATATTGTCTGGCTAAATTTATTATCTATATCTATTCTTTGCGGGCACAGGCACAGCGTGGCGGGCCCGGCGCCCCGGAAAGCCCGCCTGGCGCGCCTCTCCGCCACATGGCGTGGTGCAGGAAACGAGCCGCTGAATAACCTGAACGAAAATAAGATTATTCTCAGCTCTAACTGTTGGTAAATGGAAGTTGTGTGTATTCTTTTAGGTGACAGTGAATTTAAGAATTTGGCGGGCAGATGCCCGGGCAGTATCCGTGTATTATCAGTTTCAATGGATTTGTGACATGTACAATTTTGCATAACTGCGTGTTTTGCAACCAAACAGGTGAAGATGAATATGGCGAATTTGAAAGCGGTTATTCCGGTCGCAGGACTAGGCATGCATATGCTGCCGGCCACAAAGGCAATTCCAAAGGAGATGCTGCCGATCGTTGATAAGCCAATGATTCAGTACATCGTTGATGAAATCGTCGCCGCCGGGATCAAAGAGATTGTCCTGGTGACGCACTCCTCGAAGAACGCGGTGGAAAACCACTTCGACACCTCCTACGAGCTGGAAGCCCTGCTTGAGCAGCGCGTGAAGCGCCAGCTGCTTGCGGAAGTCCAGGCCATTTGCCCGCCGGGCGTGACCATCATGAACGTGCGCCAGGCACAGCCGCTGGGTCTGGGCCACTCCATCCTCTGCGCCCGCCCGGTAGTCGGAGACAACCCGTTTGTCGTGGTGCTGCCGGATATCATCCTCGACGGCGGCACTGCGGACCCGCTGCGCTATAACCTCGCCGCCATGGTCGCCCGCTTTAACGAGACCGGCCGTAGCCAGGTGCTGGCGAAACGCATGCCGGGGGATCTCTCCGAATATTCCGTGATTCAGACCAAAGAGCCGATGGTGGCGGAAGGGCAGGTTGCGCGTATCGTTGAGTTTATTGAAAAACCGGACGAGCCGCAGACCCTGGACTCCGACCTGATGGCGGTGGGCCGCTACGTGCTGTCGGCGGATATCTGGGCCGAACTGGAGCGTACCGAACCGGGTGCCTGGGGCCGTATCCAGCTGACCGACGCCATTGCCGAACTGGCGAAGAAGCAGTCCGTTGACGCGATGCTGATGACTGGCGAAAGCTATGACTGCGGTAAGAAAATGGGCTACATGCAGGCCTTCGTCACCTACGGAATGCGTAACCTGAAAGAGGGTACCAAATTCCGCGAAAGCATTAAAAAACTGCTGGCCTGAACGCCAGCCTGAGACCGAGCGGCAGGCTCTGAACATCCGTCCTGCCGCTCATAACGTTATGCAGAATTTATTCATAACGTGAATGTTATAACGATTGTAAAGAAACGTATGGCTTCGGAGACTTCTGGTAGTTTGTCTCTGGCCTCTGTGGTGCAATGGTCGGAGTAGCGGCAATAATGCTTTATGAATAGTCACTTAGTGCGACAATTCCTAAAGTGCAGGGAAAGTGGTCAACGTCAGCCAAAAATAAAACTTGACTGCGATCATGTTTCCGCTTTAAACATCTCACTTGCATGCATAAAAATGTGAAATGAATTGGCATGCGAGCTGGTACAGACATTACGGATAATCCCTGAGCACGGCAGTGGACATCATCGAAGGATCACAGGTATATGAACTGGCAACTCATCTCATTTTTTGGCGATAGCACCGTTTTGCTGCCCAGCGCAGCGGCGCTGTTTATTGTCCTGATACTGCGTAAAACGTCGCGGTTGCTGGCGTGGCAGTGGAGTTTGCTGTTCGGCATCACCGGCGCCATTGTCTGCGCCTCCAAACTGGCCTTTATGGGCTGGGGACTGGGTATTCGCGAGCTGGATTACACCGGCTTCAGCGGCCACTCAGCGCTCTCCGCGGCCTTCTGGCCTATCTTCTTATGGCTGCTCAGCGCTCGTTTTTCGGCGGGTGTGCAAAAAGCAGCCGTCGTCACCGGCTATGTTTTGGCCGCTGTGGTGGGCTATTCACGGCTGGTCATTCATGCGCATTCCGTCTCGGAAGTGATTGCTGGCCTGCTGCTCGGTGCTGCTGGCAGCGCTTTGTTCCTGCTGCTGCAAAAACGTACCACCCATTCGGAAAGCGTGAGGATTTCCTGGGGCGGCGTCGCGTGCCTGGTGATGGTCCCCCTTATTCTGTTGCATAGCGGCAATAAAGCACCGACTCAGTCCCTGCTGGGGCAAATCGCCACTACAATTGGGCCGCTGGATAAACCCTTTACTCGAACTGATCTACATAAGCAGGTCTGGTAATCGCCATTTATTTTACAGGGGAAATTAAGTTTTCGCCGGTTAATTAGACAAATAAGAAAATAATCTACTATATGCCAGGCAATTGATAATTCATATTTATGAAATAATGAAGTGCTACTACATTGCTATTTCATATTCGCCTGGATACAGCGGGTATGAGACGTTTCTTAAATGCACTGAGAAAGGACCTGGAGCACGTCTGCTGAATATTCTGATACCAGGAAACTATTAGAAATTGTAGTTGACTTAGACGCCATCATTTGATTATTGAATGACGCGACCTTTCCGTAAAATATCTTGTTTTACAAATGGTTAGCTTCATGCTTGATAGTGTGGCAACAACGTGACACTTTATGGCCGTTTACGTAGTGAATAATCTTAAGGGTTGATCCGCTTATTTTCGCCAATAAAAGGGCAAGCAGCATTAATTGGCAGATATTCGGCAGCAAGACTCCCAATTGTGACCGAAATCCCGTAGACTTAACGCCGCAAAAAATAAAGGCCTGACCAATTTATCACCCATAGGCCGATTAAATAAGCCGTTCAGGTAGTCAGTGCGCTGGTAGCTGTTAAGCCAGGGGCGGTAGCGTCGCTGAAACCACTTGCTGCAACACAAAACACCTTCTTTGAGCGGCTATAAAAATCGACACACTATCGGTGATAAACGCTATGAGATATCTATGTTGCTTATCAGATATCCTCAAAAAGGGTCAGGAGCGGCTGCTGATATCACCTTTAAACCAACTTTCCTGTCTCATCGATAGCCTGTAGGGTAAAATTCGCCTACATTGTGAGCTGGGTGGATGTTATAAGGCTAACAAGCAGCTTAGGGTAACTGCACTTGCCTCGCCGGTGTTGCACAGTGAAGTCAGCTGGTGCCGCGAGCGCTTTCTATCTTGGTATTCCCCTCATTCTCATTGAGATACGACAGCGGGGCTGAAAATGGATCTTGTACAATGATAAAAATTGCGCGCATTGCCGTGACGTTGGGTTTGCTTTCCTCACTGGGAGCCCAGGCTTACGCGGCCGGGTTAGTAGTAAATGATAACGATCTGCGAAACGACCTTGCCTGGCTTTCCGATCGCGGGGTCATCCATCTGAGCCTGTCGACATGGCCGCTGAGCCAGGAAGAGATTGCCCGGGCGTTAAAAAAAGCCAAACCGTCCTATTCTTCTGAGCAAGTGGTGCTGGCTCGTATTAACCAGCGACTGTCTGCCTTAAAAGCGGATTTCCGGGTCACCGGCTATACCTCAACCGACCAGCCGGGTACCCCTCAGGGGTTTGGTCAGACGCAGCCGGCAGATAACTCGTTAGGCCTGGCGTTCAACAATAGCGGCGAATGGTGGGATGTCCACCTTCAGGGTAACGTCGAAGGGGGTGAGCGGATCAGTAACGGATCTCGCTTCAACGCCAACGGTGCATACGGTGCGGTGAAATTCTGGAATCAGTGGCTCTCCTTTGGGCAGGTTCCGCAGTGGTGGGGGCCGGGCTATGAAGGCAGCCTGATCCGCGGGGATGCCATGCGGCCGATGACCGGTTTCCTGATGCAGCGAGCCGAGCAGGCGGCTCCAGAGACCTGGTGGTTACGTTGGGTGGGGCCATGGCAGTATCAGATCTCCGCCAGCCAGATGAATCAATATACCGCGGTACCCCATGCCAAAATAATCGGCGGACGTTTCACCTTTTCACCTTTCCAGTCTTTAGAGCTAGGCGCATCACGCATTATGCAATGGGGTGGGGAAGGGCGACCGCAATCATTTAGCAGCTTCTGGGATGGCTTTACAGGGAAAGACAATACCGGAACGGATAACGAACCGGGGAACCAACTGGCCGGCTTTGACTTTAAGTTTAAACTCGAGCCGACGCTTGGCTGGCCGGTCAGTTTCTACGGACAGATGATCGGTGAGGATGAATCTGGTTACCTGCCTTCAGCAAATATGTTCCTCGGCGGGATTGAAGGGCACCACGGCTGGGGTAAGGATGCGGTTAACTGGTACCTGGAAGCGCATGATACGCGCACCAATATGAGCCGGACCAATTACAGTTATACGCATCATATCTATAAGGATGGCTACTACCAGCAGGGTTATCCTCTGGGTGACGCAATGGGCGGGGATGGTCAACTCGTTGCCGGTAAGGTTGAGCTTATTACGGAGGATAACCAGCGCTGGAGTACACGCCTGGTTTACGCCAAAGTTAACCCGGAGAATCAGTCGATAAACAAAGCATTCCCTCATGCTGATACCTTGAAGGGGGTCCAGCTGGGTTGGAGCGGAGATGTTTATCAATCGATCCGTCTGAATACCTCACTGTGGTACACCAACGCTAACAATAGCGACAGCGATGACGTTGGGGCTAGCGCAGGGATAGAGATACCGTTTAGTTTATAAGGCTGAATGCTGAAAACATGGGAGAGAGGGTGGTAGCGCTGCAGGACGCAGTCAGCTTTTATCTCTCCACAAGCCGGCAGGGAAGCAACGGCTATGACAGCTGCTCAGGAATTGGCAAATTTTGATTTACTGATGATGTGACATTATGAAGAAAAAACTTGTTAGATTTTCGGCATTAGCGTTGGCGATTGGGTTTTTATCGGGTTGTACCATTATCCCTGGTCAGGGATTAAACAGTCTGCGGAAGAACGTAGTTGAGCTGCCGGACAGCGATTACGATCTGGATAAACTGGTAAATGTGTACCCTATGACACCGGGGCTTATCGATCAGCTTCGTCCAGAAACCGTTCTTGCTCGTCCAAACCCACAGTTGGATAATTTACTACGCAGTTATGAATATCGCATTGGTGTGGGCGATGTATTGATGGTTACTGTTTGGGATCACCCGGAGCTGACAACGCCTGCAGGGCAATACCGTAGCGCCAGCGACACTGGTAACTGGGTCAACTCCGATGGTACCATTTTCTATCCATATATCGGTAAGGTGCAGGTGGCGGGTAAAACCCTAAGCCAAGTACGGCAGGATATTGCCAGCCGTTTGACCACCTATATTGAAAGCCCGCAGGTTGATGTTAGTGTTGCTGCATTTAGATCACAAAAGACATATGTGACAGGTGAGGTTATGAAATCTGGCCAGCAACCGATAACCAATATTCCGTTGACAGTAATGGATGCAATAAATGCTGCTGGTGGGCTGGCTCCAGATGCAGACTGGCGAAATGTTGTATTAACACATAATGGAAAAGATACAAAAATATCGCTGTATGCCTTAATGCAGAAGGGGGATCTCACCCAGAATCATATGCTGTATCCTGGTGATATTTTATTTGTACCACGTAATGATGATCTTAAAGTATTCGTCATGGGGGAGGTTGGTAAACAATCGACGATGAAAATGGATCGAAGTGGTATGACACTAGCCGAAGCAATTGGAAATGCAGAAGGTATGTCGCAAGCATTTAGTGATGCGACCGGAGTATTCGTAATTCGGCAAATAAAAGATGATAAAAAAGGTAAAATTGCAAATATTTATCAGTTAAATGCTCAGGACGCATCTGCAATGGTTTTAGGCACAGAGTTTCAGCTGCAGCCTTATGACATCGTTTATGTAACAACTGCACCATTGGTACGGTGGAATCGCGTAATTTCTCAACTAGTACCTACAATTACAGGAGTACACGATATGACGGAAACTGTAAAATATGTTAAGGAATGGCCATAATTATGTTTAATTCTATCCTAGTCGTTTGCACAGGGAATATTTGTCGCTCACCGATTGGTGAGCGCATATTGAAACAACTATTACCTACCATGCAAGTTGATTCTGCTGGAACGGCGGCTCTTATAGATCACAATGCTGATAATAGTGCTATAAAAATTGCTAAAAAACATGGGATATCACTAGAAGGTCATAAAGGCAAGCAGTTTACAGCAAAACTTGCACGTAATTATGATTTGATATTGGCTATGGAAAAAATTCATATCAATCAAATTGAAAAAATAGCTCCCGAAGCAAGAGGTAAAACAATGTTATTTGGGCATTGGCTAGAAAATCGGGATATTCCCGATCCGTATCGTAAGAGTGATGAAGCTTTTGCTTCAGTATTTGTTTTGATACAACGCTCTAGCCAGCTTTGGGTAGAAAAGCTTATTAAGGCCTAAACAGGAAAAAATTGATGTCACAAGTTAATGAGAAAACTAAAGATAACGATGAAATCGATTTAGGACGTTTAATAGGAGAGTTAATAGATCATCGTAAGTTAATTATATCTATAACAACTCTTTCTACGTTGATTGCATTAATATATGCAATATTTGCAACCCCTATTTTTCAAGCTGATGCTCTTGTTCAGATTGAACAAAAACAAGGCAACGCTATTTTAAATAGCCTTAGTCAAGTATTACCTGATTCACAACCGCAATCAGCGCCAGAAATCGCTCTTTTACAATCACGAATGATTCTAGGTAAAACCGTCAATGACTTGAACTTACAGATCAATGTACAGAGGAAGTATTTTCCACTAATTGGCAGAGGATATGCTCGATTAACGGGACAAAGTGCTGGCGAAATAACTGTAGGGATGCTTCATCTTGAATCCCAAGATCAAACAGAGACGCCAGATATTACATTGAAAGTGGCGGATAGCCAGAAATTTATAATTGAATACAACGGAAATGAAGTTAGTGGTAATGTAGGAGAAC
The DNA here is from genome assembly GCF_040062415.1 of Klebsiella sp. GG_Kp173. Taxonomy (NCBI): domain Bacteria; kingdom Pseudomonadati; phylum Pseudomonadota; class Gammaproteobacteria; order Enterobacterales; family Enterobacteriaceae; genus Klebsiella; species Klebsiella sp. GG_Kp173. Next base: position 65,973 of record NZ_JBEAFZ010000023.1, read on the forward strand.
TAATCAAAAAAGCAGGATTGACGATCAGAGTTGATTCAATTGATGCAAAAGAAGGTTCAGTATTCGAGATTAATTATGTAGATCAGCTCAAAGCAATAAGAAATCTTGGTACATCTTTTAAAGTTACAGAACAGGGAAAAGACACTGGTATATTAAGCCTAACGTTAACTGGCGAAAATCCAAAATTAATTGCCACCATTTTAAATGATATCAGTGAAAACTATTTAGCACAAAATATTGCTCGTCAGGCTGCTCAAGACGCAAAAAGCCTTGATTTTTTAAATGAACAACTTCCTAAAGTTAGGACAGAATTAGATATCGCAGAAAGTAAGCTTAACGAATATAGAAAACAAAAAGACTCTGTTGATCTTTCTATGGAGGCAAAAAGTGTTCTAGATCAAATCGTTAATGTTGATAACCAACTGAATGAATTGACCTTCAGAGAAGCCGAAATATCTCAGCTCTATACACGTGAACATCCGACATATAAGGCTTTAATGGAGAAAAGAAAAACGTTACAGGATGAGAAAAATAGACTAAATAAGAAAGTTAGTGTAATGCCTTCCACTCAACAAGAAGTATTAAGACTCAGTCGGGATGTAGAGTCTGGTCGTGCTGTATATCTACAATTATTAAACAGACAACAAGAATTAAATATTGCAAAATCAAGTGCGGTAGGTAATGTAAGGATAATTGATCAAGCTGTTACTAATCCCAAACCGGTCAAGCCCCAGAAAATAATGATTGTTCTGATTGGCATAGTCTTTGGTTTATTCATTTCAATGGGGCTTGTCCTTCTCCGAGTATTTTTGCGAAGAGGAATTGAATCTCCTGAACAGTTAGAGGAAGCTGGTGTAAGTGTTTATGCCAGCGTCCCAGTGTCCGAATGGTTGATGAAAAATATTGATAAAAATAAAAGAAAGAAAAATGAATCCACAATTTTATTAACAGCAGAAAATCCAGCTGATATGGCAGTCGAAGCGATTAGAAGCCTTAGAACAACCTTGCATTTTGCTATGCTAGAGGCGAAAAATAATGTTTTAATGATTTCAGGGGCAAGCCCAAATGCTGGTAAAACCTTTGTAAGTACAAATCTCGCTGCAACTATTGCTTCAGCAGGCAAAAAAATATTGTTCATTGATGCCGATCTCCGAAAAGGATATGTTCATAAAATGCTTGGTGGAGAACAAGTTGGATATGGTTTATCAGATATACTATCAGGTCAAAAGGATGTGAATTCTGTTATTAAAAATAGTAGAGAAGGTGGCTTTGATTATATCGGGCGAGGGCAAGTGCCACCAAACCCAGCTGAATTACTAATGCATACTAATTTCAAAAAGTTTATAGAATGGGCATCAAAAAATTATGAATTGGTTATTATAGATACACCACCAATTTTGGCAGTAACTGATGCTGCAATTATTGGACAATATGTTGGTACAGTGCTTCTAGTGGCTCGTTATGAAGAAAATACAGTAAAAGAAATTACAGTTAGTATTAGAAGATTTGAACAGAGTGGAGTGGCAGTCAAAGGATGTATACTGAATGGAGTAGTGAAAAAGGCTAGTAACTATTATGGTTATGGTTATCATGACTATGGTTATACATACAAGAATAATTGATTTTATCTAAAACACCGTGACTTATATTTTATAAGTCACGGTGTTATTAGTTCTATTTTTTACGTAATGATAAGCTAATTAAATTAAATCAAACTAAATTGAATTAAATGGAGGGGGATTGTAATGGAGGTGTATTTTTTATTAATATTTTCATGTGTGATATTTTCATTAATCTATGACTATATAAATCAAAGACTTGTAAAAAATATATTAGCACTAGTTCTTTTTATTGTACTAGTTAGTGTGCCCGCATTACGTAATGATACAGTTGGGTCAGATTCAAGAATGTATGCCGAATTCCTGACATATAATTATTCTATTTTAGAGTGGGTAAATCAGGGCATAGAAATTGGTGATGGTGCAATATATTGGCTAATCAGTAATTTATTCGGGCAACAGTATTTTTATTTGTTTTTATTTTATGCGCTAATAATAAATTTTTTATTTTTGTATACAATAATCAAATTAGAAAAAAAAATTACAATTGCAATAGTAATTTTACTGCTATATGGAGGCATGTATTTTGTTCAGTTGAACAATTTAAGACAAACAATGGCTGTCGCTTGGTTTATGTTAGCCATAGTATATCTAATCGAAGAAAAATACATAAAAACATATATTATCTTAGTGGTTGCAATATTATTTCATTATAGCGCAGCATTCTGCCTTTTTATTCCGGTAGCATATTATCTAATGAAAAAAAGATACTGGATGGTGTACTTTACAAGTGTAATTTCATTTTTCTTACTTTCCGTAGCATCTCTGTATATAGCTAGTTTCGTATCAGGGTTTGACGCATTAGAGAAATTCTCAAGATATTCCGTAGATGCCGATAATTCATCAGGTCAAAAAATATTTATTGTAAATTTGGTGTTTTTTGTCCTAACATTTATTGTGGTTAATTTTAAGGAATTGATAAAAGATAAGCTTGCTGCCATGTCATTTTATCTATGCTCAATAACATTAGTTATACAATTTTGTGTGGCTTTTTTAGGTTTATCTAGTTTGGGGCTTGGGCGCCTATATCAATATTTTATTATAGGCTATGTTTTTTACTTTCCATATGTTATGAAGCAAATCACCCCTGAAAAAAGACCATTTCTTTCATGGAGTGTGTTTTCATTTTTATTGATATATATATTTTTTTATATGGTTGTGTATAACAATGGAAAATATATACCGTATGTGATGAATGACGATTTTTCTATTAATATATTCTAATGGTTAAGTAGATGAACATATATTGTTTGATGACGGTTAAAAACGAAATAGACATTTTACCTGATGTGATCGACTCCGCATTGCACTGGGCTAATAAAATTATCATTTTAGATAATAATAGCAAGGACGGCTGCACTGAATATATTCAAAAAATTAGTAATGAAGATGAAAGAATAATCTTTTGGGGAGTATATAAAGGGCCATTTACGGATGCAATAAGACAAAGAGTTTTTCAAGATTTTAAACATATTGCCAATGTTGGTGATTGGTGGTGCAGATTAGATGCTGATGAAATTTATATTGATAATCCTCGCGTTTTCCTTGAGGGCTTAAATCATACAGTTGATTATGTCAAGTGTGCAAGTTTCCAGTATTATTTGACAGAGGATATGGTTACATCTGGTATTGATAAAAATTATAAAGACTTATCTCACTATAAATGTAACTGGAGTGAGATAAGGTTTTTTAAATTTAAAAAAGATACTATCTGGTTACCTAAAATGAACTGGCCGATCAATATTTATAAACCAGCGGATAATTTCGTTAGATTGAAACATTTTCAATATAGAAATATACAGCAAATAAAGCAAAGAATTGAAACTAGAAAGAATAACACAAAAGATAATAACATTTTTTATCATGATAAAGCGAATGGTGCTGAATGGTTCTCAATCAGAGGTTTTAAAATTCCTGATGATACAGCCTATCTAGACGCAAAAGTTGTTACTTATTCAGATTTGGAAAATAGTAAAGAATATATAATACCCGAGCACTTCAAAACGAAATTTTATGATAAAACAAATTTTTTAAAATTACTTCAGAGAAAGTTAGTTACATTTGTATTTAATAGGTTCTTTAGCAAATACATTTAATAAATTTATAAATATAGGTTTTATATTATGAAGATACTTCATGTTTCAGATTCGTTTGATGGTGGAGGCGCCGAAGCGGTATTCAGAGATACTATAAAAGTATCAGAGTCGTTAGGAAATACAAATTACATCATATACTCCGATGAAAAAACCGATCCAATATCCTATATTTATTCCTTTAAGAATTATAAACGGATAAAAAAAATCCTTAATAACAAACCAGATATAATTCATTTGCATTCATATTATCATTATCTATCACCCTCTGTATTACATGCAATAAGGAAATATAAAGAAAAGAATGCATGTAAGGTTATATTTACTGCACATGACTATCATTTTATATGTCCCAATAGTGGTTTTCAATATTTTAAAAATAATCAACGATATAACTTCGATGCATTCGCGGGTTCCCTTAAACTTCCAAATGGTGGGCTTTATGACCATAGAGGTATAGCCTATTCAATGCTTAAGTATGTTCAACATAAACTTGCATATGATGTTATGCGTTTGGATGATGTCATTGATATCATAATTTCTCCAAGCGCATTTCTTAAACAGGTGTTTGAAAATTATGGTGTAAAAAAGAAAATAAATGTTATAAGGAATCCGGTGAGTTTTCCAGCTTCGGATGAGCGTTCTACTATTTTAGAGAGCAATGAGTCTAATAGGACAGTTAGGCTTGTCTATGCAGGGAGACTATCTGAAGAAAAAGGTATTTTGGAGTTTTTTTCTGTTCTAAATGAGAGAACAACAATAGAGGTCATCTTTGATATATTTGGGGACGGATCTTTACGTCAATTACTAGAATCTGTGCCAGTGAGAAAAAACTTAATAGTCAATTTCAAAGGTGCAGTTACACGAGAAAAACTTGTACATAATTTAAAAAATTATGACATCTTTGTGCTGCCTTCAATTTGGTATGAAAATGCACCGATTTCTATAATAGAAGCTGCAGCTGCGGGTTTGCCTGTTATATGTCCAGGTTACGGTGGCTTACGTGAAATGGCGGAATTAACAAAAAGGTATGGTTTTTTTGAGTATAATAGTAAATCGGAGTTAGATACTTTGCTACTGGAAAGTAAACGATTTAGCGGGCAGAATTATTTACTTGATAAAGATGAGTTTTCATATGAGAACTACAAATTGAAGTTACGGGCATTATATAAAGAATGTAAAATCTAATTTTAAAAATTATGACTATAATTTGATGTTAAATTGCCGGAGAGGAAGAAAACATGGAAAATAAATTAAATATCGGCATTGTTGCGGATTGGTTAGTGACTTTTGCTGGTGCAGAGCGAGTTATTGCAGAGTTTCTTGAACTATACCCTGAAGCTGATTTATATGCGGTAATAGAATTTTTGCATGAAGAAAATAAAAAATTCATTCATAATAAAAAAGTAAATACCACATTTATTCAATCCTTACCATGGGCGAAAAAAAAATACCAAAATTATCTTCCATTAATGCCGCTCGCTGTTGAACAGCTTGATGTTTCTGGGCATGATATTATTTTATCGAGCAGTCATGCAGTAGCAAAAGGGATTTTGACGGGGCCTGATCAATTACATATTAGCTATGTGCACTCCCCAATAAGATATGCTTGGGATTTACAGCATCAATATTTACGAGAAGCAAAACTCGAAAAAGGAATAAAATCATTATTTGCAAAAATAATTTTACATAAAATGAGAATTTGGGATTATCGTACTGCAAATAGTGTTGACCATTTTATTGCTAACTCACATTTTATTGCGCGTAGGATAGCAAAAATTTACGGAAGAAAAGCTGAAGTAATTTATCCTCCAGTCGATGTTAATCGTTTTAACGTAAAAGAAAAGAAAAATGATTTTTATTTGACGGCTTCGCGATTAGTTCCCTATAAAAGAATTGATTTGATAGTGGAAGCTTTCAGTAGTATGCCAGATAAAACTCTTGTTGTAATTGGCGATGGGAGCGAAATGAATAAAATAAAAAGTAAAGCGTCGAGAAATATTGAGATTTTGGGCTATCAACCAAACGAAGTTTTGGTTGATTATATGCAAAATGCCAAAGCTTTTGTATTTGCAGCAGAAGAAGATTTTGGTATTACTCCTGTTGAGGCGATGGCATGCGGTACACCTGTTATTGCCTTCGGAAAAGGCGGAGCGTTAGAAACAATTAGACCTCTTGGTGAAAGTGAACCCACAGGGATTTTCTTCGACTCACAGCTCGTTTCTGCTGTAGCTACTGCCGTTGAAACTTTTGAAAATAATATTCATATGTTTACTTCTGATAATTGCAGAAAGCAAGCATTAAAATTTTCTGCAGATAGATTTAAACACGAGTTACAAATGAGTATACAAAAACAATGGGAAACATTTAGCAGTAATAAAAAAATCATATATTAATAAATCATATTACGGTAATTATAATGATATCTAAAGCCCAGAGAGTTCATTCGAAAGCGAATGCTTCATTAATATCAATGCTTCAAAGATTTTCTGATATATTTATGATATTAGCAGGATTGTATCTGATCCTCAAAATTAATAAACAACAGGTTGATTATAAATTTCTTGTCATTTTTCTGATAGGACTAGCTTTTTTCCAAATGATTGGCGGTATTACTGATTTCTATCGTTCCTGGCGAGGTGTGAATTTTTCCGCCGAGATTAGTCTGATCATACGTAACTGGAGTGGTAGTTTTTTATTTACTTTGGGAATTGTCTATTTTTTCTCTTTTGGTAATGTTAAAGCTATTCTTTTTCTCGAATGGTATTTTATAGTTATAATCTCCATTGTTCTCTCGAGGGGGGCTATTCGAGTAGGTGCTGGATTCTTCCGTCGAATGGGATATAATACTCGAAACGTTGCGGTGGCTGGTGGAGAAGGAGAGGGTATCAACCTACTTAACAGTTTTAAGAAAGAAGCTTGGCTCGGATTCAATGTAATAGGTATTTACGATGATACGAAAAATATAGACACTCAAGGGTTGCCATATGTTGGAAATTTAGCAGATTTAGTTGTTGATGCTAAAAATGGTAAATTGGATCGCATATATATATCTTTGAAAATGTCAGAGTCTGCGAAAATAAAATCATTAATAACGGAACTGAAAGATACAACATGTTCAGTAAGTTTAATACCTGATATGTTGACTTTTAATATATTGCAATCACGTACAGAGGAAATAAATGGAATACCTGTTGTACCTCTTTTCGATACACCTCTCAATGGGATAAATATGGTAATTAAAAGGATGGAGGATATTGTGCTTTCATTCTTAATACTATTACTTATTTCACCATTACTTATTTGTATATCATTGGCTGTGAAATTGACATCTTCTGGTCCTGTGATATTTAAGCAAATAAGATATGGTATGGATGGTAAACCTATAAAAGTCTGGAAATTTAGATCAATGAAAGTTATGGAAAACGACGGTGTGGTTACACAGGCGAAGAAGCATGATGTGCGAGTAACTACTGTAGGTAAATATTTGCGGAAGACTTCTCTTGATGAGTTGCCACAATTCATAAATGTTCTTATGGGTAATATGTCTATAGTTGGACCGAGACCGCATGCCGTTGCGCATAATGAACAATATAGAAAACTAATCAGAGGTTATATGTTACGTCACAAGGTTAAGCCAGGTATTACTGGTTGGGCTCAAATAAATGGTTGGAGGGGCGAGACAGATACAATTGACAAAATGGAAAAAAGAGTTGAGTTTGATCTTGAATACATTCGTTCATGGAGTCTATTTTTTGATTTTAAAATAATTTTTTTGACTATATTTAAAGGATTTGTTAATAAATCAGCTTACTAATGATTTATATCAGGACAACAATAAATGAAGATCTTATTAATTCATAATACCTTGCCAAGCTATAGAGTTCCATTATTTAATAATCTTGCAAAAAAAAATACGGTACATGCGTATTTTTATGCTGCAAGTCTTAATCAAAAAGTATATGGTGATACAAATAGATTTAATGAGTTGAAAAATGTCACACTCATTGAAAATTTTCGCAGTAAAGAGAATATTAAAGACCTCATTAGAGGAGAATATTCACATATTATACTTCCCCCTCTGGATGATTTTAAAGCGTTACTAGTATCGTATTTCGTTCTGTTTTTGTGCAACAAAAAAAGTAAGTTATGCTTGTTTTGGGAGAAATGGAATGTTGAATTTGCAAGAATGGGTATTAAGAAGAAATTAAAGAATATATTTTTGCATTTTGCTATTGGCTTATTAATTAAAAAAATAGATGTTTTTTTATGCCCAGGTATTAAGACTAGACAGTACTTACTATCACTAGGAGTTGAGTCAAAACGCATAAAACTAGTTGGTGATTGTTCTGCTATAGAAGCTCCTTTGAATTTTGAAGCTGACAAGAAAATTAGGGATGAGTACGTATCTAATGATGCAACTGTAATTCTTTATTATGGCAGGATTATTCACCGCAAGGGATTAGAGATATTAATCAATGCCTTTCATAGATTGGAAAAAGAAGGGAAAAACGTTTTTTTGCTTGTGTGTGGTGATGGTCCTCAAAGGAAAGATTTTGAAAAATTAGCCCAAACACTTAATATTACTAATATAAAATTCATGGGTTATATTGCTCCGGAAGAAAGATATAAATTTTTCACAGCAAGTGATCTATTTGTTCTCCCAAGTTATTATTTTGATGACGTTAATGAGGCTTGGGGCCTAACAGTAAATGAAGCGTTGGCATATGGCCTACCCGTTATTGCAACAGATATGGTGGGGTCAGCTCATGATTTAATAACACCAAAAAATGGTATATTAATCAAAGAAAATAATACTGATGAACTATATTATGCGATTAAACAAGCTATAAATACAAATTATAATAAATCTGAAATTGTTGCAAGTGTTGAAAAGTATAATCCTTCAGCTGTGTCCAGCAATATTTTAAATGCTATGGGGAATAACTAAATGAATAATGGAAATGAGCTGGTTTCTGTTTATATACCGACGCATAATAGAGTTGACATGCTTGAAAGAGCAATCATGTCAGTTTTAAAGCAGTCCTATCCTAATATTGAGATCATTGTAAGTGATGACGGTTCACAGGATAATACTAAAAAAATCGTAACATCATATATGCAGCAATATTCAAATATTAAGTATGTTTTCTCATCTGAAGCAAAAGGGGCTTGTCATGCCAGAAATCTTGCAATTGCAAAGGCTTCAGGAACGTATATTACTGGGCTAGACGATGATGATGAATTTACACAAGATAGAATCGAGGAGTTAGTTAATTTTTGGAAAGAAAATCCTAATTTTAGTTTTCTTTGTACTGCAATGCAAGTTATCACGAAAAATGGTAAATTTATTAAATTTGATAAACGAAGAAAAATTTCTTTAAATGATTGCTTAAACGAAAACATTATTGGAAACCAAGTTTTTACCAAAACATCAACTCTCAAGAGTATAAAAGGATTTGACCCTGAAATGCCCTCATTACAAGATTATGAGTGCTGGATTAGACTTTGTAGTAATTTCGGGGATGGTTATAGCTTGGGTTCACCAACTTATATTCTTCATACTGAACATGAAAAACCACGAATAACAAATAATAATAAATTGAGAATATCAGTATCAAGGCTAATGAATAAACATTCAAATATAATGTCTGTTGCAAACAAGAAGAATTTAGATTTTATTTTTTATTATTATATAAATAAAAATGTAACTATCAATTGTTTGTTAAGAAATTTAACAAAATTAAATTTATATAGATACTTTAAATTCAAACTGAAAGCGATTTTAACCAAATAAGCTATTATATATTCATAAGAGATTAAGTATGATAAGCGTTAATATAACCACTACAAGTAACAGAACCTCTTTGTGTGCAGCCACTATTTATTCATTTTATAACCAAAGTATTAGGCCTGATATAATAAACTTATGGATATCTAGAGAGCCCTATTTATCAGATGATGGATTTACTGAAGTTCCAAAATTTGTAGAAGAATTAAACATGATATGTGATCTCATTAAAGTTCATTTTGTTAAAAACACAGGTCCATATCGAAAGATATTACCTGCATTAAAGGAAGCTTCTAATGATGACGTATTAGTATACGCTGATGATGACGTGATTTACAGCTTTAAATGGCTTGAAGAGTTATATAATGAATTTATAAAACATAATCGGGAATACGTAGTTGCATCACGTGTAAGAATGATGAAAAGAAACTTTACCGGTAACTATTGTAGTTATTCAATGTTTCCTGTTATTACTGAAAACATTATTATGAATAATGATTTTCTTATAACTGGCGTCGGCGGTGCGGTTCTTATGAAAAAGCATATAAGAGATGAATATCTTACAAATGAAGATTATTTAGAAATAGCTCCAAAAACTGATGATGTATGGATTAGTAAGATTTTGCAATTATCGCATTCATCTGTTGTGACATGCCCTCGTGGCTTATCCTGTATCATGGAGATCACTCATAATACTGATGCTCTAAGTTATTATAATAATCAATTGCGATATAATAGTGGTTTGCTTACAAAAATCACTAGGAAATTAAAAGCTTTCTTTTATAGAAAATTAGGGTTGTCATTGACTAATAATGATTTGTCTATTAAAAAAGTTAACAAGTTTTTTAAGAGTTCTTTATGAATCTATTAAATAATGTCAAGTGGGTTTCTTTTTCACAGTTTATAAAATTGTGTTGCCAGTTCGTAAGTGTTATTTTCTTGTCGCGTTTACTATCTCCCCATGATATAGGCTTAATGGCTATGGCTTTAGTTGTAGTCAATTTTGCTAACATTATAAGGGATTTAGGTTCTTCAGCAGCAATTATCCAAAGGAAAGAAGTCACGGAGGGATTGAAATGTAGTTTGTTTTATTTAAACCTTTTATTCGGTCTCTTATTATTTGTTATTATATTTATTTCGGCGCCGTATATTTCAACATATTTTCATTCCGAAGGTTTAGTTGATGTTTTGAGATGGCTTTCCTTGAGTTTTCCCATATATAGTATCACCTCAATCAATCTAGCACTTCTTGAACGCCAATCAAGATTCAAAGTAATTTCCTTCATTGAAATGTCTACTTCTGTGTCTTCTTTGATTTTGGCTATTTGTTTGGCTTTTTCAGGATTCGGTGTTTTTAGCTTAGTGTATCAAACTATTTGTTATGCTGTTCTAAGTGCAATACTGTTTACAACTTATTCTGGATGGTTGCCCAAAATATACTTCTCATTCAAAGAAATTAAAAGTGTATTTTCTTTTACTTCTAATTTAATTATCTTTAATTTAATAAATTATTTTTCAAGAAATTTAGACCAGATTATTATCGGGAAATATTTTTCGAGCCAAATTTTAGGTGTTTATTCTTTAGCATATAGGGTAATGTTGTTCCCGGTACAGAATATTACGTTTGTTTTAAGTCGATCAATGTATCCTGTTTTGAGCCATTATTGTGATGACAAGTCAAAAGCATTCGATATTTATTTAAATACGATAAAAAATATCGCAATGATTACGCCAGTTATCATGTTTGGCTTGTCTGTCGTGAGCAAGGACTTCGTGTTTGTATTCCTTGGAGAAAAATGGTTGGGGGTTTCTTCGATTTTAATCTACTTGGCACCTACTGCAATCTTGCAATCATTTATAAGTACTACTGGTACAGTTTTTATGTCACAAGGTAGGACTGATCTTTTACTGAAGATATCAATATTCAATTGTATTCTACAATGTGCGGCCTTCATTATCGGTATCAATTACAATATAACGACTTTTGTTATATTATACTTCTTCGCTAATTTTATAATGTTTTTCCCAAATTTATATTTGGCAGTTAAGGTATTGGATGGTCATTTTATTAAAGTATTGAAATGTATTTCTCGTCCATTATTGGTTGCGGCACTTACTTCCATTTCGGTGGTAATTATTCGTAACTTTCTACCATTATTTAATAGTGTGGGAGCTATGTCTTTATCTTTCAGCTGTCTGGTTGGATGTCTTATATATGTTATTTTGCTTTTTTATTTTGAGCGTGATTTTTGTAAAGTCGTAATTTTAAAAATATTACGAAAAGCCTAATTGTTTAGGCCTTTCTTTTTATTTTTTTTTAAAGGTTTATAGTATAAATACCATTTTCATCTGTATGGGTTGTTTTGAATTTTTACCTTTTTAGGATGTGTATCTTCTATGTAAATTTTTACTTTTCCTGTAAAGCGCTTAGCGTTTCAAATTATGCCTGAAACGAATTTCAGATAACTCTCGAAATAAGAGATAGAATTAATTCGGAAAACTTCATTTTTTTTAGAGGGTAATTACTTCTCCAATGCCGTTCGACATGAAAAAAAGCTGCATCGCTTCAGGCAGTCAGGAAGCAGTTAAGTGTATATTTTGGAAGGCTGAATTCCAAAATTATAATCTAGCTATTGTAAGAGTAATTATCTTACGGCATTTTATAAGATAAAAGGATACTGACTAACAATATAGTATGCCCGTGTTTCTAAGAGAGTTTTAATACCGTTTAAGTATTAATCTATGATACCAAGTCGTTATTACAAACTTTAGTAAGAATATTTTTCATAGATTCAGATCACATTTATTTGGCTACTTATTAAGTATATATTCACTTGATAGGTTTTTTGTTCTGTTGGGGATTTTAATTTGAAAAGACGTGATTTTATCAAAGCTACAGTTCCCATTGTTGCTTTTAGCCAACTATCAAACCATTCAAATGCCGGAACCAGTACTCCTACTGCTCAGTATCGCAATATGATTACCTGTGATTGCTTGGATGATTTGTTACAAACAGAGCCAGAATACGAAGGGCAAAGTCTTTTATTAATTAGGGCAATAATAAATGGCCCTGTTTTAAATGAGATTTTTATTCATGATTCTTATGATTTGTCATCAGAACAGGATGGGGTTTCAATCTTTAGAACTAAAAACGGTGCATGCTGGAAAGCGGATATTTCTAATGGTTACAATCCGTTATTGTTAGGTTTTACTGAATCAGATAATAATCTAGCTGAATGCATAAATCGATTAATATTAATCATTGTCAAAAAAGCAGTAAGTAACTCGACTGACTACATTTATAATTACACTATTAAAATTGCTCCTCCCTCTAATGATGCTAAATGTTATTATATGAAGCATTCTATTGTTTCTCCTTCATTTTTATCATTCAATTTTTTGGCAGCGACTGTATTTGATTATAAATTTGCAACGAATACCAATGCTTTTATTATAGATAATAGTTTGTTCCCTGAGTTACGTAAAGAAAATTTATCTAAACGCTATTCTTCTAGACAAATAATGTCGTGGAATACTGAATCTAGCTTCTTTGTTGGGGCTAAAATTATATTAAATCATCCGACAGGCGAACATAAAAACTTTAATTGCGGGCTTTTAATTGGTAATTCTAAGTCCGGATATATTGATGCAAGAGGCACTAATTTCTCTAACTTTTCGTGTTTTGGGTTTTATTATGGCCTGTGTATAAACTCTTTCGATACGTATATACTTAGTTTTAATCAATTCCATTTCGGAAGAAATAATATTGCTATATGCATACTTGGTTCATATAAGGAAAATGCTGGTGAGAAAATTACTTTTATTAATGGGACAATAGCAGACTCAGATTCTGATCTAATATATATCGAAAATAATGCCTTTGAATTATTTTTTTCAAATTGCTCACTAGATTACCCTACTGGTGATTTAATTAAAATAAAAAATAATGGAAATTCCTATATATCTTTTAATCAATGCCATATTGAAGGTGTGCAAGGCTGTTTGGTTAATGTTATTGACTCTACTCTATATCCTAGGTTTGGTAAAAAAATAATATTCAGCAATTGTATGATTGATCTTCATTCGGGTCAAAAAGAAAAATTCAAAACATGGTTTTTTTCTTCAACCCCAAATACATTTATATTAGTTGATGAGTCCACTCGTATTTGGTTGGGTGTTCGAAATTATAAAGACTTAGGTAGTTCTTACTATGCTTTAGTGCCTTTTTCGTCAAAAAATAAAGTTTTGATTAAATGGCATCAATCGCAAGAGGATTTATATCACAACTCTTTGGTTCCACTTGCACAGGTTTCTTATGATTCTACGTCGTTAATATCCATAAATACATTTTCGGGTATAGCTCATCAAAAGTATACAGCTAATAAAAACAAGTTTGATGCCGATGGGTGGTTTGTTAGTGATGGTGACTGGTTCTATGGTGAAAAAGATAAAGAAGGATATCAATCATTAAAAGTTCTCTCATATGATTCAAAGGCAGAGTTTGATTTGACCTATGGTGTTCCTATTCATGATAATATTTTCGAGAACTATAGATTTTTTGGGTTAGTTGAAGTTGGTGATGATTTTAAAGGCAGGATTGAAATTGCGGGATTTCTTAATTATCATTTCCTCGAAGAAGAAAAGATCTTGAAGCCAAATTTAACGAGAAAAATAATTGGGACTAAAACTATTGTAAGCAAAGATTTCATTAGCCAACATTCAAATTTGATTTCTTTTGCTACCTACCCAGTCAAAGTCCCTCAAGAAAACAAGTTTTTTGTTACTCTTCCTTTTTTGGTCGGCGGTATACAATTTACTGGTTTTACAGGCACAATAGCCATAAAATTACCAGCTGTTGCAAATGACAAGTTACTTTCCTGATTTCATCCTATACTAGGCAGGTTAGTTTGTTGAGAAATGCCTTAACACATTGTCTTTCAGTATAAAACTATTTGTTGTCTACTATTTATGAGTTATTATCAACTTCTAGCCGTTTCTTGTAATTGACTTATTGTACTAATAACATCAGGAGTATGTAATGTCCAAGCAACAGATCGGGGTTGTCGGTATGGCAGTGATGGGGCGGAACCTTGCGCTGAACATCGAAAGCCGTGGTTATACCGTCTCCGTTTTCAACCGCTCCCGTGAAAAGACCGAAGAAGTGATTGCCGAGAATCCAGGCAAGAAATTGGTTCCTTACTACACAGTACAAGAGTTTGTTGAATCCCTCGAAACACCACGTCGTATCCTGTTAATGGTGAAGGCAGGGGCTGGTACAGATAGCGCCATCGACTCCCTGAAGCCTTACCTCGACAAAGGCGACATCATCATTGATGGAGGCAACACCTTCTTCCAGGACACCATCCGTCGTAACCGTGAACTGTCTGCCGAAGGTTTCAATTTTATCGGTACTGGTGTCTCCGGTGGTGAAGAGGGGGCTTTGAAAGGACCTTCCATCATGCCTGGTGGGCAGAAAGAAGCCTATGAGCTGGTTGCTCCGATTCTGAAGCAGATCGCGGCGGTTGCTGAAGACGGTGAGCCCTGTGTGACTTATATCGGTGCTGACGGTGCGGGCCATTATGTGAAGATGGTTCATAACGGCATCGAGTATGGCGACATGCAGCTGATTGCTGAAGCTTATGCGCTGTTGAAAGGCGGTCTGGCACTTTCCAACGAAGAGCTGGCGCAAACCTTCACCGAATGGAACGAAGGTGAACTGAGCAGCTACCTGATTGACATTACCAAAGATATCTTCACCAAGAAGGATGAAGAGGGTAAATACCTTGTCGATGTCATTCTTGATGAGGCAGCAAACAAAGGTACCGGTAAGTGGACCAGCCAAAGCTCACTGGATCTCGGCGAACCTTTGTCTCTGATCACCGAGTCCGTTTTTGCTCGTTATATCTCTTCTCTGAAAGACCAGCGTGTAGCCGCTTCGAAAGTGCTGAGTGGTCCGCAGGCTCAGCCGGCCGGTAATAAAGCTGAATTTATCGAAAAAGTGCGTCGCGCGTTATATCTCGGTAAAATCGTTTCCTATGCCCAGGGCTTCTCGCAGCTGCGTGCTGCTTCTGATGAATACAACTGGGATCTGAACTACGGTGAGATCGCTAAGATTTTCCGCGCTGGGTGCATCATTCGTGCGCAGTTCCTGCAGAAGATCACTGATGCTTATGCGCAAAACGCTGGTATTGCTAACCTGTTGCTGGCCCCGTACTTCAAACAGATCGCTGATGACTATCAGCAGGCGCTGCGTGATGTCGTGGCGTATGCCGTACAGAATGGTATTCCGGTACCGACGTTCTCTGCCGCAATAGCTTACTACGACAGCTACCGTTCCGCAGTTCTGCCCGCTAACCTGATTCAGGCTCAGCGTGATTACTTTGGTGCGCACACCTATAAGCGCACTGATAAAGAAGGTGTATTCCATACCGAGTGGTTGGAATAATCTTTATATACCACAGTCAGGCCAATCGGCCTGACTGTTAGCTATTGGTAGTTATTCTACAATAATCTGATCAAAGTTATCTTATTTGCACGTCTTCGTCATTTATCCAGCTCTAATAAAGCAAATTCTTATCTTTTAAGAATTTGCCATATTTATACTTTTGTATACCTATAATAAGCTACTTCTGGCCTCAGAATATATCTGGGTGTTTTATAACAGGGTTTTAATTAAAGGATCTTAATATGTTGCTTCCTGTGATCATGGCTGGCGGTACCGGCAGTCGTCTCTGGCCGATGTCTCGCGAGCTTTATCCGAAACAGTTCCTCCGCCTGTTCGGGCAGAACTCCATGCTGCAGGAAACCATCACCCGACTCTCGGGCCTTGAAATCCATGAACCGATGGTCATCTGTAACGAAGAGCACCGCTTCCTGGTGGCCGAACAGCTGCGCCAGCTCAACAAGCTGTCCAACAACATTATTCTCGAGCCGGTCGGACGCAACACCG
>NZ_JBEAFZ010000024.1:0-73685 GCF_040062415.1 Klebsiella sp. GG_Kp173
TCAATGGTCGGGGACTTTCACCCCTTGATCTTTACCGGTCTCCCGGCGCACACTGAATATATATACAGTAGTTTTGCCTGTTTTGCCGGTCAATATCGGCTCCAGCTATCAATCGCCAGCACTGAAATAACTCCTTGATGTCAATGGGGGTCCTCTTCAGCGCCCGCGAACCGTTTGCTGCTTTTGCGCGCAGCCCGCCCGCCGCGCGAGGTGGTAGATGCGCCGCGCCGCGGCATTCGCTTGACACTGTACATTAATACAGTAAAACTAACGCCCGCGATCAGCATACAGAGGACAGAAGATGTTTGTGGAACTGATTTATGACAAGCGCAATTTTGCCGGGCTGCCGGGCGCCAGAGAGACCATTCTTAACGAGCTGACCAAACGCATGCAGCGCATTTTCCCGGAGGCGGAAGTGCGCGTGAAGCCGATGATGACGCTGCCGGCGATCAACACCGACGCCAGCAAGCATGAAAAAGAGCTGATCAGCCGCACGGTGCAGGAGATGTTTGAAGAGGCGGACATGTGGCTCACTGAAGAGTAATGCCGCCCGTTAGTCGCGGCGCCCCCCTCTTTAAGAGCTTTCCTGGATGTGGCAGAGCCACGGGCAACAGTACAATAGCGGCGGTTGCAGACTGGCAATGCAACCTTCGCTCACCTGCTGGCTCTTGCATACGGCCTGCAGGTGAGCTTCACGGGCATGCCTGCCGGCCTTTCCTCATCGCCCTCACAGCGTCTCCGGTAGCGCCGCTATAATTCTATCCACCAGTTCGCGATGCTCATGCACCTTCCCGCATTTAACAATAATCTGTCTGGCGTTGTCATAGCCCGGCGCCCACAGCCGATTATTAAGCAGAACGTCCTTGTAGACCGCGATCAGCGGTTTGTTCCACGCCGCCGCCATGTGCACCACCGAGGTGTCCGGGGAGATAATCAGCTCCGCCAGGGCGATCAGCGCCATCGCATGGTGTAACGTGTTAAATGGGTTAATCACCACCTCCGGCGGCAGCGGAATGCGGATCTCACGCCGGTGATCGAGCAGAATAACCGCGATCCCCGGATGGCGAGCCAGCAGCTTGTCGAGCAGTTCGGCCAACTGCGTCTGCGAGAGACTGCGGTCGCCATGGCCGGCAAAAATATTAATCACTATTGCTTTTCTGCTCAGCGACGCCAGATACTGCGCCACCTCCTGCATAATCGGCCCGGGCACCGCCAGGTCGTAAGCGTCCAGCCCGCGGGTGTCCAGTTTGAGATAATCGGCGATCAACTCGAACGTTTTCGTCACGTGCCAACGCTGGCAGTCAAAATCAAAAGAGTGGGAATAATGCTTAATCGACGGCCATTTATTAAACCCGAGCACCGATTTCGCTTTTATTTGTCGGAAAAGCCGCAGGCGATGCACGGGAATATCGAACAGCGAAGGGTCAATAATAATATCGTACTTATTATTAGCCAGTTCATTAATAACATCGCGGGGAACGTTATGATTAAATTTTCGCAAAAAATCGGCTGACGTAACCGGTTCAGCTTCATAAATATAGCGGATCCGCGGGTTATAACGCATCACCTGGCTATTAGAGGTCGTCAGCAGGAAATCAACGATATAGCCTGACTGATGCAGGCATTTCACCAGCGCGGAATCCACCACCACATCGCCGACCGCCCCCTCATTGCGCATCAGTAAGACGGTTTTCGCGGACGACAAATCCACCGGCTGACGGCGTCGGCGATCCCAGAGCGCTTTCGCCACGCCCACCCGCAGGGCATTACGTACTTTCTTAGTAAAGTAATTTCGCCGTCTGTTGAGCTCCCTTATTTTATTAAACTTCTTGCGTGGGGAGCCCTGCATGGTTGCATCGTGCATCATCCTAACCTCATTACGGCAATCATTAATATTCTGTGTCGTCCGATAGAGACTGAGTGAAATAAAAAAAGTTCGATTGAAAATGAAAATCATTCTTTTTTTTATTTACAAAACTCATCCAGCCCTGCGGGATTGCACCACAGCACTGTGAAGCAATAATGAGTGAATCGTGAATTTGCCGGCCCACCGTTGGCAGGCCGGCGCAACAGCGCTAAGCTGGCTGCTTTATGAAGTCAGGAGGACGCTATGCTTGAAGCAGTAGAAGGTAATATCCATCAGCGGCTGTGCGCGCTGCTCGACGAACATCAGGCGCGCTATCGGGTGATGGCGCACGAGGCGGTCGGCCAGTGCGAAGCCGTCTCGGCGATCCGCGGCACCGCGCTTGGCCAGGGCGCGAAAGCGTTAGTCTGTAAAGTCAAAGGAAACGGCGTCAACCAGCATGTGCTGGCGATCCTCGCCGCCGATCGGCAGGCCGACCTCGCCAGCCTGGCCCGGCATATCGGCGGCAGCAAAGCCTCGCTGGCCAGCCCGGCGGAAGTGGAAGCGCTCACCTCCTGCGCGTTCGGCGCCATTCCCCCCTTCAGTTTCCATCCGGCGCTGCGGCTGGTGGCCGACCCGCTGCTGTTTGAGCGCTTTCCACAAATCGCCTTTAACGCCGGGCGCCTGGACCGATCGATCATTCTCGATACCGAAGACTATTTACATATCGCCCGACCGGAGATCGCGACCTTTCGCCGTCTTAGCTAATCGGGCATCGGCCCTGATTTCCGCCGCATGGCGTAAAAATCCTGTTTATTCACGCCACGATGCGTAGAGTCAGCGGGATATTTTTTGGCATTCTTTTTTTGGCAAGGACCTCTGTACATGTTTGATACCACCCTGTTGATCCTGCTGGGTCTGGCGGCGCTCGGCTTTATCAGTCATAACACCACCGTAGCAATCTCCATCCTCGTGCTGATTATCGTGCGCGTCACGCCGCTGAACGCCTTCTTTCCCTGGATTGAGAAGCAGGGCCTGACCGTCGGGATCATCATTCTGACTATCGGCGTGATGGCGCCCATCGCCAGCGGCACGCTGCCGCCATCGACGCTGATCCACTCCTTTATGAACTGGAAATCGCTGCTGGCGATTGCGGTCGGGGTGTTTGTCTCGTGGCTTGGCGGACGCGGCGTCTCGCTGATGGGCTCCCAGCCGCATCTGGTGGCCGGGCTGTTGGTCGGTACGGTGCTCGGCGTCGCCCTGTTTCGCGGCGTCCCGGTCGGGCCGCTGATTGCCGCCGGGATCATCTCGCTGTTTATTGGGAAGTCGTAGCCAGGCTGCCGTGATAGCGGCCCGGCGTCTGCCCCAGCCCTTTCTTAAACATGGTGATGAAGGCGGTGGTGGAGTCGTAGCCCAGCGCCTGGGCCGTCTGCTGCACCGTCTGCCCGCGGATCAGCAGCTGCAGTGCAAGGATCAGCTGCAGCTGATGGCGCCAGCGGCGAAAGCTCAGCCCCGTTTCACGCACCACCAGCCGCGCCAGATTGCGCTCGCTCATCGCGAACTCCGCCGCCCACTGGCTCAGGGTCTGCCAGCGCGCCGGATCCTCGGCCATCATCGTCACCATCTGGCGAATTTTCGGGTGGTTCGATACCGGCAGCTGCAGGTGCTCCTGCGGCTGACGGGGCAGCTCATCAAACAGAACCTGCACCAGCCGGGCCGTGGCGGGGGCGGCCAGCGACTCCCCGCCGCGTTCCGCCAGGGCGAGGATCAGCTCCCGCACCAGCGGGGAAATCTTTAACGTACAGCAGCGGTCCGGCATCGGCGCGGCGCCCGGCTCGATGAACAGGAAGCACACCTGGGCGCCGGGGGTGGCGCGGTTACTGTGGGAAAGCTGCCCCGGGACCCACACCGCATACTGCGGCGGCACCATCCACATCGCGTTCTCCACCTCGCAGGTTAAGGCGCCGTGCAGGGCGAGGATCAGTTGCCCCTTACGGTGGGAATGCGCCGGAATATACTGCTCCGCCTCCACCACCCGAATACGAAAGGCAATGGCCGATTCGTGGCCACTGTCCGGTTCATAACCATCCAGACCCAGTCCGATCATCATGTTGTCCGATATTAGCGATAATCTGTCATTTTAGCTTGATTTAAACAGAGGACAAAGTCGCTATCGTAACCCCCCTCTTTAGTTACCTTGAGAATGATATGTCTTCTGTGACCTCCTCCACCGGCCGCCGCTCCGCGCTGCTGATTGCCGGTATCCTGCTCATCGCCACCACCCTGCGCGTGGTCTTTACCGGCGCGGCGCCGCTGCTGGACGCGATTCGTAGCGACTATGGCCTGACCACCGCGCAGACCGGGCTGCTCACCACCCTGCCGCTGCTGGCCTTTGGCCTTGTCTCGCCGCTGGCCGCAGGGGTTGCCCGCCGGTTCGGCATGGAGCGCAGCCTGTTGCTGGCGATGCTGCTGATCTGCGCCGGCATTGCCCTGCGCTCCCTGCCCTCCGCTGCATGGCTGTTTATCGGCACGGCGGTGATCGGTTGCGGCATTGCGCTGGGTAACGTGCTGCTGCCCGGGCTGATTAAACGGGATTTCTCGCAGCATGTCGCGCGGATGACCGGCGCCTATTCCCTGACGATGGGCGGCGCAGCGGCGCTAGGCTCGGCGCTGGTGGTCCCCGTGGCGATGGCCGGATTCGGCTGGCGCGGGGCGCTGCTGATGCTGATGATCTTTCCGCTGCTGGCGCTCCTCAGCTGGCTGCCGCAGTCCCGGCGTCAAGCGGAGGCCCCGCTGACCGGCTCAGGCGCCATGCATAACCGGGGGATCTGGCGGTCGGCGCTGGCCTGGCAGGTGACGCTGTTCCTCGGCATCAACTCGCTGGTCTATTACGTGATTATCGGCTGGCTGCCGTCGATTCTGCAGAGTATGGGCTATAGCGAAGCGCAGGCCGGCTCGCTGCATGGCCTGCTGCAGCTGGCGACCGCTGCGCCCGGCCTGGCGATACCGCTGATCCTGCATCGGCTGCGCGACCAGCGCGGGATCGCGGTGCTGGTCGCCCTGATGTGCGCCATCAGCGCCGCCGGGCTGTGGCTACTGCCAGGGCTGGCGATCGGCTGGACGCTGCTGTTCGGCTTTGGCTCCGGAGCCACGATGATCCTCGGCCTGACGTTTATCGGCCTGCGCGCCAGCTCGGCGCACCAGGCCGCGGCGCTGTCGGGGATGGCGCAGAGCGTCGGCTATCTGCTGGCCGCCTGCGGACCGCCGCTGATGGGCAGGATCCACGATGCCAATGGCGACTGGCATATTCCGCTGCTGGCGGTGGCGCTGATTTCGCTGGTGATGGCGATCTGCGGCGCCCTCGCCGGGCGCGACCGGGAGATTCATCCCTGAAGATGACCGGCAGCGGACGCTGCCGGTAGGGTTATTGTGCCGCGGCGCGCAGCAACGCCTGCACCAGCGGCGCAGGACGCCCGTCCAGCGCGTGGCGCTCATGCTGGAACAAGGTGGCGACAAAAAACGGGTGCGTCACCAGCTCGACGGCGCGGATCTCACCCTCTTCATCCCAGCCGGTGACGCGCAGATCGCCCTGCTCCAGCTCCGCGGCAAACGCGCTGTCCACACCGTAGCGGCAGTGGTAGCCCTCTTCAATGCTCTCCCGACCATAGGCGCGGGCAATCAGCGTATTCGCCCGCAGCTCGACGACGGCAGAAGCCTCCACCAGCGAGCAGCTGAGGGGCGCGATCACCATCCGCCCTTCGCTGTCGGTTTCCGCATGACCGGCATCCTGCCAGCCGAGCACGTTACGGGCGTATTCAATCACCGCGTGCTGAAAGCCGCCGCAGGTGCCGAGGAAAGGAATGCTGTTTTCACGGGCATAGCGGATAGCGGTAAACGCGCCTTCCGGGTGACGATACGGGCTGCCGGGAACGACCCAGACGGCATCGTACTCCGCCAGCGCGTCGCCGGAGGCGATCGACGGGGTGGCGAGCCAGTCATATTTCACCGGCTGCTCCAGCACGGCGGCAGCATCGTCTATTGCCAGGGGAATGGCCTGATGGGCAACAATATCGGGGTGATAATCGCCGACAAGGGCGAGGCGTAAAGGGGTTTTCATAGCAGGTTCCTTATGTCTGGACGAGACGAGCAGCACAAGGCACGTCAGGATAGCGATCCCCTCTGTGGAACACAATCCTTATTTTCACCCCACCGCCGTGGCCAGCGGGTGAGGTATACTGGAGCAAGCGCAAAAGGGAGAGAGGATGAAAAGTAAGCTTTTGGTCAGCGCCTGCCTGATGGGATTCCAGGTGCGATATAACGGTAGCGAGAAGGCGCAGCTGGCGGCGACCCTGTCCCGCTGGCAGCAGGCGGATCGTCTGGTGATCCACTGCCCGGAGCTGGCGGCCGGTCTGCCGACGCCCCGCCTGCCGGCGGAGATCGTCGGCGGCGCCGGCGGCGATGTGCTTGCCGGACGGGCGCGGATCGTGGAAAGCGACGGCCGCGACGTCACGGGACATTATCAGCTGGCCGCCTGGCTGGCGCTCAGCGCCGCCCGGGAAGCGGGCTGTCAGGCGGCGTTACTCACCGACGGCAGCCCCACCTGCGGCAGCCAGTTTATCTATGACGGTTCCTTTCGCGGGCGGCGCAAAGCGGGCGTCGGCGTGGCCGCCGAGCTGCTGCGCGCCCACGGCATCACGGTATTTTCCGACGGGCAGATCCCGCAGTTGCTCGCCTGGATGGCACAGAGGGAGCAGGATGATGATTCAATGTAAACGGGTGTACGATCCGCAGGAAAGCAGCGACGGCTACCGGGTGCTGGTCGACCGTCTCTGGCCGCGGGGGATTAAAAAAGAGGCGCTGGCCTGTGATGAGTGGTGTAAAGAGTTAACGCCGTCCGCTGAGCTGCGGAAAGCCTTTCACGGCGAGGCGATCGATTTCGACCACTTCAGCCAGCGCTATCTTCAGGAGCTCGACGCCCATCGCGACACGGGCCTGCGGCTGGCGGCGCTGGCGCAGCGCCAGACGCTGACGCTGCTGTACGCCGCGAAGAACACCGAGCAGAATCATGCCCGGGTGCTGGCCGCCTGGCTGGCGGCCCTGCCGGTTACGATTTAGCCGGATGGTCCCGGCGCCATAGCGCCCACTCATCGAGAGTTTCGCCGCTGGGCAGCTTGCACTGGGTGCTGACGCCCTGCGGCGTTTGCACCGGCACCCGGATGCCGCCGGATTGCTGACAGTAGACCGCCGCGGGATTGGGCATGCCGATGGTTTTCGTCGGCGCGGTGGGCTGCGGCTGGGCACAGCCGGCCAGCGCCAGGGGCAAAATAGCCAGTAACTTTTTCATCTTTTCTCCCTTTCTCCAATTCCCGGGGATTTTAGCCTGAATCTCCATGGTTTCTCCATCTTGCCTGCACTTTTCCCCCGTAGAGTAGCCCCTGTTCTCGAACTGACCAGAGAACAGATCATTCCATAATCAATGAGTTTTTCCCCGTCGCCCCCGACGGGGCTTTTTTCCCGGCGAGTCGACAAGTATTCCCCAGAAAGATGTGATAAATTTAAAAATATCACTGTTTATTCGACGCTGATGTCCGTTTGCAGCCCAATATGCTGGGGTGACGTTTGGCGTGCTGGAGCTGTATTATTCATGTCAGATTTTATTCTTGCCCGGGTGTCGCAAACCCTCGCTACGGAACAGTCCCTGGAAACCCTGGTGCGCCAGCTGCTGGAGATGCTGGAGGCGGTGACGCGAATGGAGTCCACCTACCTTACCCGCATCGATATCAACGCCCAGCGGCAGCAGATCATGTTCGCCCACAACAGCAGCGAAATGCAGATCCCGGAAGGGTTTTCCGTCCCCTGGGATGAATCCCTGTGCAAACGCGCCCTTGAGGATCAGTGTACGTTTAGCAATGACGTCGCCCGTCGCTGGCACTCCTGCATCGCCGCCCAGGAGCTGGGGATCGCCACCTTTTTAAGCATTCCTGTGCGCCTGGCCGACGGATCTCTGTTCGGTACCCTCTGCGCCACCAGCCGGCAACAACAGCCTTATAACCTTGAAGGTGAACAGGTCATGGGCCTGTTCGCGAAGCTCATTTCCCACTACGTGGAAAAAGACACCCTGGTGCAACAGCTGCAGGCGGCAAACGTCGCGCTGGAGCTGCACTCGTCTACCGATGAGTTCACCCAGCTCCCTAACCGCCGCGCGCTGTTTAAGCAACTGGCGCTACGCTTTGCCTCCGCCCGCGCTCAGCAGCAACAGGTCGCGCTCATTTTTATCGATCTCGACGGTTTCAAAGCCATTAACGATCGGTTCGGCCATCCGTGCGGCGACAGCTTTCTGGTGCAGGTCGGTGAACGACTCACCGCCGTCGCGCGCCGTGAAGATATCGTTGGCCGCCTTGGCGGCGATGAGTTTTTGATCGTCGGTAGCGCCCAGCCACCTGCAGCGCAGCAGGCGTATGTCACCACCCTGCGCCAGGCCCTGTGCGGGGTCTACTTCCTCGGCGAACAGCGTATCAACTATGAGGGCGCCAGCTTCGGGGTGGTCATCTGCGATCCGCAGAGTATCGATGTTGAAGCGGCCTTACGCGCTGCCGATGAGGCGATGTATCAGGATAAGAAGTCTCGCCGGCAGGAGAATTTTATTCATATTGACTAAAGTCACGCGATATCCAGTATCATGCAGGGCATCATTCGTGGGTACAGGGACACTATCATGAAATTGGGTATTCTTTTCCCGGTGGCGATCTTTATCATCGCCGTCGTCTTTCTCGGCTGGTTTTTTGTCGGCGGCTATGCGGCGCCGGGCGGGGCATAATGAAAAAAAGCACCATTATTATGCTGGTTGTCGCCATCGTGGCGGTGGCCGGCGCCCAGTTCGGCTGGTGGTGATCGCCGCGACGATATTGCGGAGTTGTCCTATCCCATCAATAAGTTAACGCTTTACACTCACGTTATCCGCCGCGGCATTCTCGGCCACGGGGAAAGAAAAATAGCGGGAGAAGTAAGGATGAAAAAGCCGATCGTGTTACCGTTGATTATCGCGCTGTGCACGCTGTTATCGGGATGCATTGTTGACGATGGGTATCACCACCATCGCCACCACCACCATCACCATTATCATGACGATGATTAATGCTTCACGCTGTTGATGAGCCGATAAGACAGGGCGAACCGTAGTTCGCCCGTTGACGCTTAATCCTGACGCTCGTCGCCGAGGAAAATAAAGCCGAGCGGAATAGCGAAGAGCGCGGTAAAGACGATGCTGTAAACTGTCACCATCGCCCCCTGCAGGAAGAACATAGACGTCGTCCACTCCGAGTACGGCATATTGTACTCGCTCACCACGCCGCCAAAGGTCGCCCGTCCCACCACCGCCAGCGCGATAGCAAACACCGCCGCGAGCGACAGACAGTATTTTTTGCAGTTTTTATTGCTGAGGAGTTTTTGCAGAATCATCCGGGCTTCCTTTTTGCTGAGCGATAAACGGCTGTATATGTAACACCAATGCAATAAAAAATGAAGGGTTTTTGTTACAGGACAGAATAAGAGGCGGCGGGCCGGTCTGTGGGTAACCGGCCCGTGGGGATCAGGACTGCAGGGTAGCCAGGCGCGCGGCGAACCCAACGAAAACCAGGCCAATCAGGCTGTTGCCAAGTTTAGCCAGCTTCTTGCGGGTTTTGACGTAGCGGGTGACAAACGAGCCGGAGAGGATCAAAAAGCTCATATAGCAGAAGCTAATCACCTCAAGGGTCAGCGCCAGAATAAAGAACGCCACCCCGGGCGCTTTGGCGTTGACATCGATAAACTGCACGAAAAACGACACATAAAACAGAATCGCTTTCGGGTTGGTCAGGCTCAGGGTCAGGGAACGCTTGAGGATCGCGCTCGCCGGCTCTGCGCTGGCGTCGGCCTGGCCGTCACGCTGGGTCAGCACCGCATAGAGCATTTTGCCCCCCAGCCACAGCAGGTAAATCGCCCCGAGGTAACGGACGACGTTAAACAGCACCGGCGTGGTCTTAATCAGCGTCGCCACGCCGGCAAAGGCCAGAAACATCAGCACCGCGTCGCCAATAAAGACGCCCGCCGCCGCCAGATAGCCTTTCTTCACGCCGTGGGCAATGCCCGTCTTCAGCACAAAAAACGTATTAGGGCCAGGGACGAGGATGATAAACACCGCCCCGACCAGGTAAGTCAAATAATTCAGAACACCAAACTCAGCGAACACTCTGCACTCCTTCGCGCACGACTAAAACATGATCCGGCTCACGTTACCCCAACTGTCGGGATTTTGAAAGCGCAGCCTGTGCGGGAAGGTTAATAGACGGAAGGTTCACCCAGCGGGCGGGTTTTAAAACGGCGATGCACCCACAGATACTGCTCAGGGGCGCGGAGGATCTCGCGCTCAATCACCTTGTTGATATAGCCGGCGGCGATCTGCTTATCCTCACCCGGATAATCATTCATCACTTCGCTAATGTGCAAGCTGTAGCCCTGGCGATCCAGCTTGCGCACCATGCTGACGCTCAGCATTTTCGCCCCCGATAAGCGGGAAAGCACATAGGTGCCGTTGGTGGTTGCCGCTTGCGGGACGGAGAAAAACGGCGCAAACACGCTGCCCTTGGGGCCGTAATCCTGGTCCGGAGCAAACCATACCGCCTCGCCTGATTTTAAGGCATGTACCAGGCCGGTCAGGTTGTTGCGATCGATCATCGCTTTGTTCGAGCGCAGGCGACCGCGGGTTTGCACCCACTCCATCAGCGGACTGTTATGCGGACGATAGGTGGCCATCATTGGACGACACAGCCCCATGGCGCGCCCGCCCAGCTCCAGCGACATAAAGTGCACGCCGACGACCATCACCCCTTTCCCGCCGCTAAGCGCATGATTAAGGTTGGCAAAGCCCTCGACATCAAACCATTTTTTGACCCGTTCGTCGCTCCAGAACCAGGCCATGCCGGTTTCAATCAGCCCCATTCCCAGCGACATAAAGTTTTGATCGATCAGGGTCTCGCGCGCCGCCGGCGACATCTCCGGGAAGCAGAGTTCAATATTGCGCCGGGCGATATGTTCGCGGCGTTTGAGAAAACGTCGGGAAAGACGACCCGCGCTGGTGCCGATAAAATGCAGTAGCGGATAAGGCAGTTGTACAATCAACCAGAGGATGCCGAGCCCAAACCAGGTCAGCCAGTTGCGCGGGTGTAAAAGTTGTTTATTAAATACGCAGGCCATGATTTTTCCTGTAAACATTAATTATGTGGTAACGCTTAAGGAAAACAGAATCCATTTATCATCATTAGGCGGTACGTACAGCAAGTAGGACAATACTAATCCGCTGAAATTCCCTCCGGCAAGTAAAAAACAGCGTGCTGACAAAAAAACATAATTGCGGCACAAATGTTACTAAATGTAAACTTAAATCTTATCCTCTTCTTAATATATTCATCGTGCATATCATTTTCACGCTAATCATCAGCGTTACTACCGGACATAATCGAAACCCGACGCGAGAACGCCTTGTCTGCCGGGGTCTGATGCCCGCTCAGCCACACGGCCCGCAGCCTGCCCGCGTCTCCAAGCTCTTCGTCTGTGCCGCGAAAAAATAAAAGGGTTCCCCCTTCAGCGTGACTCATTTTTTATCCGTCAGCATAAGGAATATTAAAATCGCCTTAAGGGAATAATTAAGAATAGACTTATTTAAAGATGCTTTAAAAATAAGCGCCCTGGCAATTGTTTGCGCGTTAATACCGCCCTTACCCGCCGCTGAAAAAATATTTCTTTACGCCTTACCGGCATAAAGCACCGTGTTTAGCGCGGACAGTGACCCGACATCGGGTCACTGTAGGGCAAACCGCAGCGAAGACGTGATGGACGCCCCGGCGGCAGAGGATCAGTAGGTGTGGAAATATTGCTGGATCAGCAGCGGATCTTTCGTTTGCGTCAGCGCCGTCATCAGCAGAATACGCGCTTTCGCTGGATTGAGGGAATCGGCCACCAGCCCGGGCTGGCTGTCGTCCGGCGGCACCACGCCACTGCCGGTGCGGGAGGCGCGCACCACCACGATGCCCGCCTGCTGCGCTTTTTTAATACCGGCGGCGCTACGTACCGACACCGACCCCGCCCCCGTGCCGGCGTAAATAATACCGTCGGCATGATGGGCGATCGCCGCATCGTACATATACTCCGGGTCGTCCTGGTAACCATAGATGATTACCACTTTCGGCAGGGCCTTCAGCTGACGCACATCGAAGACCGAGCGCAGGGTGTGGATCTTATCCACCCGCGTTTCAAACTGGGGTTTTCCCCCCACCACGACGCCAAGATAACCCTCCTCCGACGCCCGGAAAGTATCCAGCGAGGTGGCATTGGTTTTGGTGACGAAGCGCGCCGCGCCGATGCGGTCGTTAAGCACCACCATTACCCCGCGCCCGCGGGCATCCGGGTCGGCGGCGACGGTGACGGCTTCCAGCAGATTCATCGGCCCGTCGGCGCTGATCGCCGTCGCCGGACGCATCGCGGCGGTAAAGACCACCGGTTTATTGCTTTTCACCGTCAGATTGAGGAAATAAGGGGTTTCATCGAGGGTGTCGGTGCCATGCGTGATCACCACGCCATCGACATCATCCCGGGCTAATAACGCATTCACCCGCTTCGAGAGCTGCAGAATAATATCGCTGGTCATATTCTCACTGCCGATATTCGCCACCTGCTCACCTTCGACGTGGGCAATTTTACTGATTTCCGGCACGGCGTTAATCAGCGTCTGCACGCCAATTGCCCCGGCTTTATAGCCCGTCGTCTGGGTATTGCTGGCCGCCGAGCCGGCAATCGTCCCGCCGGTGGCTAAAATGACAATATGCGGTAAACGCGTCTCGCTAAACGCCAGGCTGCTTATCGCCAGTAACGCAATGGCAAGTAATGCTCTAAAATTCATACAGGTCACTCCCTTCATAGACATTAATCAAACTTACGCTTGCTTAATGCAAAGGGCTTGCCAGAATTGATATCTTTTACGGGGGGTAAATGGTTAACTATCAGACAATAATAAGGTTCTCGCCTCAACATCGCCCAAATCTGGTGCATGACTGGATCTGAACCGGGCAGGCGCCATGACCCCATACATTATGAGATTTTACCCGTTCAGCAACACACAACACGCATTGCGATCAGATTATCGACACTTCCGTCACCCTCGAGGTCATTTATGCCCGCCAGGTGACGCGAACGGAGAACAGAAATGCGCATTGCCCTGAAGTCGGCCCTGATGCTGACCACCAACGTCATTCAGATCATTAACCCTGAACTGCACCGGCATATGCAACGAACGGCCTTAATCGCGCTGACGCTGGCGCAAAGGCTGGAGCTGCCTGCCGAGCGTCAGCAGACCATTTTTTGCGCCGCGCTGCTGCACGATATCGGCGTACTGGGTGATAGACGCACCATCCATTCGCTGGATGCCATCGATAATATCCACGATCCGCATCAGCGCCAGGGGGCGGCGATGCTTGAGGGGTTAGCAACCTTCCAGCCCATCGTCCCCTTTATTCGCGACCACCACTTTAGCCCGGAGCACCGTGGCAGCCGCGAACAGCATATTGTCTATTTCGCCGATGCCTTTGAACGGCTGCTGCCGGCGGATAGCCGCGTGGCCGCGTGGCCCACGCGGGCAGTGGTGGAGCAGTTCGTCACCCTGCACCGGGAGATCGATCCGCTGCTCTGCGATACCCTGTGCGAGGTCGCTGAAAATGCGAGCTTCTGGCAGCACCTGCATCCCGGGCATATTCAACGGCTGCTGGAAATTATTGCCCCCATCAACACGCTATATCTGGATATTGACGGTCTGAAAGATGTCTGCCTGCTGATTGCCAAAATTGTCGACACCTACAGCAGCTTTACCGCCAGCCACAGTATTATGGTCGGGGAAATCGCCCGCCAGCTTGCCCATTGGATGCAGCTGCCAGAGCCCACCTGCCAGCAAATACAGGTTGCCGGCTATCTGCATGACATTGGTAAAGTTTATATCCCTCTTTCTATTCTGGAAAAAGAGGGGGAGCTGGATGACGACGAGCTGAGTCAGGTACGCGAGCACAGCTACATGACCGGAGATCTCCTGAGCGACTACAGCGAGCTTGGCGACATTATCAACTGGGCCTCGAATCATCATGAAAAACTGGACGGCAGCGGCTACCCTCTGCATCTCGAAAAGGATCACCTGACCCTCGCCGACCGGATTATCTCCATCGCCGATATTTTCACCGCCCTGACCGAAAATCGCCCTTATCGTAAAGGGATGGCCTGGCAGGAGGCCTTACAGATTATGGAAACGGATGTTATAAATGGCGCTCTGGATCGCGATGTCTTTCTCGTTTTACGCCACCATGCGGAAACGCTACACGCCATCATTCTTCAGACCCTTGAACACCCCCGCAGCGAGCACCGCCCCTGAAGCGGGCCGCCGTCATAACCGGGGGCGGGTTCTATAATTAAAACCGCTTCATCTGCATGCAAGGAAACACAGGGTGAGAATCGCCACCATCACCAACTGGGCCTACGGGATCACCGTCGGCCTGACGCTGGCATCCGGGAGCGCCATGCTCATGGCCTCCAGCGCTGACCGCGTCGAACGCCAGGCGGTACAGCAGCGCCAGGTCTTTGATACCCTCTCCGACGAGGTGGAAAACGACGCCTGGGCGTTGTCTGACCTCGCCCGGCTATACGTGGTTAAGCCCTCGCCGGAGACGCTGGAGCAGTATCAGCAGCTGCAGCGGAGCGACAAAAGCATTGAGCTGCGGCTGGCCAGATTGAAAGATAACGGCGCCAACCGCGAGGAGCTGGCGCTGCTGCACGATGGCCTGCAGATTGCCGCTGAACTTCAGGATGAACAGCAGGCCGCCCTGGCGCATGTCGCCAACGGCGATGCGCCAGCGGCCATCGCGATACTGTATGGCAAAGCGTACGAGACCGAGCTGGAACGTATGCAGACGCAGATCGATCGCTTCCGCCAGATGCTCGAAAATCGCGCCGCCGTTGCCATTGACCAGGCTACCGACCGCTCGCGGATCTGGCGAACCCTGTCGGAAATCATGGTCGGCCTGACCGCCCTGATGTTTTTATTCGTCCTCGGCTTTATTCTCAAACGCCGGGTGCTCTACCCGGTGGTTCGCCTGAGCGACGTGGTGCAGCGTCTCGCCTCCCAGGACTATGCGGTGGAGACGCCGCAGTTCACTCAGGTGGATGAGATTGGCGATATGGCCCAGGCCATCCGCATTTTTCGCGAGAACGGCCTGGCCCGCCAGCAGCTGGAGCAGCAGCGCGACGCCGACTGGGCGATCCGCGAACTGCTGGCGCGCATGACCCAGCGGCTGCAGGGCTGTGAAACCATTGAGGATGTGATTAAGGTGGCGGAACTGTTTGCGCCGAATATCGCCCCGACGATCCCCGGGAAACTGTATATTCTGGATACCGATCCCTGGCAGATGCGCTGCGTGGCGCAGTGGCTGGCGCCCGCCGGGGAGACGACGCCCTTTTCACCCGACGACTGCTGGGCGATACGTCGGGGACTCAGCCATCCGCCGGTGCAGGGCGAACCCGATATCACCTGCTATCATCTGCCGGAGGCGCACGCCGGCCAGTCGCTCTGCGTACCGCTTATCGCCCAGGGCGAAGCCATCGGGCTGCTGACCTTTCAGAACGTTACCGCCAGTGACGCCCCTTCCCGGGCCTACCTTGAGCTGATGGCGGAAGCGCTGGGCCTGGCGCTGGCCAATCAGCGTTTACGCAGCGCCCTGCTGGAAAAAGCGCTGTTCGATTCCCTGACCGGCCTGCGTAATCGCCATCATCTTGACGAAGCGCTGCATTCACAGATGGCGCTGGCGGTCCATACCCACACCCCGCTGAGCTGTCTGATGATCGACATCGATCATTTTAAAGCCATCAATGATCGCTACGGCCACGAGGCCGGGGATCTGGTGATTAAGAGCGTCGCCACCATCGTGCAGCGCGCGGTGCGCGATATCGGCATGGCTTTCCGCTACGGCGGCGAGGAGTTTCTGGTGCTGCTCCCCGGCATTGACGAAGCCGAGGCGCACCAGTGCGCCAGCGAGATCTATACCCAGGTGCATAATATGACGCTGCGCGATGGTCTGACCGAAATAGGTCAGGTGGATGTGTCGATTGGTATCGCCAGCTATCCGCAGCATACCCAAAGCGACAGCCTGCTGCGCGCGGCGGACGCTGCGCTGTACCGGGCGAAAGAGCTGGGCCGCTCAAGGATTGTCAGCTTTGGCCGCCTGAAGACCGGTTAACCGGGTGAGTGCTCAGTCGCATTGAGCAGCGAGATGACTTTCCGTACTACCGCCGAACGGATATGGCGGTGGTAAACCATGCTCAGCTCACTCTCCGCCAGCCGGTCCTGAAGATCGATGTACACCACGTTATCGAGGCGTAAGGCCCGCGCCGAGACCGGAACCAGGGCCACCCCGACCCCGGCGGAGACCAGGCTAATCATCGAGGTGACGTCGTTGATCCGCTGCGCCACCTGCGGCGTAAAGCCCGCGACGCGGCAGGCGTCAATAAATACCTGCTCCAGCCCGGTGCCCTGCGGATCGTTAAGAGAGATCCAGTTATCCGCGCGCAATGAGGCCAGATTGAGCGCCCCTACCCCTGCCAGTGGATGCTGCTGATAGAGCGCCAGACAGAGCTTTTCCCGCACAAACGGCCTGACCACCAGCGCGTCCGGCGGCGAGGCCAGCGGCGCGCGGATGATGGCGATATCCAGGCGCAGATCCAGCAGCGCTTCGTAGAGCATTTGCACATCGCCATGCACCAGCGACAGCTCAATCCCCGGCCAGTCGGCGCGCAGCTCGCGCAGGAGCCCCGGCAGTTTGCTGTCGTACATCGCGCTGGAGACATACCCCAGATGCAGTCTTCCCTGCTCGCCCCGCGCGGTGCGCTGGGCGTCCAGTGCCGCCTGGTCGACCATCTCCAGCGCCAGCCGCGTCTTCTGCCAAAAGGCCTCGCCCGCTGCGGTCAGGGTCAGACGGCGGTTAGCGCGGGAGAAGAGCACCACCCCCAGACGCTGCTCGAGCTGTTTGATCTGCTGGCTGAGGGCGGGCTGGGCGATATGCAACCGCTCCGCCGCCCGGTGCATATGTAACTCTTCGGCAACGACCACAAAATGGCGTAACGCTCGCAAGGACATGGCCGGACTCCGGTGGGTTTGATTGATAATAAAAATGTTATCAATAAAGCATAAATGATGCAATTGATAACCATTAGCCTGCGAAGCATACTGTGCACATCGACACGCTAAGGAGAACATCATGACCGCACCGATTCAGGATCTGCGCGACGCCATCGCGCTGCTGCAACAGCATGACAATCAGTACCTCGAAACCAATCATCCGGTGGACCCTAACGCCGAGCTGGCCGGCGTCTATCGCCATATCGGCGCCGGCGGCACCGTGAAGCGCCCCACCCGCATTGGCCCGGCGATGATGTTTAACAATATTAAGGGCTATCCGCATTCGCGCATTCTGGTGGGCATGCACGCCAGCCGCCAGCGGGCAGCGCTGCTGCTGGGCTGCGAAGCTTCGCAGCTGGCGCTGGAGGTGGGTAAAGCGGTGAAAACACCGGTCGCGCCGGTAGTGGTCCCGGCCGACAGCGCCCCCTGTCAGGAGCAGATCTTTCTGGCCGACGATCCGGACTTTGATTTGCGCACCCTGCTCCCGGCGCCTACCAACACCCCGATCGACGCCGGCCCCTTCTTCTGCCTGGGCCTGGCGCTGGCCAGCGATCCTGACGACGCCTCGCTCACCGACGTCACCATCCACCGCTTGTGCGTGCAGGGCCGGGATGAGCTGTCGATGTTTCTTGCCGCCGGCCGCCATATCGAAGTGTTTCGCCAGAAAGCCGAGGCAGCCGGAAAACCGCTGCCGATAACCATCAATATGGGTCTCGATCCGGCCATCTATATTGGCGCCTGCTTCGAAGCCCCCACCACGCCGTTTGGCTATAACGAACTGGGCGTGGCCGGCGCGCTGCGTCAGCGCCCGGTGGAGCTGGTGCAGGGCGTCAGCGTCCCGGAGAAAGCCATCGCCCGCGCCGAGATCGTTATTGAAGGCGAACTGCTGCCCGGCGTGCGCGTCAGAGAGGATCAGCACACCAACAGCGGCCACGCGATGCCGGAATTTCCCGGCTACTGCGGCGGCGCCAACCCGTCGCTGCCGGTGATCAAAGTCAAAGCGGTAACCATGCGGCACAATGCGATCCTGCAGACGCTGGTGGGACCGGGGGAAGAGCATACCACCCTCGCTGGGCTGCCGACGGAAGCCAGTATCTGGAATGCTGTCGAGGCCGCCATCCCGGGCTTCTTACAAAATGTCTACGCCCACACCGCGGGCGGCGGTAAATTTCTGGGGATCCTGCAGGTGAAAAAACGTCAGCCCGCCGACGAAGGTCGTCAGGGACAGGCTGCGCTGCTGGCACTGGCGACCTATTCCGAACTGAAAAACATCATTCTGGTTGATGAGGATGTCGATATCTTTGACAGCGACGATATCCTGTGGGCGATGACCACCCGCATGCAGGGGGATGTCAGCATCACCACCCTCCCCGGTATCCGCGGTCACCAG
Source organism: Klebsiella sp. GG_Kp173 (assembly GCF_040062415.1). NCBI lineage: Bacteria > Pseudomonadati > Pseudomonadota > Gammaproteobacteria > Enterobacterales > Enterobacteriaceae > Klebsiella > Klebsiella sp. GG_Kp173. The sequence goes on from NZ_JBEAFZ010000024.1 coordinate 18,475, forward strand.
CTCGATCCTTCCCAGACGCCGGAATACAGTCCGTCGATCCGCGGGGAAGGTATCAGCTGCAAGACGATTTTTGACTGCACGGTCCCCTGGGCGCTGAAGCCACACTTTGAGCGTGCGCCGTTTGCCGATGTCGACCCGCGTCCGTTTGCTCCGGAGTATTTCGCCCGTCTGGAAAACGGCCACGGTCAGTAAGTCAGTCAAGCTGGGCGACTGGCGCCGGACACGCGGCGTCTGTCGCCCGATTCAGCGCCATCCGGAGCGGATGGCGAAGGCCGGGTTAATTAATCGCCGCGGCGAGGTCTTTTTTCACCTGCTCACGCTGCTCGGCAGTCAGCACCTGGCTGACGTCAAAGTAGTATTTCACACGATAGTAGCGCACCTGCTGATCCAGCTGGCCAAAAGCAGCCAGCTGCTGTTTGACTTTAGCTTCATCCCATTTCCCGGAGTGAATAACGTCGGCCAGGGCGCCGTCCTGATAGCCGCTGATTTTAATCTGGCTCACATTGTTTTCGAATCCCTGACGCAGCGCCTGGATTTTGGCGACCTGCTCCTCACTCAGCTTCAGATGCTGGACGACCGGGTCCTGCGAGACAGACGGCACGTCAGCCGAGGTCGACGCCTGGCTGGCGGCGGTGAAGCAGGTGGTCAGCGCAATGGCGATCAGGGTGTTACGCAAGCGTGTATTCACAATGAGTTATCCTTCAGGCAAGTAAAAGAGACGGGATTATCATCGCGGGAATAAAACCTATCTGTAACAAAGCATTCGTTTAAAACTGGATAAGAAAAGAATGGCAGGTCACCGAAACCTCGCCCCGGTGGGGGCTCAGCAGCAGAGAAAGATATATTCATCCTTCCAGTAACGGCCCTGACCAATGATATCCCCGGCCGCAGTGATTAACCGTTTTTGCTTTTCGGTTTCGATCCCCTCCACAATCACATGCCCGGTCAGGGTATGAATAGCCTGTAACAGCCCAGGCAAAGCGGGATCGTTTTCTTTGTCCCAGAAATAATCTTTATCCACTTTGACGCAATCGAAGCGAAATCGCTCCAGCAGCCGGAAAGTCGTTCGTCCGCGTCCAAAGTCATCCAGCCAGACCGGGCAAAGCGCCGCCAGCGTGCTCAGCGCCGTCAGTTCGCGACCGGCGATAAACTCATGAAAATTCTCATTTATTTCCAGGGCGATGTATTTACTGGCGCGCAGAAAATCACACAGATAGCGATCGGTCAGAATAAAATGGCTTAATAAATCATCAATATTCAGCGAGATCGGCTTATTATCGACCTGGGAAAAATCAAAGACGGAAAGCAATTCGATTTGCCGGGTAAATAGTGCAAGCTTGTCGCGTTCGGTGAGCGTGGAGAAAGAAAACGTGGGCGCGGAGGTGTTATTTTGTGCGGGTGCTATAATGTCTTTAGTGAGCAATTCCCACGAGTGGTAGGCACCATCATCGCTAATAGCGGGCTCCAGAACGAAGCGATAAGAGGTATTTTTCACGTTTTCTTTAACCATTTAAAAAATACCAGAAATAAGAAAGGGTTAAAGCATGTCATATATTTCCCGCCAACAAAAATAGTTTAAAATGATCGATAAGAAACATTCGATAGCTAAAAGCTATCAAGATATAATTTATTGATCGGTAAAGTGAATTAATATAAATTTGCCACCGCTGTCATCCCCACCTAAGTCAAAATTAAAATATCGTTTCAAACCAGACAGTTACAAAATAATCCATCACCAGGCATTGCGGCTTCATGCTTTTTCTCTACGGGGAAAAAAGCATGGAGTAATAAAACCGCAAAAAAACAAGCCGCCAGTTTTTGGCATTTTTATGCCGAAGATCAATAACGCATCACCCGGCACGGCCCGCCTGCCACGTCTGCCACGCCGTCTGCAGGCGATAAATCAGGCAGACGGGTCAACGAAACGTCATATTTTCCCGCTACCTTACTGGCAAAAGAGGCGAAGTGGGAAAAGGGTAGTGAGAAGAATATACGGGGTTCCGCTGGCGCTGATGCTAGTCATGCTCAGCGCCAGCGCGTGGCTGGAACCGGCTCCGCGGCATGCCGCCAGAGGCCTGTGCGTCTGGTTTGATGGAGCAATGGTCGACTGCCTACAGAGGCAGCGGCTGGGCGAAGGGAGGCCCGCTCACGCGCTGGCCAGACGATAAACCGGTACCCGCCGGGTGGTATTGAACAGAGTGTCGCAGACCTCCACCTCCTCAGTGACAATGGCCATACCGGACCGGCGCAGCTGGGCAATGTCCGCCGCTACCCGCTGACTGCCGAACCAGAACAGGGCATCCAGCGCGGTAACCGGCAGGCCGGCGATTAATGCCTGCCGGAGTCGATCCCGGGCTGGTTTAATCTCCCGGGCGATCTGCTGGTACGGCGCCGCCGTCTGGCCCGTCGCCTCGACGCGACGAATACGGTTTGTCAGGTGGTAATGAAAGCTCTCCGGTACAGCCTGTAAATCCTGCTTCAAACTGTAGACGCAGCCGTAACGTTTGCCGTTGAAAACGGCGGCTTTACGACTGAGCTGCAGCGTCTCGCGGACGTCGGCGATCAGCTGCGGCGCGCGCACCAGCAGCAGGCGAAAAGGCAGCTCGAAGCTGGTGACATAGTCGACGTTCAGCAACGCAATGCGCAGACGCTCCTCTGCCCCGGCCTGCAGCTGACGGCACTCCTGATAGACTTCTCGCCACTGCTCCCGCAGCCGCGACGTTTCACCGGCTTCGGTAAACTGGTATTTTTCAATATCGTAATCAATTCTCCCGAGCACCGCACATTCCTTCCTGAATCAGTCCCGGCGTTATACTATCATCCTCCGACGCGGTACCCTATGCCCAGCGCCGTCGCCTCTGTCGGTTATTTACGATAAAGATAACGGGTGATGACCACATCAAGAACAAACAGCAGGAAAATAACGCTGCTTAACCACAATAAGCCTGCGAATAAATCAAGTAATTGCATCGTTGTTCCCTCGCCGTTGGCCATAAAAATAAAGCCCCATCACCATAAGGTAGTTAAGAACTACCTTAACAGCCACAGATTAAAAATTATTTAGCGATATGAAATCCCGAGCCCTTGCAGGTTCATTTTACTGACATCAAATTGTCATCAAACAATGTCTATCATCAGCCGACGCCGCAGGATGGTTCCTGCCGTCATGGTATCGCCGGCAAACGCGCGACCGCACGGTTTAACAACACGGAATAATATCGCCCTACCTCACTCTTACTGTCATTGCATAATCTTATATCAGGCGCCATTACCATTCTGCTGAATAATCCGGAATGCGCTATAAGTCATAAACGCCCTGCTGATTGGTTGACCATGGAGAAATACGATGCCCAGCGAAAAAGCCCGCAGCCTTGACCATTTCTATGAGTTACTGGCGACAGGACAACATCAGAAAATCGAACTCGATTTTGACGTCGCCGCAGACGATTTTTTTAAAATCGCCACCGAGTTTGGCGACATTGGCGCGAGGATCACCCGGGTGAATGAGCGATTTATTATTAAGATCAAGTCGCCAAAAGCGTAAGCCTCTGCCCGCCTTCCCCGGCGGGCGTCAGGCCAGCATCATGCGGGCTCTGTGGCTCGCAGGGAGTCACAGCCTGCCCCTGATTGAACGCCCATCGCGTGGGTACGCTTTCCTGTTGGCGGGTGACACCTTGCGCCTGTTGGGCTTTGCCGCCGTCTCCAGGCCCGAAACCCTTTTTGACCCTGCGGTGATCCGGGTGGAGAAGATAATGATCGGTATCTTAAGCGCCGACCTGACCGACGGCTTCGGGCTGCCGGTGCGCCCCCATATTGACACCCTGCCCAAGCAAGAAGGGAACGGGGCCGGTCTGCCCGCGACTATCTGGTTCATTCCCGGGCCGCCGGCGCGTATCTCGCTCAGTGATAGCCTTCGCTGCCGGACACTTTGCCGCGAAAGACGTAATAGCTCCAGGCGGTATACATCAGGATCACCGGGATGATCAGCAGCGCCCCCGGCAGCATAAATACCTGGCTGGAGGGCGGCGCGGCGGCATCCCACAGGGAGATGTGCGGCGGAATAATGTTCGGCCAGACGCTGATTCCCAGCCCGCTGAAGCCGAGGAATATCAGGCCCAGCGTCAGGATAAAGGGACGAGCATGGCTTGCGGGGCGCGCGCTCAGGCGCCAGATCCACAAGCTCAGGGTCAGCACCAGGATCGGCACCGGCACAAACCAGAAGAAATTGGGCAGCGTAAACCAGCGTTCCGCCACATAGCGCCAGCCCAACGGCGTCCAGATGCTGACCACCGCGATCACCGCCATCAACGCCAGCAGCGCCTTGCGGGTCAGTTCGCGCATCCGTTGCTGCAACGCGCCTTCGCTTTTCATGATCAGCCACGTGGTGCCCAACAGCAGATAGGCTACTACCAGCCCCAGGCCGCAGAACAGATTGAAGGGGGTAAGCCAGTCCAGCGTCGAGCCGGCGAAGCGGCGGTCAGCCACCGCAAAGCCGTTGATAAACGCGCCGACAACAATCCCCTGGCTGAAGGTCGCCAGCAGCGAGCCGCCGGCGAAGGCATAGTCCCAGAAGGTGCGATGCGAGGGAACCGCTTTAAAACGAAACTCAAACGCCACGCCGCGGAAAATCAGGCCGATGAGCATCGCCGTCAGCGGGATAACCAGCGCATCGGTGATCACCGCGTAAGCCAACGGAAAGGCGCCGAACAGCCCTGCCCCGCCGAGCACCAGCCAGGTTTCGTTACCATCCCAGACGGGCGCCACGCTGTTAACCATCACGTCGCGCTCTTCGGCGTCATGCACCACGCTGAACAGCATTCCGATGCCTAAATCGAAACCATCCATCACGATATACATCAACGTGGCGAAGACAATGATGACAAACCAAATCACCGAGATATCGATGCTCATGATGCGTTCTCCTCATCCCGCACTGGCTCTGCCGCCGAGAGCGGACGCGCCGGGGTGCCTGCGGTTTGCGAGGTCAGCTCCGTCACCGGCTGCGGCCCTTTTTTGATAAGCCGGAAGATATAGTAATACCCCACGCCAAACACCGCGCAGTAGACCACGATAAACACCAGCAGGCTAATAGCCATCTGCAGCGTACTGTGCAACGACACCGCGTCCCGGGTGCGCAGCAAACCGTAGATCACCCACGGCTGACGGCCCATCTCGGTGGTCACCCACCCGGCGACCAGCGCAATCAGACCGGCGGGACCCATACAGAGCGCAAACCACTGGAAGGGACGCGAATGGTACAGCCGCCGCCGATAGCGAAGCCAGGCGCTGCAGATCCCTAAGGCGATCATCAACACCCCCATCCCAACCATAATGCGAAACGACCAGAACACGGCGGGCGAATAGGGCCGGTCCTCTTTCGGGAAATCTTTCAGGGCCGGCACCTGCTTATGCAGGCTATGGGTGAGGATCAGGCTGCCGAGCGCCGGGATCTCCAGGCCATAGCGGGTGCGCTCCTGCTCCATATCCGGCAGACCAAACAGCAGCAGCGGGGTGGCCTCGCCGGGCCGGTTTTCCCAGTGCCCCTCAATCGCCGCAATCTTCGCCGGCTGATGTTCGAGGGTATTAAGACCGTGCATATCACCCACCACCGCCTGGATCGGCGCCACCAGCAGCGCCATCCACATCGCCATCGACAGCATTTTGCGGATGGCCGGCGAGTCGTTGCCGCGCAGCAGATGCCAGGCGGCGGAGGCCCCGACGAACATGGCGCTACTGAGAAACGCGGCGATCGCCATATGGAATAAGCGATACGGGAACGAGGGATTAAAGATAATCGCCAGCCAGTCCTGCGGGATGAGGTGGCCATTTTCGAGGGTAAAACCCTGCGGCGTCTGCATCCAGCTATTGGAGGCGAGGATCCAGAAGGTGGAGACCAGGGTGCCAAGGGCTACCATGCAGGTGGTAAAAAAATGCAGCGCTGGCGGCACCTTGCTCCAGCCGAACAGCATCACGCCGAGGAATCCCGCTTCGAGGAAGAAGGCGGTCAGCACTTCATACAGCAGCAGCGGGCCGGTAATACTGCCGGCAAATTGAGAGAATCCGCTCCAGTTGGTGCCGAACTGATAGGACATGACTAATCCGGAAACCACGCCCATACCAAAATTGACGGCGAAAATTTTCAGCCAGAAGTTGTAGAGCGAGCGCCAGACGTTATCCCGGGTTCTCAGCCACATCCCCTCCAGCACCACAAGGTAGCTGGCAAGACCGATGGTGATGGCCGGAAACAGAATATGGAAGGAAACGGTAAAGGCAAATTGCAGTCGGGCCAGATGAAACGCGTCAAATTCAAACATAATCCGCACCATCATTGTGAAACGCCCCGGCCGCAGCCGGGGCTTATGCGAACATCACTTAGCCGATGATGACGTGTTTTGCTTACCGGCGCCGAGTTCGGCGCCGGTCAAAGGATCACCCTGCGGGTCAGACTGTGTTCGCTTCAGCATCGCTTTGCACAGCGCTTCCTGCTCCGGCGTCAGGCCGACAGAGGCGCTGCCATCTCCGCCATCCACGGCCGGCTGCGGATCCTTGACATAATCGAAGTGTTTGTCACTGTTCCAGCTGCCGCGTACTTCTCCACCCTCAGACATATTGTAGTAGGTGTTCGCGTACTCGCTAATGGGCGGCAGTTTGCCCGGTGGATAGTTATTACGAATCGACTGCAGCGCTTTCTCAAAAGAGAGCTGATGCGCCGCTTCGCGAGTCATCAGGAACGCCAGCGCGTCCTTCACGCCGGGATCGTCGGTCACGTTGATCAGCCGTTCATAGACGATCTTCGCCCTCGCCTCCGCCGCGACGTTCGATCGCAGGTCTGCGGTGGGTTCGCCGATAGTATCAATGTAGGCCGCTGTCCACGGCACGCCCGCCGAGTTGGTCAGCGGAGTACCGCCGCCGTAGAGCAGCGACGTAATATGGCTGTCGTTGCCGTTGGCGGTGAGCGAACGATAGAGTTCCGCCTCGCTCTCGGTGCCCTCCGCCAGCGTCCCTTTGGCGCCTTTATTTAGCATGCCGACCAGGGTGCCAATGATCTCCAGATGGCTTAGCTCCTCTGTCGCGATATCCATCAGCATGTCTTTACGGCCGGGATCGTCATCGCTTAATCCCTGAGTGAAATAACGACACGCGGCGGCCAGCTCGCCCTGAGGGCCGCCAAACTGTTCGAGCAGTAAATTCGCGAGCCCCGGGTTGGGTTCAGCAACGCGCACGGTATACTGCAGTTGTTTCACATGACGAAACATAGGCCTGCCTCCTGGGTTATTTTTTCGCTTCTACGCCGTCAGCATCTGAACGCAGGAGAAACTGCTCCGTGGTCTGAGGAATATGTTTGATCAGCCAGTCGGCCATTTCCCGCTCTTCCGCCAGGATGGCCTCAATGGCTGGGATGGAGGCGGTATCGCCCGCTTTTTCAGCGGCAGCCAGCAGAGAGGTATAGCAGGCGATCTCAAACTGCTCGAAAACGTACCCGCTGATCGAGCCTTTGACGATTTCATCGGAAGGAAACATTCCGCCAATGGACTGGCCGAGAGCCGCCATTTTACTCATCGAATCTTTAATCACCGAGCGCGAAATGTCGTTGCGGTCGAGGATCTCTTCCAGCACGGTAATTTGCCGTTCGGTCTCATTAATATGCTGTTCGATTCTGGCACGGAGATCCGGATAATTATCGATACGGCCAGCCATTGATTCCAGCATGGATTCTGCCTGTTTTTCCATGGCATGCGCATCTCGTAGCCAGTCATGATAATGTTCAATGTGATTCATCGTGATTTCCTCGTGTCAGGGAGCGTTTATTTTTCCGCTTTTTTATTAATATTACCTACCGCCAGGTCGGTTAATTTAACATCGGTTTGCTTTTCTTCTTCCAGGGTTTCGGCCAGCAGTTTGACCGCTTTTTTATAACCCAACTGTTCCGCCAGGGTAACCAGGGTACCGTAACTGGCAATTTCGTAATGCTCGACCTTTTGCGCAGCGGCAATTAACGCGGCATCGCGTACCTCATTTTTTTCCGTGCTCTCAACGACTTCATTGGCCTCTTCGATCAATCCTTCCATGGCCACGCATTTCATGCGTTTGATTTTCAGACCAGATTCCTGCTCAATAATCTGGTCGATACGTTCAATCTGGCCCTGGGTTTCTTCAAGATGAGCATTGAACGCCGCGCTGAGTTTTTCACTGGACGCCGCTCTGGCCAGTTTTGCCAGCCCGCGGGTTAATTGTTTCTCTGCGCTGTAGGTATCTGAGAGCAGGTGAATAAATACATCTTCAATGCTTTTCATATTCATAGAAATACCTTCTGGAGTCAGAAAATAACTGCGAGTCTGTGACAGACTCGCAGGAGATACTTTCACTTCAGGGTGCAAGGAAAAGGATAATCAGGAATTATCGGACTTGCGGCCACCACCGTGGCTGTTTTGTCCGCCTTTTTTACCCGCTTCAGACGCACGCTGCGGATCATTTTTAAAGTTCCCGCCGCTGTGCTGACCACCTTTACGACCTGCTTCAGAAGCTTTTTCACGGTCTTCAGCAAAATTTCCGGAACCACCACGATGCTCTGCCATATTTCACCTCATGTATATCGGTTATGTCAGTACGATACGAAAATATTCCGCATCACTCGTCGTTCGATATTTAAATCTAGCGGGTAATGCTGGTTAGTCAAATTATCATCCCGCGTTTTTGATGCCTTTTAGGAGTAATTCGGAATAATTCTACAAAACACATCAAAAATAACCAGACGGTACATTCCCGCTAACTTACTGTGTTCAGGGAAATAATGCACACAGAGCACCACTGTGGCAAAGAATTATTTATACCGGCGGAGTACTCCTGTTGGGTTATATAACGAAGCGGCAGTAACGCCCTTAGTCTGGTTGAAATTCAGATTTTTTCTTTTTTTAAGGCCAAAAAAAAAAGCCGCTGGGGAAGCGGCTGGAAAATAAAACGGAGCGAATATCATGCCCGATTAAGCCTGGCATACATAAGGGGAATAGGCAAATAACCTCAACAAACCAGCCGCTAAATAAGCGAAGCGTGGAATACATTCACTGAGTGGAATATCACGCAGTTCCATTATAAGTACTCTACGCTTTATTTTTACTGTGGTTTATCGGCGGCAATAACGTTAGGTCACAATGCCTTTTCGCCTGCTGCTATCAGCCATTCTCTCCAGGAGAAGACTTTATGAAAGCACTCACTTATCATGGCCCCCATCATGTCAGCGTCGACACCATGCCCGACCCGGCCCTTGAGGCGCCGGACGATATTATTCTGCGCGTCACGGCGACGGCGATCTGCGGTTCCGATCTGCACCTTTACCGCGGTAAGATCCCCGGCACGCACCATGGTGATATTTTCGGCCATGAATTTATGGGGGAAGTGGTGGAAGCCGGTTCCGAGGTCACCGCGGTTCGTAAAGGCGATCGGGTGGTTATCCCGTTTGTCATCGCCTGCGGAGACTGCTTCTTTTGTCGCCTGCAGCAATATGCCGCCTGCGAAAGCACCAATAGCGGCCAGGGGGCGACGCTCAACCGAAAAGGCATTTCGCCACCGGCGGCCCTGTTCGGCTACAGCGATTTGTACGGCGGGATCCCCGGCGGCCAGGCGGAATATGTGCGCGTTCCCAAAGCCAATACCGGACCGTTTAAAGTGCCGGACACCTTACCCGATGAAAAGGTGCTGTTTCTGTCAGATATTCTGCCTACCGCCTGGCAGGCGGTAAAAAACGCCGAGGTCAAACCCGGCAGCAGCGTGGCTATTTTTGGCGCCGGCCCGGTTGGCCTGCTGTGTGCCTCCTGCGCCAGGCTCAATGGCGCAGAGCAGATATTTATCATCGATCATAACGATTACCGACTCGACTTCGCGCAGCGGCGCTATGGCGCGATCCCGATAAACTTCGACCACCATGACGATCCAGCGCAGTGGATTATCGACAACACCGCCGGCCATCGCGGCGTCGATGCGGTGATTGACGCCGTCGGCTTCGAGGCGAAAGGCAGCCTTACGGAAACCGTCCTCAGCACCCTGAAAATCGAGGGCAGCAGCGGGAAAGCGCTGCGCCAGTGCATCGCTGCCGTGCGCCGCGGCGGCATCGTCAGCGTGCCCGGGGTTTACGCCGGTTTCATTCACGGATTTATGTTTGGCGATGCCTTTGATAAGGGGCTGACCTTCAGAATGGGGCAAACCCACGTCCATGCCTGGTTGCCGGATCTACTGGCGCTTATTGAGCAAGGGTTGCTCACCCCGGAGGAGATTGTCACTCACCATATGCCTCTGGAGGAGGCCGCGCGCGGCTATCAGATCTTTGAGAAGCGTGAAGAGGCATGCCGCAAAGTGATCCTCGTGCCGGGGATGCAGCCCGGAAAGGCAACGCTTTGAGGCGGAGATTAACGCAGCGAAATCCCTCGGAGGCCAGTCTGCGCCGTGCTATAAAAACAGCATGCGCTGGCCGGCCGTCGCTGATACAGCCGTTAACCACAGGGGAAGGAAATGCTCGAGTTACGCCCGAATTGCGAATGCTGTGATAAAGATCTGCCGCCAGACTCACGCGAAGCGTTTATCTGTTCGTTCGAGTGCACCTTTTGCCAGGACTGCATGACGGCGCGGCTTAACGGCCATTGCCCGAACTGCGGCGGCGAACTGGTGCGGCGCCCTGTGCGTCCCGAAGAGGCGCTCCGGCGCCACCCCGCCTCCACCCTGCGCCGCCATGGGCAGTAAAACCGGATGAGCAGGCGTAGCGAAAGGGAGCCCTCGGGCTCCCTTTCTTCATCCTTATTTCGCTGCCGAAAAGCGCCACTCTGCGGCGGTCGACAGCGTCACAAATGGCCCGGCAAGGGTGACATTGTGATGGCCAATGTTGTCAGGCGCTGATAAACGTTCGTTATCCATGGTTGAGTGCGCATCTGAGATCAGCACCGTCCATAATCCCAGTGCCGATGCCGCTCGGCAGGTCGTGTCCACGCAGAATTCGGTTTTCATCCCGGCAATAACCAGCTGTTTTACGCCGGCCTGAGCGAGCTGATGCGCAAGGTCAGTTTGCTGGAAACAGGAAGGGTACTTTTTAATAAAGACGATATCCCGCTCGCCGTTAACACCCATCTCAGGCAGCAGTTGAGTTAATGGACTTTGCGCGGAGAACGGAGAGTCGTCAGCTCCGGTATGGCGGGCAAAGAAGACGGGCACCTCAGCCTGTCTCGCTTTTTCAATCAGCAGGCAAACGTTCGCCAGAAGTGCATCGGCCTGATACGGGGAAACCGGGCCACGGAAAAGCCCCTGCTGCATATCGATAATTAACAGGGCATGCTCAGATGAAATCATGATGGGTCTCCATTCAGTCTGTCACGAACGGAGAGGTCTCTCCCCGTCCACATTGGCGGGGAGTGAGGATCTGTTTGTCAGGAGCCGGTCACAGATACGCCCACACCACCGCAGGTTACGGTCGTGGTGGTGACGGTGGTGGTTGGCTGCACTGACGTAATCATTATCTGACCTTCACTTATTCCTTACAGATAAAACATAAGCGCCATTAAAACGGCTCTTTTCTTATAGCATTGAGCTGAGACGGATGGCAATTTATGCGTAAACAACGCAGCCGCTTTACGCAACCATTAACGGCTTACAATATAGGCGCGAAGGATTTCACCTGCTGAAAGAATATGTTTCACAGTATATGCCCGAGCCTCCTGTGGATTATTTTGCTGGCAGGCCATCAGGATCTGCTGATGCTCATCCTGGAATTTCAGCGTATCCGACAGCAGTCTGTTCTGAAAAAGCTCATATCTTTCAATCTGCTCGCGCAATTCACCGATCATCTTCAACAGGCGCTGATTGTTACACTTCCGATACAGCAGTTCATGAAACTCCCGGTTATACCTCCCCTGCTGCTCGGGTTCAGAAGCGCTACTCAGCAGCTGATGCACCAGCTCTGCCCGGGCAAGCGTTTCCGGGTCCATATTCTCCAGGCTATGAAAAATGGCTTCACCTTCCAGGAGTGCCCGCAGCTGATAAATTTCATCGACATCTGCGGCCGTCAGCGTTTTCACCACCGCGCCACGATTTCTGAAAATCTCAACCAGACCTTCGCGCTCAAGCTGCTGTATCGCTTCTCTCATTGGGATACGGCTGACAGAAAACTGGCAGGCCAGGTCGCGCTCCACAAGCCGGTCGCCATCTCGCAATGCCCCCTTGTTGATTAAGATTTTTAACTCACTGGCAAGGATATCGGCGGTCGAACGGGTAGCAGCGTTCATTTGGCTCTCTTTACATCATTCATAAATGGTATACCATTATACCATTCGAGCCAACGTCATGACAACCTTGCGATTCTACCTGCGGCTTCGTTCAGGCAATGCAACTGGACGATACCGTAGTGAAGAAATTCATCCCTCTATAGAGAAAGGCAAACCAATGGAACATGCTTATACCAGTCATATCACATGGACCGGCAATCAGGGCACGGGTACCTCGGGTTACAAGGCTTATGCCCGGACCTGGGATATCGCGGTAAAGGGAAAAGAACCCATTCATTGTTCAAATGATCCATTACTAGGCGGCGATCCCGGCAAAATGAACCCGGAAGATCTCCTGCTCTCTTCTCTCTCTGCCTGTCACATGCTGTGGTACTTACATCTGGCCTCAGATGCCGGCATTACGGTCATGGAATATCAGGACTCGCCTGTGGCAACGGGTGAAGTATTAAAAGGGGGCGCGGGTCGTTTTATTTCTGCTACCCTCCGGCCGAAAATCACCGTATTACCAGGTACCGATCTCGACGCCGCCGCGGCCCTTCATCAGCAGATCCATCACGTCTGTTTTATCGCCCGATCGGTCAATTTCCCGGTCAGCTACCAGCCTGAATTTATTATCTTTAACGCAGAGTAACTCGTTTCTGGCGCGATCATCCGGTGCGCAGGAAGTGTGGCTGAGGTATCCAACCTCAGCTACACTTCGCTGCACGCCGAAGCATCCTGCTCTGGTCGTCATTAGACTGCAGGGAAATTCACCACGGAGCAGACTTATGATTGCAGTACTTTTTGAGGCCGACGCCTTACCGGAAGCACAGGAAAGATATCTTCAGCTGGCGGCCGGGCTGACGCCTTTGCTATCAGACACGCCAGGGTTTATTGCCATCGAGCGTTTTCAGAGCCTGAATTCGCCCGGCAAAATCCTTTCGTTATCCTGGTGGGAAGATGAAGCATCGGTGGCCAACTGGCAGCAAAATGAGCGGCATCTGGCTGCCCAGCGCGAAGGCAAAGCATCGATTTTTTCATATTACAGAATACGCGTTGCCCGCGTGTTCCGGGATTACTCATCGGATCGGGGAGCACAGCCAGATGTATGATATTCACGTCATTCTCAGCAACGCGCCGGGCTCGCTTGGCGCAATGGGTATAGCGCTGGGCAACAACGGTGTGGGCCTCGAAGGTGGTGGGGTATTCACCACGCCTGATGGCGGACATGCGCATTTTCTGGTGGAGGACGGTGAGACAGCCCGCAGGGTGCTGACCGAGGCCGGCTTTACGGTCAGCGATGTATGCCGTCCTCTGATACGTAAGTTACCCCAGGAACGACCCGGGGAACTGGGAGACATTGCCGACACCCTTGCCCGCAACGGTATTAATATTCTGGTACAGTACAGCGACCACCGTAACCGGCTCATTCTTCTTACCGATGATGACACCCGGGCAGCGGAAGTGACCAAAAAATGGGCCATACTTTCTGAATGAATCTCCTGAAAACGCAGCAAGACAGTGAGCCAGAGGCGGCACTGGAAACCGCGATGGCGATGGTGGCCGCTGCCCTCTCTGACCCGTCAAGGGTCAGTATTCTCTGCGCGCTGATGGACGGGCGCGCATGGACGGCGACCGAGCTCAGCACGGTCGCCGAGGTCTCCGCCTCCACCACCAGCGGACATCTTGCCCGGCTGCTCAGCAACGGGCTGGTGGTGTGTCTCGCGCAGGGGCGCCACCGCTATTACCGCCTGGCGGGCCCGCATATCGCCGGGCTGCTGGAAAACCTGATGGGCGTCTCAATGCAGGCGCATAAGGCGCTGGCCACCAGCACGCCGGTGACGCTTCGCTATGCCCGCACCTGCTACGACCATCTGGCGGGCGAACTGGCGGTGAAGATTTATGAGTTTATGCTGCGGGAAAAATGGCTGGCGGCCGATGGGCAGACCCTGACGTCAGCCGGTAAAACCCAGCTTGAAAGCCTGGGCGCGGTACTTAACGCTCGCCCGCGACGTAAGCCTTGCTGCCCCTGTCTTGACTGGAGCGAAAGACGTTTTCATCTGGGAGGCGACGCCGGTTCGGCGCTGATGGCGCTGTTTGAGCAGAAAGGATGGATAACCCGCGCGCCGGGATATCGGGAAGTGCAAGTGACGGATAGCGGCAGAGCGGCGCTGTCCCGGCTGTTTAATCTGAAGGTGGGTGGATAGCCTGAGTTTAGGCTACATCACATTTTCGCCGAACGGCACCGGTTTAAGCCGGTCGGGCCATCAGTAAGACCCCTGGCGTTCAATCCATACCCACTTGCGATCTCGCGGTAAACTGAGCTAGCCCTGTTGTAAGCGCATGGCTTTGATGGACATTGTGTTGCGGGAAATCGACCATGGTACCGCGCAGCGAGCGTCCGGCAAAATAACGGCCTGAATGCGATAAAAAAACGGGAGCCCATCGGCTCCCGCTTTAACTTAATCCACCAACGGGATTACATGTTCGCGATAATCGCGTCGCCAAACTCGCTACATTTCAGCAGCTTAGCGCCTTCCATCAGACGTTCGAAGTCATAGGTCACGGTCTTGGCGGCGATAGCGCCTTCCATGCCTTTGACGATCAGGTCTGCGGCTTCGAACCACTGCATGTGGCGCAGCAGTAGTTAACTAATAACGTCATTACTTATTGATTAAAAAAGGAAAATAGGTGTTTTTGATGCGTGGTTAATGTTTTTAGTCTAATCTCTAACCTATTGAAATTCATTAGTATATTTTTAGTTTTGATAACCAGCTTTGAGTCTTTCAGCTCATCTGGATAGTGAATTATTAGCCAATAATACTCACTCCCTGTGAGTCGGGTTAAATATTTCCGGTGTTATAACTCATCATTTGAAAAGAAAATAAAAAAGCCTCGAAATCCGAGGCTTGCATTGGAACCAGCAGCACCATTATATTATTTAATTACTACCTACCATGTAATGATTGCTCTTTTCCATACCATCTTCCCTTTTTTTTCTTCTTTTATATACAGAATCCTTTTCATAATGAAATATAAAATAAGCGAAAACGCAATGATAGCAATATACGTCCCGATACCGAAAGATACCAGAAACATAACCAAGATCCCAAAGAATGCTACCAGTAAAGATGTGCAGATAGATATCAAATTAATTGTCTTGCGTGCGTCTCTTGATACATAACCTTTAATCTTAAAGGCATGGCAACTGTGGCAGCGGTCCTCATTAATTAAATTTGCACCACAAAATGGACATTTATCATCTTTTATTGTCATTTATTTTAAATCTCAATATAATAGTAATCACTCATCCACAACCTTCCCTGGCAAGCGCAATCAACAACAGAATGTACTTTATTTTTTTGTTCTATTGTCTCAACTCCCTCAACAATCACGAAATTGCAGTATGATTTTACTTTATTTATTACTTTAAAGAATTCGCTCTCACTCTGTATTTCCCAGAAATAATCTTTATCAATTTTTATACATTCAAAATTAAACATATCTATAATTGTTAAGCTTGTTAAGCCGCTCCCAAAATCATCCAGCCATACTGGACACAATTTTGAAAGACACTTTAAGTCAACCATAGAGCATTTAGTATTGAATTCATGAAAATGCTCGTTAATCTCAAAAGCAATGTTTTTTTGGTTTTTTAAGTAATCACCAATATATTTATCGTTCAAAATACAATCGCTAATAAGACTATCAACATTCAACGAAACTGGCTTGGACTTCAATTTTGATGTATCAAGTCTTTCAATTGTCAATATCTGTTTCTTAAACACATCGATTTTTTCTTTATCGCTTAATGAAGTGAAACAAAAACCAACTTCATTAGCAAGATAATCATTGCAATGCTTTTTTTTAACATTTTTCGTGAGAATTTCCCAAGAATGAATAGAACCATCTTTTTTAAAAGATGGTTCTAAAACAAATCTACAGAAATCTATTTCCACACTGTTCTTTATCATTAAAAAAACACCGGAACCAAGAATAATCCTAATCGTGTCATAATTAATAATGAAAGAGAAATAGTTTAAAATGATCGATAACGATCGAACAATAGGCGAAACCTATCATATTTCATAAATTGATCGATTATTCAAATCAAATGACTCAAAAGGGAAAAGCAATTAACACGAGACCGTCATTAATTATAATAAAATCATACAGTTAAGTGGTGCCACTAATTTGGTGGCAGGTATCAAACGTTAGTTGAGATGGTGTCTGTGGTTCCGAATAAATTTATCCGTATTGGTAATGCCGATCATAAACTATCTTTAAAATTTATAAGCATAAACTCATGAGAAAAGAAATCATATCATCTTCAATTATTCGGCATGCAATATCCATTCTTCCCGTTACGTTTAACTTCATATAGCATTTCATCAGCCTCTTTGATCCACTCGATGATTGATTCTTTATTTTCTGCGCAAGAAATACCAATACTGACAGTACAGTAAATATCTTTGTGAGAAGATAATGAAAGATCTTTAATTTTTTTCTGAATTATATGAACCATAGCTATAACAAGCTTATTATTACTATTGTTAACAATAATAGCCAACTCATCGCCACCAAATCTTGCTGGTACGTCCTTCTCGCCAGCGCAGTCTCGTAATATTGATGATATACGAGATAACACCGCATCACCTACTTCATGCCCATAGGTATCATTAATTTTTTTAAAATTATCAACATCAATGAGCATAAGATAAGAATGCGTTCTCTTTTTACGTGTCGCACGAAAAGCACTTTCCATTTTCTGCTCAAAAAAACGGCGATTTGGCAGATCTAAGCCAGGATCCATCAGAGCCTGTTTTTCCAGTAACTCCCTTCTTTTCCTCAACTTTATAGATAAGTGCCTTGAAACAATACTCAGTAATATGGGATAACAGGTCGCCAAGGGTAAAGAAAGCAATACCGTTCGGGTACTGAATTCTATCGTATATCTGAAATCATTTACTAACCAAACTGTCAGGAAACTAATCATCATCCACATTAATGCTGGTTTTAAAATTTTCCATCCACCAGCAGCATAGCGATCAGCTATTTGAACTGAGATTATGAATAATGATGGAATTGGACTAACTTGCATTACGGCTATCCAGATTCCAGCCCAGAATGAATCAAGTATCATATTCTTCTTTTCAGTACTCAGCATATCCTTCGACATCATGCTTGCAAGATAAGCAACCGATGGCCAGATGAGTGCATTCAGAATTAACAAGGCTGTTGTTATTTTTTGATGTGACTGTTCCTGGAGGACTGAATATATAGGAATAAAGCAAAGAACGACACCAATCTGACGTAAAAAATATACTCGCTTAATGAACGATGTATTTCTATCAGATATGTACTTCTCATCCGGGAAATTTGTCAACATAGAAAGCCTATTATAAATCACTAAGAACTGCCATCACGTCAACCCACTAAATAACAAGATAAAACCTTCCTGCATTACAAAGTTATAACACGAATGTGAAAATTACAAGATTGCACTTCAATTAATGATAAACGTCTCAATAATAACATTTGGCATCCATTTTTTTGAACCTATTCTCACGATTTATATCTGATGCACAGCAATATTTTAGGGCTATATCCTTAAAAATTAATTCCCAGCAGAATTTAGCACTACTTCATTATTAATTTTGGTAGGTTATTAAAAAATAACACAACATCTGACCAGTAAAACTTTACTTGAACTTACTTATCGTTTACTGCAAATTATTCTGTGATGTACACAGCAATTAATGTCGTTTCAGTTGCCCCCGGCAAGTGCCTCCGGGGGATTTTTTATGCTCCTCAACTTTCTAGTGCGTCAACTCGCCTAATCAAATCCTGTACCACGGTCACCAAATCGGCAATGATTGCCGTGTAATCCACATTCATCACTCTGAATTTTTCACCATCGATCTCCTGCTCGATGCCGAGGAAGGTATACAAGTCGTCAACTTTTTCAGCCTGCTGGGCGATAAAGCCACGCCTCCGGCGCGTTTCGCCTTTCATATTGAACTCGCATACTCCCAGCGAGTTAATGCGCCTGCAGGCCCCTTCTTGAGGCTCCATGAACGCATCTTTCAGCCGGACATCTGAGCCGGTGGTCAGGACGTCACCCTTACCGGTGGAGATCGTGCCGCCAGCCCGGAAAATCCATGCATCGGTTCGCCCGAATCCGTCAGCGTACAGAACAAGTCGGTGTTCGGTGCCTACCTGCTCCTCCATGTACATTTGGACGTAAGCGCCATCCACGTCACCATACGCTCCTCGCCCTGCCATCAATGAGCGTACCGGATTGGAGGTCAGTTGCGTTCCGATGGCTGGGTTGGCTGGCATGGTCGATGATGCTGTGATCCTCCCGTCCGTTACCCAAAAACTTTGTACCTGCGCGTTCAGGCGGTTCTGCCTGTCGTGGATAAGGCGAGCGGTATAATCCGCACTGCTGCCGTTGTAGTGGAAGTCAATGTAAGGCGTGCTCATTGACAGCTCGATCGCCTGCGTCAGAACCTTCCCCTTTGACGTGTTATCGATGTTGCCGCCAGCTGATAACCCACCGGGCAAAGTCGTCTGGTTATCGGTCCCAATAACGAGGATGTCATCAAAGGTATCTGACGGTGACACAGTGGTCGCTCTTGAACGCTGAACTCTGAACGGTGTTCCCGAGCCAACGGCAATTGTCCCGCCTTGCCCCTGTTTTTTGAGCAGAGCCAGATCTGAGTTCTTACCGAGAATAAAACCGGCATTATCGCTGGTTATAACCTGCGAGCCGTCGAGTTTGTTTCCTCCGGTGAGTTTTGCCAGCGCGTTAAGATCCGATGCCTTCGCCATCCCGCCTATCGCCGGCACGGTTACCTGCTTTCCTGTGATCGGGTCAGTCAGGGTGATATTGCCGCTGCCGGTCAGGGCCATCGACCAGCCCTCCACCACACTACGCCAGAATGCAAATGCGCTGGCCAGCTGGTTAGCAAACGACGAGGTACTGGCGGTTTCAGCGGTAATAATGCCGTAACTGGCGCCGGAAAATGCGGTGGTGATATTCCGGGTCAGCGTCAGCTGCGTGTCACTGTCCACGGATTTGATCGCATACAGGTCAGCACTACCGCTGCGGTAGACCACCAGAATCGACCCCGGCTGTATCCCCAGCGCCACCTGTGCCCACTTTGTTGTCGCTCCTGTCACCCGCGCCTGAGATGCTGCGCCCGTGACGGTGCCGACTTCATACATCGCCATAATAAAGTTCCTCCTGGATGGTTATCCCTGGAAAAAGAAAAGGCCCCTTGCGGGGCCTCTGTTAGCTGAATGAGTTGCTGTTTGTACGGAACGCCGTGGCGGTGATGTTCTGGATCGAGCAGCTATAGTCAATCGAAGCATCGTTGCCGCGCGCCTTGATAAAGAAGCTGACATTGTTGTTATCAGCCAGCAGATCAGCAGCGAAGCGGAATTCCTGAGTGAAGTCACCAGACTGGAAACCGCCGGCGTTGGCAAAGAAGCGACGTGTTACTTCCTGCCCGCCAATGTTGAACGTGATATCAACGGAATACGACTGCTGAACATTGCCCGCGCCAGTGAGCTGGTAAACCAGTGTGCACGACAGAACAATCGTCATCCCATATCCACGGTTCTGGTATGCCCCGTTACGCTGAACAGTCTGGTTGCGGCGGAAAGCCATATCATCGTAGCGGCGAGCTACTGCGATATCACCGATAAATGACTGAGCTTCCAGGGTGCCTTTGAACTTGCCGCTTGCCGCCTCAATGTGACCACGGAAGATCCCATTGTTGAACTGCGCCCCACCATCCTTGTTGATGCTCCAGCCGCGTGCCCCGTCAACAAAGTCATCCGAGCGGATCTCTTTGCCGATCTTCGCGTTCGTGATGGAACCGTCCGCGATTTTGGTTGAGGTCAGGGAACTGTTTTTGATACGTGCCGTATCGATATACAGTTCATTGCCTTCGGCAATCATCACCGGCACTGCCGTCGCATTGTTACGGTTAAACAGCGAGAAGCGGTCGGCGTAGAGGATCATGTCGCTCGTTTCACCATTGCTGCCCAGCGTAATCCCCGCGCCAACATTCTTCCCGTTAACCGTCTCAACCTTCATCGACCACAGCGAACTCACCGTACCATTCACATCCGCCACGGTTTTGGCGGTGTTCTGAACGGAAGCGCTGAGATCCCCGACACTGGATGTCAGGGTCGTCTGCTGCGTTGCCAGCGCCTCCAGTGCCGTTGCATGCGTCTGCTGGGTACTGGTGATACTGGCCACCGATTTAATCGTGTTGTCCAGCGTCGTCTGGTTTTTGATGTTGGCGGCCGCCTGCGCGTCAATCTGCGACTGAAGCGAGGTATTCAGGCTGACCTGTGTGCTCTGGCTGTCGCTCAGCGTCTTCGCCATGTTATCGACGCGGGAGTTGGCGTTATCCACTTTCGTAGCCAGTGCCGTCTGCTGCTGCGCCTGGGCAGTGATTTTCCCTTCGGCATCCGTTACGCGCGCCGTCAGGCCACTCACGGCGCTCGCCGTCGCGTCAGAGGCATCCTGTGCTGCTTTCGCATCGGTAACATCCGTGATGACCAGATCGTCGATATACAGTGAATAGCCAGGGGTACCGTTGCCGGTGGCGCCACGGGTGGAGATCCAGACCACCGCGCGTGTTCTGCCCGCCCCGTTGTTACTGGCGATACCCGTGAATTTCACCCATTTATCGCGCGCGCCCAGAGAGGCTTCGCTGACAGTGACCGCCGCCTGCCAGGCATTTTGCCCGGCAGCATTCTGTGACTGGATACCGACCAGCGTTGTCCACCCGGAGGAGGGCGCCTGATCCGCCGGCATCATGGCCCAGAACTCAAACCGGAACTTCGCGTCCTCACGGACTGACTGCCAGGTGCCAAGCTGTTTATCGCTGTTGCCGCCGTTGTTCTCATCCCGTCTCAACTTCAGGCTCTTATCGCCGGTGAATTTCTGAGACGCCACCACAACGGCGGTGCCGTTCCCGCCCAGCACCTGGCCATCGCTGTAGCTTTCAAACGTACCGTCAACCCACGGATTAGCTCCCTGAGTGCGGATGGTATTGATGGTGCTGGTCAGGGACGTGATGCTCTGCGACTGGCTGGTGATGGTGTTTTCCACCTGGCTGACGCGACCGGTCAGTGAACTCACCGCGGACGTGTCAGCCTTTTTACCCAGCTCAGTATTCATCGTGGTCAGGCTGTTCTGCAGACTGGTGAGCTGCTGCGACTGCGAATCCAGTTTACCCTCGGCAGACGTCATCCGGGTGGTCAGCCCGGTGACAGCGCTTTGCTCTGCTTTCTGACTGACCGCCGCATTTGTGACAGCCAGATCGCCGCTGAGTTTCGTCAGCTGCTGCGCCTGGGTGGTGATAGCCCCTTCCGCAGCGGTGACGCGGGTATTCATCTGAGAGATAGCCCCGGCATTAGCCGCGATATCCTTTTCATCCGTAACATCGAGGACATGGAAATCATCAAAATACATTGCCCCCGCGCTGAGGAAGGTTGTCAGCTGGAAACTGGCCGTCGTGGTCTTCGTGGCTTTCCAGTCAAACGTTACCAGTTGCCAGCCAGAACTAAACGGTCCGTAGTTTGAGCCGACCAGCAGGCCAGTGCTGTCGGCCACACGAAACTTCGTGTTACCCGCATCTTTAATCGTGGTCCCCGGGTCCTGCTTCGCCCATACCCCCATGCGGTAGGTACGGCCCTGCGTGATACTGATTTCCTGTCCGACCAGGTTCGACTGGCCGGCGGACATTTTCAGCGCCTTGTTACCCGAGTGCGGAACCTGTAAATCGGCCACCGTCGCGGTACTGCTCCAGCCGGTAAAGCCCGCCGCGCCGCGCTCAAAACTGCCGTTGACAATGAGGTTGCCCGGCATTTTCCCGCTGGCGTCAATATCCGCTGCCGTCTGGCTCAGGCTGTTACTCAGTTTCGTCAGAGAATCCCCCTGCGCACTGAGTGTTTTGCCCTGCTCCGTGACCTGGTTCTGCAGGGTGTTCATCGCGCTTGCATCCGCTTTTTTGTTCACGTTCGCATTCGTCGTGGCCAGATCGCTGCTGAGTTTTGTCAGCGCGCTGTTAGCTGCCGCGATGTCATTCCCCTGCTGCGTCACCGTGCCCTGCAGCTGCGTCACCGCTGTCGTGTCAGCCTTTTTACTCACCGTATCGTTTGTCGACCGGAGGCTGTTCTCCAGCGAGGTGGTCCGCGTGCCGATGCTGCTGAGCGTATCGCCCTGCTGGCTAACCGCGGTGGTCAGTGAATCCACCGCTTTTGCAGTCGCATCTGCGGTTTTCTGCGCACTGTTCGCCACCGTCACGTTACGCATATGCCAGTCGGCAGCGTACCAGACGGTGCCGAACGGGCTGCTCTGATTAACCTGCAGGAACGGCCGCAGCAAGCTGGTATCGGATGGCACCGTAAAGCGCCAGGTGGTTCGTTTCCACGCGGAGGTGGTCTTAGTGTTGCCCCCGGACGCTTTCGCTCCGATGCCACCGGTGGCGGTAGTAGCCCGACCGATATAGAAGTTAAAGTCAGCACTGCCGGTACCACACGCTACCAGAGCAGACATTTCGAAAACGTCGCCCGGTGTCACGGCGATATTGTTGATTTTTGGCACATGGTCTCGCCCGGCCAGCCGGACGGCATACCTGAACGGGCAGTCAGCCGGCACACCATCGGCGGTGGTCTCCACCACGTCATAACCCATGCGGTCATACGCCGGATCAAATGACGGGTTTGGAATGTAATCATCCCCGGCAGCATTCCCGGCGTTCACCGCCGCCGTCAGGCTGACGATGTTGCTGTTGGCTGCCGTGAGGCCTGCCTCGGTTTTCTCCACCCGGCCAGTCAGCGCGTTAAGCGCCGTCTGATCCGCTTTGGTGTTGACCTTATCGGTGGTGCTGCTCAAATCGCCCTGCAGCTTCGTGATAGCCTGCCCCTGGGAGGTGATTTTGCCTTCCGCACTGGTGACCCGGCTGGTGAGATCACTCACCGACTGCGCGCTGGCCTTTTGTGCCACGTTGTTGTTGGTGGTGTTCAGGCTGTTCTGCAGATTCGTGATGCTCTGAGACTGCGCGGTCAGTTGCCCCTCGGCATTCGTCACCCGACTGGTGAGGCTGTTAATGGCCGATGTGTTCGCGGTAATACCGCTGGCCGCATCATCCGGACTCGGTGACCAGTCGGTCATCACGGTCCCGGTTTCCAGCTGAGGGCGGCAGAGCCAGACTTCTTTGTCGGCAGATGTCGCGCTTTCCAGACGCGCGGCAATCAGCCGTTTGGTGCCACTGGTGGCAGGAATAACCCATTTCACCCAGTAACGCGCCCATGCGGTGGTCAGTTTCGTGACCGCCTTGCCGTCACCGGCCCCGCCTTTAACGCCCTGGCTGGTTTCCGTGGTGGTGGTGTTCGACGGGTTATAGAAATAACTCGCCATCTCCTGCCCGTCATAAGCCCCTTTCGCATAGAAGCTGAATACAAATTCCGTACGCCCGGTAACGTCCAGCGTCTGTTCATCCAGCTGGGTATAACCGGATGCACCTTTCGCCAGCCGGGTGTAGGCCACGCGGTCGCCCAGATAGGTCTCTGTGGCGTGGCGGCTGCTCCATCCTTCCAGTGTGTCCGCATTGCGGATAAGGTTGGTCCCGCCCACGGCCAGGGAGGAAAAGTTGTTTTCCAGGTTCGTCAGCGCGCTGCTTTGCGTGGTCAGATCCCTCCCATGCTGTTCAACGGTGTTCTGCAGGCTCTGCAGCGCCGTTGCATCAGCCTTCTTCGCCACATTGCTGTTAGTCGTATTCAGGCTGTTCTGCAGGCTGGTCAGGCTGTCTCCCTGCGATTTCAGGCTGCCTTCGGTAGCCGTCACGCGGGTCGTCAGATTCGTCAGCGCGCTGGCATCGGCCTTGCCGCTGATATCCTTACCAAGTTGAGTCACATCCGACTGCAGTTTCGTGATCGCGCTGCCCTGAGACGTAATATTCTTCCCGTTCTGCGTGACTGACGCGGACAGACTGGAAAGCGCCTGCGCATTCGCATCGGCGGCATCGAGAGCCGCTTTCGCATCGGTCACGTCAGTGATGATCAGATCATCAATCAGGAAGGCGTCACCCAGGCGAACTTTTGGTGTATTCGGGATGGAGATCCTCACCATTGCCTGTTTCAGCGCGGTTCGGTTGTTGGTCAGATAGCCACTGACTTTTGTCCAGTTGTCCACCGACAACTCGGAGACTTTCACGTTCAGGCCAGGCCACGACCAGCCATTGGCAGAATCCTGGAAGGAAAATCCGAGCACCATATAAACGGTCGGATCGGCGGTCGAGCCAGCCGGCAACTTAACCCACGCCTCCACGTAATAGACCGCGTTATCGCGAACCTGCATGCCCGAAAAGATATGGGTATCGTTATTATCCGTCGCGTTCGGGTTGTACTCCGTACTGCGCGTAACACGCAGGCTTTTGGTCCCGCTGTGCGCAGCTTCACTGGTGATAACGGCGCGGGCATTACTGAGAACATCGCCGACGGCATAGGATTCAAAACTGCCGTCCGGCAGTACGTTGGCTCCCCGTGTCGCCTGCTGCTTCAGTGATATATTCAGGCTGGTCAGGCTGTCGGCCTGGCTACGGATATCCTTTTCAGTCTGGGTAACCCGGTTGGTCAGTGAACTGACCGCCGACGCATCAGCCTTCTTCGCCACATCGCCTTTGATCCCTTCCAGCGCGTTATTCAGCGCCGTGATGGATTGCCCCTGCGATGTCAGGGTGTTCCCCTGGTTCGTCACCGTCCCGGTCAGAGACGAAACAGCATCGCTGGTCGCCTTGATGTTGGTTCCATCGGTGATATCAAACACCCGGACGGAATCGAGCCAGATTTCACCGTTTGTCGGATGAGAATAAAGTTTGAAGTTCTGCCCATCCGCGCCGGCAGCCGTCAATCCGGTTTCCCAGGTGATGGTTTGCCAGTCAGTGGTCAGCGTGACCGTTTTATCCTCATACGTACTGTCCGTCTGGCCGATTTTGTTCTGGCGACGGATCAGCAGACTCATCGCGCCGGAAATACCTTTGGCCTTCACCACCACCCGGTACTTGCGCTGGCCATTCAGCGGCACCGGCTTGTTGTTGTTGGAGAAGATCCCCGGACTGGTGTTAGTCGTCCGGTTCAGCCGGACCCCCGCTTTCCCGTCCCCGAAATCGCCAAAGGTCACACCGGCTGGATACTGAATATCCCAGGCCGTGCTGCCCTGCAGGAAATCGTAGTTCGGGATCAGGTTGTCGCCGGCGTTGCGGGTCGCCGTCAGCACATTCGCCAGATTTGTCAGCTGCTGGCTCTGTGTGGTCAGTTTCCCTTCCGCCTCTGTCACCCGGTTATCGACCGAAGTCAGTGCCGTGGCATCGGCCTTCTTCGAGACATTGCTGTTGGTCGTATTCAGGCTGTTCTGCAGGTTCGTCAGCTGCTGGCTTTGTGAGGTGATGGCCCCTTCCGCAGTGCTGACCCGGCTCGTCAGTCCGGTCACGGCGCCGGCGGTGGCATCGATGTCCACCCGGTCGGTAACGTCAGTGACGTAAAAATCATCGAAGTAGCGGCTGCCGCTAATCAGATAGTTACTCAGCGTCACCGGCAGGCTGGCTGTCTCCGTCGCTTTCCAGCGACCGGAAATCAGGGTCCAGTTCGTCCCCACCGTACCGCTGTTGTATGGACGCTCAAAAACCGGCTGGCCGGCAGAGTTGCCGATCCGCAGCTTGTTGTTCCCCGCGCCATTATCCGTCGTCGCTCCGGGTTCCTTGACCCACACCCCGATTTCATAGGTTCGCCCCTGAACAAACGGGATGTATTGCCCCGGAGTCACATTCCCCGGATCAACCTTCAGCGCCCGCGTCCCGCTGTGAGGAACGGAAACCTCCACCACACTGGTCGCGGTTGACCGCCCGGTGTAGCCATCCAGCCCACGTTCAAACGAGGGATTCACGACCAGGTTACCCGGTATCTGACCGCTGGCATCGATATCTGCCGCAACCTGCGAGAGACTGTTCGACAGGTTCGTCAGCGAATTGCTCTGGCTCTCCAGCGTTTTACCCTGCTGCGTCACTTTCGTGTCGAGCGTGGCCAGCGCAGTCGCATCGGCTTTCTGCGCCAGCGCTTTATCGGTATTCGCCAGATTTCCGGTCAGTTTCGTGATGGCGCTGTTCGCAGCAGTCAGATCGTTGCCCAGCTGTGTGACGGTATTGGTCAAATCCTGCACCGCTGTCGCATCAGCCTTTTTGGCCACTGCGGCATTGGTGGTTGCCAGCCCGTTTTCCAGCTGGGTTGTCCGGTTGCCGGTCGAGGTCAGCAGATTACCCTGTTGCGTCACGGTGGTGGTCAGAGAGTCAACCGCCGCCGCCGTGGCATCCGCAGTATTCTGAACCTTTTGCGCCGCTGTCACATTTCGCATATGCCAGTCCGTAACGAACCATACGGTGCCATACGGGCTGTTCTGCGAGATCTGCAGGAACGGGCGGATATAACCCCTGTCCACCATCGCCTGCGTGACCTTGAAGCGCCAGGTGGTTCTCTGCCAGGTCGCGGAGGGTGATTTCCCGCCCCCCGCCATGAGTGGCGCACCGGTGCTCGTATCTGGCCGAACGGCGGTGCCAACATACAGATTAAAATTCGCCGTGCCGGCGCCGCAGGCAACCAGTGCGCTGATCTCAATCACATCGTTAAGCGTGGCCGGGAACGCGGCAAAGTTAGGATGGTGATCCCGGCTGGCAATTCGGGCCGCATAACCATACGGGCAGCCCGGCGGGACCTCCTCAGCCGTCGTGGCTACCACGCTGAACCCCATCTGGTCATACGCCGGGTCAAACGTCGGGTTGGGAATTAAATCCCCGCCTGATGCGTTTCCGGCCCGTACAGCGGATTTCAGCGAGGTAATGTTGGCGTTAGCAGCCGTCAGCCCGGATTCCGTCTTCTCCACTCGTCCGGTTAGCGAGTTCATCGCCGTCTGATCCGCTTTGCTGGCCACGTTCGCGTCTGTCTGCATCAGCGCATTCCGGAGCTGGGTGATACTCTGCGAATTGCTGACCACATCGTTGCCAATCTGGCTGACATTCGAGCTGAGCACGCCGGCTGCGTTTGCCAGCGCGGAAACCCCGAGACCGCAGTACATCTCAGCAACCTTGTCTGACAGCTTCAGACCCAGGTTGATATACGCCTGGCCGGTCCACTGATTCACCAGAAACTCAACGGTGTTCCAGCCGGCTTTCAGTTCAAAACTGACGGTATTCCAGCTGGCGTTACCCCAGGCGACCTGAACCCCATTCACAAATATGGCGCCGGTATCATCAAAAACCCTGGCGCCGGGCGCCAGTGTGATGGTGGTATCTGCGACCACTTTCACCTGGCAGGAATACAGCGCGATCAGATAGCTGCCGGCGGATGTAAAGTCCAGTTTGGCCGCGTCGGCCACCTCATCCACGACCGTTGGCGCCACGGCGCGAACATCGCTGAATGACGGGACTGTCCCGGCGTTAGCCAGCTGCACCGGATAGAGTCGACGGGACCAGCGATTCGGCTGGCCATTGACCAGTTGATTCGACAGGCTGGTGATGCTGTCAGTATTGCTGCGAATATCCTGCCCGTTTTGCTCTACCTGCTGCGTTAAGGCAGTGACCGCAGCCGCTTCGGCTTTCTTCGCCAGCGCGGCATTTGTCGTGCCCAAATCGCTCGTCAGTTTCGTGATGGACTGACCCTGGCTGGTTATCCTGTCACCCTGCTGGGTAACAACAGACTGCAGCCCGCTCAGCGCCTCATTAGTACCAGCCAGGCCCGTTTCCGTCTGGCCAACCCGGTTAGTGAGCGATGTTAACGCGGCGCCCTGCGATGTCAGCGTGGCGCCCTGTTGCTCAACTTTCTGCGTCAGGGACGTCAGCGCGGCTGCATCGGCTTTTTTCCCGAGGCTGGTTTCCAGGCCACCGATACGGCTCGACTGCGCGCTCTGCTCTGTCGTCAGAGAACTCAGTTCACCAGAAACAGCAGCTTTGTTGTCGTTAAACTGCGTCTGCAGGGACTCTCTGGCCTTAACTTCCGCCGAGATGGCGGTAACGCGTGCGGTTTTTTCCTGGTACAGCAGCCCGGAGGTGACTTTCTCCAGATCGCTCCCATCATAGGAGCCACGCATCTGCGCCGCCAGCGTGCTGCGTGCCTGCGCTTCGGCAGTCAGCGCGTTACTCAGCGTACTGCGCACATCCTGCAAAGCCGCCGTACTGGCGCCGGGTGCTGGCCGGCCAACGGCGATCCAGTCGAATTCGATAAAGTTGCTGGCATCCTGCTGGTTCGTCAGGTCCAGGCGAATACGATCAATGTTCCCTGTCCACGGAATATCACGCACCGTCAGGGTTGCCACCCCATCGGCATATTCCGGCTCAGCAACAATGTATCGCTTCGTGTTATTGAAGTTTTCGCCGGCAGACACCCAGCGGATCTCACCCGCCCAGACTGGTTTGCCGGTTTTACGAAAGCGCAGCATGATGAAACGGTACGCCGCACCATCGACAGCCAGCCCGCCTGGAGAGGTAATGTACGGATCGGTGGCGCTGTCCGCCGGGCGTAACCAGCCATCCTGTGACACACCCGGTACGCCGGCGCTGCCGGTCCAGCCCTCGGTCGTCTGATTGTTGAAATGCCAGATAACCTGCGAATCGAACTGGATATTAGCGCCGGCAGCGAGGCTGGACATTTCCCGCGCCAGATTTTCATCGGCGGTCTTCATCACCTGAGTCAGGCTCTCGATACTCGCCTCAATCCCCTGCGTTGCCGCCAGCAGTTCATCAGCGGCCTGTGACGCCTTCGCGTTAACATCGGCGATACGATCCGCGGTCTCCTGCTTCACCGCATTGGTCAGCGTGGTGTTGACCTGAGACAGCGACTGCTTCAGGCCATTTTCGGCAGTCTTTATCTGCGCATTCAATGCGGCATCGCCGTCGGCCAGCGTTTTGCTGCCCCTGGCAATCTCCAGGTCGATGGTGGCGTTGATTTCCGCAGCCGTATCGGTGACTGACTGTCTTACCTGGGTGATGCTGTCGGTCAGCGACTTGTTCACAGTTGCGATCTGCTTGTTCGCATCTGCGACGGCGGATTTTGCCTCCTGAACGCCTTTGTTTGCCTGAGCCAGACCAGAATCGAGAGCCTCATTAACCGAGGTGATCTCATCCGTGATGGTTTTATTCACGGCGGAGATCTTCCCGTCAACATCAGCCGTGATGCTTTTCGCCGATGCATCAATATCCTGGCTGACCTGCTTCGTCTGGTCTTCGGCTTCCTTACGCAGAGCTTCAGCGGTCTGCTCCAGTTCCTGCTGCGTATTGCGGATACCTTCCTGTGTTTCGCTAATGGTGCGCTGCGTTTCCTCCCAGGCAGCAGTATCCTTGATCGCGTCGGTCAGGTTTTCGTAGTAGTCATCAAAGTTATCGCTGGCCATCCCCTGGACCCAGCCGGTCCACGGGCTTTCATTGCCAAGACGATCCACAAGGCGCGCCCGATACCAGAATTCTGCGCCCATACTGAGGCCCATCTGCTGATAGCTTTTCCCCGGATAGACCACGTCTGATAACAGCGTCGGCGCACTGCCGTCCTGATTTTTGCTGTACTGCAGTTCCGTGCGCAGCGTATCCCCGGAGCCGGTCGGGAATTCCCAGCTAACCTGGACCCCATGAACCAGCGAACGGGTTGCCAGCGCCAGCGGCGGAAGTGGGGCACCAGACTTACCGGTCAGCTCGGTTTCTTTCGAGATCCCCCATACGGACGCGATATCCTGCGCGTTAATCGCCCGCACACGCACAACGTATCGACCGGTATAGATACCATCGACCTCAAACCGCGTATTGCCGGTGCGCGGCAGGTTAATCCAGTCACCATTGTTCTGACGCCACTGCATTTCATACGCAATCGCATTTTTCACCGGCGACCAGGTGGCAACCAGGGTGGTGATGCCAATCCCCTGCGACACCCGGTAGAGGCTGGAAATGGTAATGTCGTCCGGTGCCTCCTGTCCCCGTGGGGGAACAACGGTCACAGGACGGTCTTCGATCACCGCGCCATCATCCACCCGGGGAAACTTGTTCGGGTTATACGGCAGGCCGTTAATAGTGACCGTGCCATCGTTATTGTTCACAACGCGCTTAACCCTGAATTGCTGAATGGCCAGGTCTGACTGATCCAGAATCCAACCCGCCTCCGCCTGCGGTGCCGGGTTATACTCCTGCTCTACCGTAACAATACGGTCCTGCACACCCTGAACTTTACGCCCCTGCGACTTTCCGTCCGGCAGGTTAATGATGAGCGTATCCCCGGCTTTTGCCGCGACCGCGCGGTCGAGAGTAATCCTTTTTCCTGAGACTGCCGCCACACGACCGCCGTTCTGCCGGCCAGCCATAGGGGCATTGTTGATACCGATAACCTTGCCAACACGGGGAATGCGACCCTCCATCCCCGTTTTAAACTCAACGCCATTGTCGTCGCGGTTTGTCTCGATGGCGTAGGCGCCGTGGCGCTGCGCCTCGGATTCACGTGTACAGCCAATCCGGGACAACTCGATAGTGTTAAATCCGAAGCGGTCTGCAACCTCCTGCGAATAGACGCTGGCTTGATCGTCCTGATAGTTATTCTGTGGGTTGCTGTAAGTGACGATGGCCGCGCTATAGTTGGTCCGCTCGGACGTGCTGGAGAACGTGAAGGAGCCGACAATATTCGATTTGTTGAAAACAAAATCGGGGTCCATCTCACGCGGCATATCGGCATCAACCGACAGCAGATTATTCGACCAGCTAATCATGCCCCGAAAAATGTTCGCGAGATCCATTAATACGGTCCAGGCGTCAGTCCGCTGGGATATATACAGATCGCAGAGATAACGGGCCTCTTTTCCGCCAGCACCATCTGAGACCGGCGCATCGCAATACTGGCCGATCTGATACAGGGTCCATTTATCCACCTGGTCGGACGAAATACGCTTTCCAAGTCCATAGCGTTTGTTCAGCACCAGATCGTAAAAAATCCAGGCGGGGTTATTCGACCAGGCCCACTTGAAGGTCCCGTCCCAGCTTCCGCTGTAGGTACGTTCGACAGGGTCATAGTTCGACGGTACGCGAATGACCAGCCCCTTTGCCTTGACCGTCACGGTCGGTGTCCGGCCATCAAAAAGCGTTGAATCGAACTGAACGAACAACAGCGCGGTGTTCGGATAGCGCAGTTTGGCGTCAACGATTTCCGTTATCGACTCGATACGACTTACGTCCGCCGTTTTGTTATTATTCTTATTCTCAGTCAGACGGCGAACGCGGATCTGCCAGCCGGAGTTTGCCCGCGGCAAATCGATGCGGTAGCTGCGCTCATAGCCCGTGTTAGCTATGCCATCGACGGTATCGCGGCCATATTCGGTATACGTGCTGCCGTCTGTTGAAACATCGATAGCGAACTCAATGCGGTAACCATCTTTGCCACCGCTGTCACGCAGGCTGTAGACCCCGTTCGGAAATTTAATACGCAGGCGAACAGCCGACAGCTGCGTGTTGTTGATCGCCTTTACCCACGGGGTGCCAGACTTGATTTCCGTGCTGACGCTGATTTCGTTTTCGACCGCCGGGAAACCCTGAATGTAATCCTGGTCAACCAGACCACTGCGCCACTCCCACGTCACGCCCGGAAAATTTTCATGGCCATCGGCATCGAGCAACGGCGTACCGTCGAGGCAAATATCCTGACCGGTAAACTGACCGGCAATTTGACCTTCTGACAGTGCCAGCAAGATTTTCATATAGGCGACCGAGGCAATTTCCGTCCCGCGATTCTGCCCGTTATCCTTGTTACCACCGTTATTTTTAGCGCCAGCGATTCCTTTTATTTCAGCCATTCTCAAACTCCGGGCAAAAAAAATCCCGCCGTGGCGGGAAGGGTAAAATGCATTTTTTTATTGCTGTTCTTCGGTATAAATACCGCCACTGATAATGACGCCGCCTATTTCACGCAGGCCATACAAGATCGGTACACCGTTGCCGGCAGCGACCTGATTAGCAGGCGCACCAAATGAGTACGATTTTTTCGTATCCCGATCCGTTGTCATACCCTGGGTACCGCTGGGCGCCAGCATTTGTACAACGCCGCCCAGCATCATCGCCGCCCCCATTTTGTAGAGGAACGGCGAGGCAGCGGCGGCAGGGGTAAAACTCAGCACCATACCAACGGCAACGAGTACGGCACCAAAAATGGTCTGGAACACCCCGGCTTTTTTACTGCCAATAATCACAGGCGCAATTTTGATTACGTCATGCACACCATTCAGAAACAGGTCATCCTGGCTCAGATTTTTTTCACCGTTAAAGACCATGTACGTGACTCCACGTCCCTCGCTGGTCTCCAGCCATCGTTCCAGTCCTGGAACCATGATGCACAGCGCGCGGATAGCCTCCCGTACAGAAGATACCGACAGGCGATGCTCCCGGCCGAACAACTTGCCCAGCTTGCCGTACAGGCGAACCAGAACCATTTTCTCTATCATATTAGTCGTCATTTTTATGCCTCAGCGTCAGCATGGTTCGCTCCCGCCAGATCCCACCGTATGGAACCTCACCACTCAGCTGGCCATACATGTGGTGCAACATTTTTCCGTTGCCCAGGTAAATGCCGGCGTGGTTGATTTCGTCCGCTCTGTACTGCATGAGGATCACATCACCTGCCTGCAGCTCGCTGGCGTGAGAATAAAACCCGGCTTCCGCATAGTGCCGCACATACAGGTTTTCCCCCCGGGTCCACCAGTTGTCCTCTCTGGGAAAATCAGGCAGTTCGATACCACGCTCCTGCATATACCAGTCGCGGACCAGTCCATAGCAATCCCAGCTACCGTGGATAAACGGACGGTTCAGAAGAGGCGGGGAATCTTCCGGCGTCGTGATGGTGTAGTCGCCTCCTGGCCAGCTAATAATGATCCACGGCAGGCCTGTTTTCTGACAGCCCTGCAGGTCCTCGGCGGATGCATGCGGACCGGCATCCGGATGCGAATGCACTACGGCCAGCACGTCGCCGGCATCCTCTGCGGCAATCCAGTCACCGGCTGCGATCCGAAAATGCTCCGTCGGCATTTCATGACTGTTTTCGCAGCGAATATATCGGCGCTGCCGCCCGACCCGTGTAATCAGGCCACAGCATTCGTTCGGGTAAACATCCGCGGCGTGCGCCTCAATAGCGGTTTTCAGTCTCTGGCTCAGCATGACTACATCCTCAGCAGACCAATAGCCGGGAATCCGCCAAACGGCAGCATGGCATCATCACCAAAACGTAACTTACAGCCCGCGACCGTTCCCGGGCAGACGTCCAGTGCCGGGTTGTCTACCGGATTGCCGAATTTGTCGTAATAACGCGTGCCGGTATAGCCGCAGTCAGCACCACGGTACTGGCCCTGCATGCACCAGGCACAACGGTTGGTCATCTGGCGTGCAGGCAACTTCTGTCCGGTAACATCCACCGGCGAGCTAAGCTTGAACTGGACCTGTTCATCGTCATCGCTGGATTTACTGTCAATGTAAAAAACATCAATCTGCTCTGCTGTCGGGTCAGCCTGTGGGTTGCCGTCAGGGAAGTTCCTGGCATCGAGATAGTGCGCATACGTGCGGTGAACCGTTACCTTCGCCTGCTTCATATCCTGGAACATGTGGCATAACGCACTGATTGAGCCATCCAGGTTCGCAATGGACAGCTTGGGGGAAGCTGGCGAACCTTCACCGTTGGACTCAACGTCCTCGATCTCACATGGCCAGAGCGTATATTTCACGCCCTGCCAGTAAATCGGTTTGCCCGTCAGCTTTTCCGCATCGCTGCCAGCGGCGATAATTTCTTCTTCGGTATACGGAATAGCGTGGTTGTGAAAATACAGTACGTCTGCACCAAAAGTGGTGCCATCCACTTCGAACAGAGTGATGACGTTCCCGGGTTCCAGTTTTTGATCGTCGGCTGCAATGCCCATAATGTCCTCGCTGCGGGACCGTAGTCCCAATAATAAAAAACCCCGCTGAGCGGGGTTAAGTTGATGGTATGGGTGCCGGACGGCACGGGAGGTTAACGGGGAAAGTGGTAGCCAGCATCGGTACAGATTGGCATCATCACCTCTATCATATCGTCGCTATAAATGATGACACCTGCCTGAATGATTTTCCCCTCTCCACTTCTTTTTACTGCCGCTGTTAACAGCGCCTTGCCTGCATAACCACCATAAGCATTTTTGGCGTTAATTTGTGCGCAATAGGAGTTACCTCCCATATCCGGTTGCCAATAAATTTTTGCGCTATCCGGATCTTTTAGCTCTTGCTTAGCAGACTCTTCGATAATCTTTTTTTCCGACGCTGTTAGCTCACGTGCTGCCGTTGTACCGGAAAAAAGAACGGCGATGCTGGCCAGCGCCAGTACCATTTTTTGCATTATCATTCTCCATTATATCGGTGCGGCTCTGTATGCCGTCACAAACGTAACAGTAACGGTCATGCGCGCAAAATCAAGCAGTTGAGGCTTTATCTGTGTCGCACGGTATAGCCCCAGTTCTCCCAGCGGATTAACCCACAGGAATGCGCTTGTTTCACCGTGACGGCGTAAAAACTGCAGGATCGGCATGACCTCCTCCCTGTAGTCGGTGAATGTCAGTGGCCATGATTGCGATTCAGGATTAATACCGTCGCCAGTGATCTGCTCATAACCATCACCATATTTCACGGACCGGGTCGCATATTTAATATCCGCGGCAGGACCATTCAGCGGCGACCAGTCGAAGGTTTCCAGTGCGGCCATTAGCGCATGCTCCTCAGTTTCACATCGATCATCCCACCGTTACCCATTTCCTTATCCAGGGTGCTCAAAACTATCTGAACGATTTGTTGCTTCATCTGAGCGATACCACTCTCTGACCGCTTCCCGGACTGATCCGGATTACCGTTACTATTGACCACCTGTATCGGGATATTAACCGTTATTCCCCCTGCTGCTCGCTGGCTCTCACCAGTCATTGGAAGCGGCCCGCTCGGCACGCCAGCCAGCCCACCGTTGGCGTAGCCACTACCGTAAGTTAACTGGTTCAGAAAGCTGAGCATGCCTGGCCTTTTAACCACCTCCTGTGGCACAACCCACTCACCCCGGTGGACTGGTCCGGCAACCTCATACTTCCCGCCATCACCGGTATACCCTCCGCCGGAGAATCCAGACAGAAACCCGCCAAAATCCGCGAGGATGCCAATCCCGGACCCCGACATAGCAGAGCCTGCAGATCGGATAGACTGAAAAAAGAGCATTTTTGTTATCATCTGCCCAATATCGTCAATGATAGACAGCGCCATCTCCTTGAAGGACGATTTACCCCGCGACGCCATTTGCCAGATAGAATTGGCCATGCCGTCCATTGCATTGACGGAGGTGTCACGAACCTGGGCATAAATGTTGGTTGCATCGGCGCCCCATTCACGCAACCCTGCGCGTAACCCCTCGGTCCATGAACCCTCAATCTGCGCTTTATCCCGGGCACCATTGCGAACGATGCTCAGTTGCTTTTGTTCTTCTGCATTTAGGAAGCGTGTTTGTTGTTGAAAATACGCCTCCTCAGTTGGTTTGATTTTTTTCTCTGCATCCTCGCGCAGCTTTGCAAATTTCGACCTGACCTGCTGCTCCTTTGCCATCTGGTCATAGGCGGCGCTGCTCATCGTCATCCTGGCCACGTTGGCATCCATCTCGGCCTGTAGCTGAATGGTTGAGCGGTGCAGCTCATTATTCTCCTGTTGCATTTTCAGCGACAGCTGGCGCTGCACGTTCGCCTTCTCCAGCTGTACATTGATGTTCAGCTGAGCGCGCAGCTCCTGCTCAGCATTGAGAATGCTGCGCTGCCCGGCGGTCAGGATTTTTTTTGCCTTGAGATCGGCGATCTCCTGGTTGAACTGCAGCAGCTTTCGCTCTGAACCGGTCAGGTTAACGGTCTGCTGGTTTTGCTGACGAAGAACCGATTCCTGCTCGCGCAGACTCTGCAGACGCTGGGTGGCCTGGTCATCTTTGTACGCCGCCGGTTTCTTCTGCTTCTCCCCGTACAATTTTTCTATACCGCGTAACGCCTGCGCGTACTCTTCCGTTCCTTTCTTGAGAGTGCGATTGAGAACCGCCAGTGCATCGGCGCGCTGCTTCTCTTTTGTCACGCCAGCAGCCATCAGTCCTTGAACGGTATTTTCGGCCTTCAGGCGATCAGCTGTATCTTTCCGCAGCTTCTCTTGCTCCTTCCGCAGCCTTTCCACCTCTTCGCGCTGTTTTATCGCCGGGTCCGGGCTGGGTGTCAGGTTTATTCCCAATGCTGACGCCTGCGCCTGGGCTGTGGCCATCTGGGCGTCACCCATTGTTTTAAACGCGCTGCTGACATAATCCTTCAGCGATTTCCAGGCCCCTTTCAGCCCGTCAACCTTATCTTCCTGATCCTTTATCTGCTTTTCCAGCTCGGCCATCGCCTGCTTTTGCAGGAGCGCCGTAGCCTCACTTTCCCTGCCCTGGCGCTGCAGCGTGACTATCTGATCGATAAACGTCGCGTTTAGCTGAATTCCCTGATTGTTCAGCTTCTCCATCGCCTGGACAGGATCGCCCTGCAGATTCGTGAGCATCGAGACCAGATCCCCCGAACTCTGCCCCAGCTCTTCCATCCGGGCGCCAAGTCCGGCAACGCGGTCCAGCATTTCACCACCGAATCCGGCATTAACAGACGCGGTGATAGCTTTTACGGCACCGTCAGTATCTCCCAGCTGCGACTGCAGGCTCTGGAGATACTGAACCGACATAATCGACTGCTGCCCTGATTTGAATAACGCATTGCTGTAGCCGCTGATAGTTTCCTGAGACTTTGAAAACGACGAATAGAGCATCGTCACCGCGCCGGCGATCGCCATGATACCGATCCCGACCGGGCCACCGACCAGCGCCAGGGCGCCATGCAGTGTTCCCGCCGCCGCCGCCGCTGCGCGCTGCCGGAACGTCAGCTCCTGGCTGGCCGTGGCCAGCGTTCGCGTTGAGGTGGTCAGGGTACGCTTGGCGTCAGACTCAGCGATATCTGCGGCCAGAACCTCTTTTGTGGCTTCTGCCAGGCTCTTTTTCCCGCGGGCCTCAGCTATATTGGCCTCGCTGATGGTGCGGGCGTTTTTCGCGTGCTCTGCTTCATAGCTGGCCGTGATGCCATACTGCTTATTGACCTCTGCCTGTTTGGCATAATACTCATCCAGCGCAAACGCCTTCTCGCGCTCCGCCTGCGCCGCCTGAATCGTTTGTACGGCTGCTTTCTGCCGCGCCAGTGCCTCTTCTCGCAGCGTGCGGGCATTGTTGATAGACGCCTGCGCGCCATCTACCGCCGCCTGCGATGCGGCAATCTGAGCCTGTCGCTGTAGCTCCAGACTTTGGGTGCTACTGGTCAGCGCAGTACTCATACCTTCGGTCAGCGCCGAGATCGCCGCAGTGGTGAAACTGCTGCCGGTAACGCCACTACCGGCAGACAGATTCGCCAGTACGTTACGCATCTCATCCAGCCCGGTAAGCCGTAGTGACCCCAGCTTTTCGATACGTTTATCCAGCCTGGAAAATTCAGCATCAGCGGCTTTTACACCTACGCCGATCCCCTTAAAGGCAGCCTCAGTTTTTGCCGCATCAGCCTGTGCCTTTTTGTTGAACTGCTGTGCGTTGCCATCCGCCTGACGCATTGCGTCAGCGAACTGCGAATTAAACGTCGCACGGTTGAGGTGCAATGCGACGGCGAGTGATGCTACATCAGCCATTTCCAAGAACCCTCAGGCAGTTTTCAAAATCATCATCCCGGGCCACGGCAGAGGGTGCTGCAGATGACTGTGGAGCCGCCAGCGGTGGTTTTCCCTCTTCTTTAAGGAGCGCAAAGTACGCCTCCCAGTAGGTCAGGATGTTCGCAGGCATGGCGGCCAGTTTCGTGGGGTCCGGCTCACCCCAGCGATCTGCCAGCGCAAACAGGGTGCGCAGCTGGGGTGATTCGGTTAGTTTTTTTTGGCATCTTCCAGTGTGCCGATAGCATGACGCTGTACAGCAATGACTGCCTCCAGCAGATCTGCTCCCGAATGGGCTGACAGAAAAGCCTCTGCAGCCGGGAGTTCATCCGCTGCCGGGCGGCTTCCGTCCTCATTTACCAGCGCAGATAGAAACAGTGTGATGCCACGGATAGAGGTCTGGCGAGCGTTGTCATCGCTCTTTTCCAGTGCCTGCAGATCGGCTTCATAATCCCATAGTTCCTCCTGCGTCAGGCGGCGGATAAAGATCTGCTGGCCAAGCAGCGTAATCGGGTGGGCTTTGATAATAGGGTTGAGAAGGTTTTGATAATTCACAGTCGTTATTCCTTTTATTCAGTGCCACTATTGGCGGCGTTCGTGGTAGTCCACTTCACGCCGCCGTTCTGCTTGCCGTATACCTCGTCCTGCAGGACTTTACCATCAGGCTGGTCAACGGCCTGCTGCGCCCATCCGGACAGCACCAGCTCCATTTCCGCCGAGCGGCCATTTGGGAAGTCGAAGAAAAACACCACGGTCTTATTGGCCTCCGCCGCTTCCAGCAATGCCTGCTGATTCGCATCTGTCGGATCGGCAATAAACACCAGGGTCTTATCCTCACCCTCGCCCATATCGGCCATGTATTTCGGATCACGGTCAATCAGGCGTGTCACCTTCATGAAGGTGCCCTTTTTGCCTACGGCACCGATGGCCATCGTACTTTGCAGTAGTTTTGCCGCCGCCTTCAGCGTGCCTTTCATACCCCAGTACGTGCGGGTTCCCGCCGGAATGCTTGCATATTCCGAAGGGCTTTTAATGACGTCTTCACTCATTTTTTTCTCTCTCTTTTTGACTACCGGCCTTCCAGCCCATAGCGAATTTCAGCTGTCAGTATCGACAGCACTTTTTCGACGTTGTAATCCAGCGCCGGACGGATAAACGGCTTAGCCACCTGTTTCACCGTGCCGAACTCCTGCGCCAACGCTTTCATGTGATGCGCTTTGCTGGGACCGACTCGAAACGTGATGAGAGTCCCGTAGCGCTCGCTCTTTGCTCCGCTGGTTGAGCTACGGATTTTGATCGTGTCGCGCATGTGCGGCCCGCCGCTTAACTCGTCGTAGCCGGCGTTTTGCTGCATATCCTCCTGCACGATGGCCAGCGCCCGGCGCCCGGCATCACGCAACAACCTGGTGCTGACTTTCTTGTCCATCTCGGAAATCAGGCGTTCAAAATCCTTCCCCGACGGGAATTTCATCTCAATGCGCATGGGGTTACTCCGGAGTGGTGAATATAAAGTCGCGCACCAGACGGTACTGGATGCGACCACTGGTCAGCGTGATCTTGTCCTGCTGGATACTGCCGCGCGTCACGTAACTGACCGGACAATCCTCAAGCCGGCTTTGCACAATGGCTTTCCATTCTGACCAAAGCTGCTTATCCAGCATCAGCAGGCGGCTGTAGTTATCGATCAGATAAATCGCCACCTGTATGCGGACAGAGGAAATCCCGGTTCTGGCCAGGCCAGCCCCTACCGGCGCATCCGAAATACGCTGGTATGTCACCCCTTCCTGGACCGTGTCCGGCAGTAAAAGCGGATACGCATTCATGCCGGTGATGCGCTCCAGCGCACCCTTAATCGCCAGCTCTATCATGCCGCCCGTCAGCCTCCCCCGTGATAATGATCCGGTCCGTTTTGCGGTCGATATTCCGGACGGTATAAACCAGGTTTTTCGTCGTGATTTTCCAGTCGATATCAACCAGCACACCCGGATAGACCGTAAACAGGCAGGTTTCCACCACCTGCTGCTGATCCAGCGTGCGGACTTTTCGCCCCGATACCAGCTCCCGTTTTGCCCACGCTTTTCCCGATTCAACCTGCTTTTCCGGTAGCGGTTCGCCCAGCGGCCCCCGACCGGACTGAACGTAGCTAATCGCAATGCGACAGTTCATATCACCCGGTTTCAGGCTCATAGCGTATGCTCCTGCAGGGGGAAAAGAAGATGCCTCACCGCAGCGGTTTCCAGCCACTGTCCGGTATGGCCATTCAGATACGCATCGCTGATCAGAAACTGAATGGCCAGCCGGATATCTTCATCCGCGATAAATCCGCGGACGGTTTCCGGGAGTGCCTGCAGCTCTTCATCACTGGTGACCAGCTTGCAGTAATAATCACGCTCGATGCTCCGCTGCGCGGCGTTCACCATTTGCGTGAGCATGGCGTCATGCTCCGTGAAATCCAGTTCCAGGCGTAGCTGGGTTTTCACATCATCCAATGTCAGTATCAAAATCGCTGTCTCCCGGCTTCGGTTTCAGCGCACGTTCGGCATCCTCCGGCCATACCGCGATACGCCGGTTAACCAGCTCTTCGGCGCGCGTTCCTTCAAAGCACGCGATATCTCCACGGGAATAACGGTGGTGCGGCCCAAGGAACACAACGGATTTACGCTCTGCCTGTGCGACCACGGTCGCATGGTTGTCCTGTGCGACCGTTTCTTCCGACTCCACTGCTTTATTTTTCGCAGCCATAACATTCTCCTGAAAGGGAAAAGCCCGCATATGCGGGCCGTATTTACTGAGGGATGGGTTAGAACAGGACGCCGGTACCCAGCACCAGGCCTTCCGGATGACGGAAGCCAATATCATGCTCAGTAACAACGCGGATTAGCGACTGGTTACGGGAAAACGCAGATACCAGGGTGCCATCGGCATCGATGTAAGAGGCTTCCTTCGAGAAGTCGACTTTCATATTGCCGTCTTCAGCAATAACCACATCATTGAAGTCAGCAAAGTAAATCTCAGTCTCCTTACCCCCGGTCCCCAGATTCGCAGGGATCGCGCTGGTACGCTGAACCGGATATCCTTTAAGTAATCCCTGAGCCATTTCCGGATAGACTTTGTTGCCGTTGCCGTCACGCAGCCCAAACAACTTCATATAGGTACGGTTCGACATGCCCCAGCCGCTGCTGATCATATTGCTGTTGCCGTCCATCGCCATCAAAATGATCTTGTCCAGGTACTCGTCAACCGTGTTCAGGTTGATCGCTGCATCAGCTTCCCACGGCAGCAGGCGGTTCCACTGCGTCGCGCGCGCCTTCATACCAATCGGTGTATCGCCGGTACCGTCATCGCGCATAAAGGCTTTATCCTCACGCACTGAGATGGCGGTCAGAATATCCTGCAGGACCAGCTGCTCGACGTTGAATCCGGCGCGGCCAATCAGTGCATTGGAAATAGGCACCATCGCAATCAGAGTTTTCGCCGTAAGTTTTACATCATCAAAGCGTGTTTCTGATGTCTTGGCGTCTTTGTTTTCTCCTGTGTAGCTTGCCGTTGCTCCACCGGCCACGCGTGGTAGCGTCATATTACCGTTAGGCAGCGGAACGGGACGGGCACCCAGCTTGCGGACGATGGTTCGGTCGCTCAGTAGCTCGATCACCTCACTGTGGAGGTTCTGCGGAATAAGCACACCCCCGGACGCCGCTGCGGTGGAAATGGCCATCGATACGGACTGGTCATTCAGCTCTTCTGAAGCGAATTTTGCCGCGTCCTGCAGATTCCCTGCGCCTGCGGCGACAGACATAACCAGTCGGGTCATGCCAGCACCGGTGTACTGTTTCGGCTCCTGCTTAACAATAATGCCGGGGGCCTGCTGAGTCGCTTTCACGGGTTTTGCGACCAGCGCCGCAGCACGTTCGGCGGCTTCCAGACGTTCAATTTTGGCGCTGATATCAGTGAACTGCTGCTGCAGGTTCGCAAACTCCGTCATCTGCTCCGCAGTCAGCGTGCCGCCGCTGGCGTCAATGGTTGCCAGGGCCTGAACCTGTTCGTTGATACCCGCACGCTGACGACGCAATTCTTCAATATGTGGCATTTTATTTCTCTCTTTTTAGACATAAAAAAAGCAGCCTGCTGGCTGCTTAAGGTGACGCGGTTTGTGTTTGCGCCGGGTTACATTTTGGTTTGCAGGTCCATCGCGGCTGCCTGCATCTGAATGGAGGTTTTTTGACGGGGTTGCTGATAC
This sequence comes from Klebsiella sp. GG_Kp173, assembly GCF_040062415.1. Classification (NCBI taxonomy): domain Bacteria; kingdom Pseudomonadati; phylum Pseudomonadota; class Gammaproteobacteria; order Enterobacterales; family Enterobacteriaceae; genus Klebsiella; species Klebsiella sp. GG_Kp173. The sequence continues at coordinate 60,780 of NZ_JBEAFZ010000024.1, forward strand.
TTTGCCGCGATAGCATTGATCGCCGCCTGGGGGTCAGAGACTTCATCCGCCAGGCCGGCTGACACAGCGCCAGGGCCAAAATACAGCCCCGCCTGCGTATCAATGATGGCCTGCTGCTTCAGGCCGCGATATTCGGCCACCGACCCCGTAAACGTCTCGTACATTTCGTCGATCATGCCCTGGAACATACCCAGCGACTCTTCACTCAGTGGTTCATGTTGGGTGCCGTTATTTTTGTTATCTCCCCGGTAAATGGTGGTGAACGTCAGCCCCATTTTTTCTTCCATCTTCGACGTATCGAGGTGCTCCATGATCACACCAATCGACCCCACGCCACTGGTCTGGCTGACGATGATTTTGCTGCAGGCCGATGCGATGAAATACGCGGCGGAATACGCGCTGTAGTTCACAATCGCCGTGATGGGTTTCGTGTCGCGAGACTGATAAATGTAATCGGCCAGCTCCTTGCACCCCACCGCTGCGCCGCCGCCGGAGTTAATATCCAGAACGATTTCGCTGATTGAGGGGTCGTTTAACGCAGCCTGCAACTGCCCGCGGATCCGCTCGTAGCTGGTCAGCTCGGAGCACATCGCCGTAATCTGCCCCCGGCGTGGAACGAGAATGCCGTGAACGGGGATCACCGCCACCCCGCCGGTGGGCTGGACCTGCTCAGCAGCAGGTGATTTACCCGGATTCAATGCCATCTGAATGGCGGCATCTTCGGTGATCCCCTGAATACGGGGGATGAGCACCGCTTTCACGGAGTCCATTGTTTGCCGCGTCACGTAATGCGGCACGCCAAAGACCATATCTGCCAGGTGCGGCAGGTTAATTAATTTCGTTGTCATGTTGTCTTCCAGGTCATCCCGCGCGGCGGGAAATAATCAGGCTCTGGCCAGAAGGGTTTCGATTTCGGCCAGCTGTTTTGCTGTCGGCGACTTATCGCCAGGAAGGATCTTCGCGCTGTCGACCATATTGAGCGGCGTCAGGTATTTGTCCCCGCCGGCAATTGGCGGCAGATTCTCCATACGCCGGATATCGTTAGTGGATAGCCATCCCCACTGGCGGCCCAGCGCATACGATTCATAGCGTGACTTCTGGTCGCCTCGCAGCAGCCCGGAAACGTTGAACTCGATGTACAAATCGCGGCGTTCGCTGGGCAGAAGCAGATCGCGCTGCAGCGCACCCTCATGGCGTTTCAGCCATGCCAGCAGCGTGTACATCACGAACTGCAGGCCCTGGTGCTCAATGTTGTTGTTGGTCGCTTTCGCCAACATCTGCACCATATGTGGCGGGATTTTATAGAGCCGGCAGACCTCTTCCACGCCCCACTGCCGCGACTGTAGCAGCTGCGCCTTTTCGTTATCCTGCGACAGTTGTTTGTAGCTCATGCCCTCCTGCAGCAATGCCACAGAGAACATATTGTGAATACCGGAATGGCGCTCGGTCCATTTCGCCAGCAGGCGATCAATAGCATCCTGGCTTTTAATGGTCGCGGCCTCTTTCGGACGCTCTATCACCCCGCTCATCGTTGTCCCGCGCCGGAATGTCGCGGCCGCATGCTCCTCAACCGCCAGATTTAGCCCCAGAACATCGGCGTTCGTCTGAATGGGGGAACTGCCGATATAGCCATCCAGAGAAAAGACCTTCACATGGTGCATCATGCGCATCGGCAGAATTTCACCGACTTCCGGGAGTTCGTAATACGGCATACCGTCCGGCCCTTTCAGCACAATGACCTTTTTCGGGTTAATGGGGATCAGCTCTTTCGGGTAGCCTTTTCCGTCCCGTTCGATGATCGAGTAGCAATTTCCCTCAAGCCCCAGCAACCCCTGCTGCTGCTCGAAATACTCGAATGAGGTGTCTTTCCTGTTGGGCTGGGAGTGAATCAGGTCATAAACCGGGTGGTCCGTCGCACGCTGGCGCCCGCCATTTTTATCCCGCCGGTAGAGTTCGCACGGCAGCTGCGCGACGGACTCCGCCAGGAGGGTGACACAGGCCCGGACCGCTGAAAGTCCAAGAGCGGTTTCCGGCGTGATTATGATGCCAGTTTTGCTCTGGCTTGAACGAACCCCGCCCAGCATGGCTTCCCAGAAGCTATTACCCGAGTATTGTCGGCCCCTGAACATCTGGGGTAGGAACATTATTTACCTCCGCCATTGCTGACGCCGGAGGAAAAGGCCCGGGTTGTCATATATGACCAGCCCAGACAAATAATCCCTCCTGTTATCAATCCCACTGATGGAGAAATAAGCCAGGCGCCTGCTGATAACAATCCAGCACCAGTGAGGCCGACAATAAAACTCAGAACTGAAATTAGCATGCTATATCTTCCTCATCATATACGGATGTCATCACTGAACTGTTAAGCATGGCGCGCCCCAGCCCCATCATTAAACCAACCGCACCATCTATCTTGTTCTGCCGCCCTTCCTTCCCGGGACGCACAATATCGTCACTTCCGGGAAGATACTGGCCGACAATATTGGAAATACACCAGTTCATGACAGGGTGTCCGTCATGATGGAATCTCCCCGAGATGAGCGCAGCCTCAATCTCTCTCATAGGATCACTCATATGGGTAAAATTTTGTCTTATCTCGACAGGCTCAAGCCCCTCTTCCTCGAGCATGTGACGTAATGAAGTCGCGCCATAAGGGTCAATGGGGCATTGGGCAATTTTTACGGTATTCCGCAATTTCAGGATCGTTTCAAATATCAGTCTGTAATCAACTTCACCGCCATCGGTCGGGATCAACTTCCCCTGCCGGATAAAGGACTGATAACGTTCTGCGGTACTCTTCAGCGCGGTCTCCTGCGAGTAAATGGTTTCTTCCGGTGCCCAGAACAGAGGAGAAACACAGTAAAAATGTGTTATTCCGTCTATTTCACGACGAAAAACCGGAACCACGGCATTGAGGTCAACTTTCGAGGCCAGATCGATACCCAGCCAGCATTCCTCCCCTTCAAAATCTGACAACTTAAGGGTTTTATCGGCCGCATCCATCCATTTTCTCAGGTCGTAATAAGCTGATTTTGCACTTACCCAGCGATTGAAATGTTTGGTCAGAATCTTGTTTGTCTGCCCGGGCGTCGACATACCCAATAATTGTTTCGCCCGGAGAAAATCTGCTTTTACCGAAATGCCATAGTTGGGGTTTGCCTTGATTAATGCCTCAGGAGTCGTCCAGTCATCATCGTCATCAAGGCCATAAATCAGCCCAAATATGGTTTCATTTTCCTCGCCATTACGGGTTCTCCGCAGGATCTCGACAACCTGAGTACGCTTTTCATAGCAAGGGGATGTAATGTCATAGCCGGCAGTGGTGATGATCAGTGTCATCGGTTGTTCACGAGCCCCCATACCGGTGGTCATGGTGGTGTAAAGCGCATCAGTAGTATGTTCGTGATATTCATCAATGATGGCGCATGATGGCGAATCACCATCCCCCGGGTCACCGATCACAGGCGCAAAAACCGAACCGTCAGGGCGCGTCATTTTTTTTGCCCAGGGTTTTATCGAGAATTTTTGCCGCAATGCCGGCAGCTTTTTCACCATTTGCAGCGCCGGAGAAAATACCTTCCATGCCTGTTTTTCAGTCGTGGCGCCGCAATAGACTTCTGCACCATGCTCGCCATCTGCACAAAACATATAATTTCCTACAGCAGCGGCAATAGCGGATTTCCCGTTCTTTCTGGGCACCTCGATATAGATTTCAGAGAAACGACGCAGGCCTGTCTTCTTGTGTACCCATCCAAACGGTACGCCAAGAGCGAACTTCTGCCAGGCTTCAAATTCAATCCGGAGTTTACGCCGGGCCCATTCCCCTGAGGTATGAGGCATTTTCTGGGCAAAACGAAGAAATCGTTCTGCTTTGTTTTTATCGAAGCGGTAGGGCCAGTGGGGATCCTTTGCTCGTTCGAGGTCGTCCAGATGTCGCTGACAGGCAAGTATCGTTAACTGACACGCCAGAATCTTCCCGCCAACGATATCCCGCGCATACTGGTTCGCTGCATTGACGTTCGGATAGGTTGCCATCAGTCAAACTCATCGAATTCATTCCCGTCATCGTCCGGATCCTTTTGTCCGCTGGTCATGCGAAGACGACTGAGCGGATCTAACCCCAACAGAGAGCCCAGGCGGGCAAGCTGGGAAACCGAGTCATTCCGGACATTAACTGCAGGGTGTTTTTTCAGCCCCCCCATTTCACTTTCTGAGGTCAGTCCGCTGGCCAGCATTTTTTCGGCTTCGAGCATCAGATGAAAAGCATTGCAGTAAGCCAGCAACAAAGGTGCGTCCTCCAGCTCAAACACCCCTCGGTCGATGAGTATTTTGCTTTGCGTCTTCCACATTCTTATTGCCGCCTCCCCCATTAACTCAGCAGGAGGCGCAATACGTGTTAATTTGCTTTTTTGCCCGGTGGGTAAAGTGGGTTTTCGGCCACCACCGGACGATCGAATTCCTCCGGCCATAAACGTTCCTTTGATAGATGAAACCTTCCGGAAAAAAGTTTCTTATTTCTGGCGTGTAAAAATAGACTTCAACGGGCAGTCCCGAAGCGCGAAAGGGGTCAGGGATTTGCTCCCCCCTCCCCCCTGGCTGCTGCTGTCTCAGTCGAGGTGGAGGTCGTCATTCCGGCTGCGCCGGCAGCGAATATGGTTCGCACTGCGTGGGCCGGCATATATCAGACGTTCAATGAACACCAGTTGTTATACCGGCGGTCAGGATCCTGTCGCTGTAGCAGATCCTCCATCGGCCTGCAGTACGCTTTCTGGAAGCCGTTCATCTAATGGCTGGTTCTCGAAAACCTTCATCCCAAACTGACCAATCCAGGTGCTAACTGAGTTGATGTTCCCTGCGATGAAGTCGGTCACCTCGGCGATCAATCCTTTAACGACGACATCCGTGCTCTGACGCCAGTAATTCTCAATCGCGACCAGCAACGGATCGGAACCATTACTGACAGATTGTTCACCTACGCTATACGTTTTTTTCTTCGCGCTATCGGTTATACATCGCAGCTGGCTGGTCTGGACGGCTCCAACCTCTGCTGCAATTACCTGCATCGTCAACGTAGCCACTTTGTTCCCGTCTGCATCAGCGCTGGATGCATAGAACATGGAGAGCGTCAGATCCGTGCGTTTATACATCATTGCTTACCTCCCCTACGATGGCGGGAACGACGACCGCCGGGAAACGGAGATTGTTGATCCTGTACCAGCTCACCCACTAAAGGTTCCTGGGCCGACTCAGCAGCCGGTGCCGGTGCAATATCATGCGCAATCGTCAGTTTCAGCAGTGGGCGGCCGCCCTGGACATGCTCAAAATGGATGCCATGCACGGCTTCATTCATTCGTGACTGACCATCAGTCTCCAGAACGGTCAAAACGCCATCAACGTATTCAATTTTGAAACTCTTCATCGGGTTCTCTCTGTTGCTGTTTTCTTGCTGTGGCAGGTCCAGCACAATGACTCCAGATTAAAGTCATCATCGGTACCACCATGAGCTTTAGGAATGATGTGGTCGACACTTGAAGCTTTCGTGGCAATACCGTCTCGCCTGCAGTTCTGACAAAGGTATTTATCCCTCTTCATGATACGGGCCCGTTTAATTTCCCACGGACGACCATAACCACGTTCATGCCGAGTTTTTCCGGGCTGATAGTTACGCCAGCCATCACCGGCGTGTTGCTGCCGATGGATCTCACAGAACCCACTGACATCATTCGTTACTGCCGTGCATCCTTTGTGCCGGCAAGGTCGTTTAGCGCGTGGAGGCATAACTTTTTCCGAAGTTAGTGATAACGCAGTCGTTAACACCGTTTTGTGTTACAGGGATGATGCCAGGGTGAACTTGGGTGAACTTGATGCCATATTCACCCCAATAAAAAGCCCCGCATAAGCGGGGCTGTAGATTCAGAAATATGGTTTTGGCTACTGGTAGGTATATGCGAAATGCCCTTCGATCTGAGATCTGACATCAACAGTTTCGTCTAACTTTAAGGAATCATAGCCCTTAATATGGAAATGAGGCTCATATGCATAAATCGTAATAAATGCATATGACCCTTCATCTCCCGTGAAAATCTCATATTTGACGCGAGAAAGACCGGCACCAACTAACATGTATGTATCCAGAAGCTTCTGGGTATTCATCATCCATTCCTTTTCCTTTAAAAATCCTTATCAGCATACATGAATTCGATGGATGACGACTGCAATGAATTCTTGCAGGCTTCAAAAAAACCTCAATATCAGTAAGTTAATACCCATACAGCCCCCCAAATATGCCAAAAAATAAAGCAGAAAGCAGCCAGGCAAGTGCAGTCTTCTTCATTAGCACTCCGTAAAATGCTATAGACATTGCTAGACACATCGTTATAAAAACTGGCCACATAGTCAATAAAAAAAGCAAATAACCAAAAAACCCACTATTAATAGTTATATTCACCGCTAACTTAACCCTGACGTTCTAAATATGAGCTGTATCGCATGACACCATGCAATCTGTTCTTTCTGGCGAACTATAGCATTATCAAAGCCACTTAGTGAATGCTTGATGCCTTAGCCGCTGAGCTCCGTTAACTGATTTACACCCGCTACGCTTGTTATATCCGGAGTGTTGTCTAAACTATCTAATGACTTTGCTCTGCCACGACAAAGTCCGTCGTTCTACCTGTGAGCTTAGGGATGAGCCACTTCCTGTAGTATCTGGCCTTCCATTTTTTCTCAAAACCAGTAGAAAAACATCCCGCAATCTGACTATACTCCTACATTGGCTGCCCCTGCAGCACCCCGTCAATCTGTCGGATTTACTCCACGGGGTTTTTTATAACCTGAAACTGCTGGACAAAAGACTCCAAGAACTAAGCCCACCAGCAGCACATTTCCAGGATATCCATAAACAGGATACCTAAGAGTTGTTATGTCCTTCGAACATATAAGGCGCGTATGATGATTAGTTATATTCAAACCTGAGCTCATCAAGCCTTAATGGTTTTCTTATAAAAGTATTTTTGCATTAGATAATGAGTATCTGCCCCTCGCACAATGCGCAAAGCATAGGGGAGGATTCATCGTAATCACCATTTCCATCGGTGTAATTATTAACCACCCAAAGAGTGTAATCAATCGTGTCATCTCTGACAAGATTGATATTCCCAGCATTCTGTTCACCTCGTAAAATATACTTACCTTGCTTATCTTTTATACCATGAGAGAGAGTCCCACTCCTTTATTAAAATAATAGATAAAATCTTAAGTCCACCATCTGATACAAGTACTTCCAATGACAGTTTGTCACCTGAAGCTGGATCAGACATTCTTGCATAACATTTTCTAATCACAACCAACCTACTCATTTTTGGGTAGGGTATAAGCAAGGCAGGGACTGAATTCAACAAGAAAATAACCTATCGGGCTATCGCTTTATAATAAGCCTGCCAGCGGTACTTATCCAATCTCAGTTGCCGCAAGCACTGAGTGCTTTCAATATCAGCCTGCAGATCTTCGTCGCTGTCCTTCGCGGCGTCACTTGCTTTGCACGGCGGGCTCATCAAATCCGGGGATGGAGTTGGCAGCATCGATGGCGCGCTGACGCAGCTGCACAGCATCATCATCAAACCTGCATACAATACGATTCGGAGACTGAACATATTTCACCACGTCACGGGTTATTGTTTTGTAGATGACCTTACCCGCTTCGTTAGCAGTAGCGGCCTTTTCCTCTACAGGCTTAATGGTACTCTCGGCCTTCTCTCTCTTCTTTGAAGCTTGAGCATTGATGTGATCAGCGTGAGAACTCCAGCCTGAGCGCCACGAAATCACGTTAGAGGCCAGCAGGATTGTTATAGCGATGATAACGGCGGTTAAGCGACTCATCTTTGCTCCCATAAACAAACTTCACGCTCAACTTCCCTCCGGGTAATAAGTCCTTTCCACTGCTTACCTTTGGCATAGGTCCAGCGGAGCAGTTGATCGCACGCTCCTTTAGGGTCACCCTGGTTGATTTTGCGAAGCAGTGTGGAGGTCTGGAAGTTACCAGTTCCGACGTTATAGGCGAACGAGTACAAAGCCCCACGCATAGTTTCTGGGATCGGTTTTTTGATGTAAGGGTTGATCTGCCTGGCGACGGTATTCAGGTCTTTATTTAGTAGCGCCCGACACTCTGCCTCGGTATAGGTTTTGCCGAGCATGATGTCTTTACCTGTGTGGCCGTAGCAAACCGTCCAGACACCTACCACATCCTGATAAGGGTCGTATCGCACTCCCTCAAGCCCATCATTACCCGTCGGGCCAGTAATGAGTGCAGAGGCAATCGCAAAGGCTCCACCGCCGACTGCAGCAAGAACGCTTTTACGTAGTGTCGGAGACATTATTCACCTCGCACAGCTTTTCGCCGGTCTTCTTTAATTTTGAAATACAGATTCGTCAGGTATGTCAGCAAGCCAAATACCAGACTTCCCAGAACACCAATAGCGGCCCACTGGGATGGGGATACTTTGTCGAGCAATTGCAACATCCAGAACCCCGCGTTACCTGCGGACGTTCCGTAGGCAATACCTGTTGTTAGCTTGTCCATTCGATACATACTCCACCTCCGGATTAACGGGGTGCTTTGTGCGTGTAGGGGGTCAGGCCCATCGGGCTGATTTAACAACGAGCCGTATCGATGATGATTCCCGTGAGCCTGAAATGAAAAAGGCCACGCAAATGCGCAGCCTTTGAATAGATCCGCTGGAAAAGAACAGCCTACGCGTTAACGTGGGCTTGAGGTGAAGTTGTGGTGCCGGGTGCCTCCCGGTAAGCCTTTGGTCAGCCACCATGACTCGCGCATTCGGTTTAGCAATAAAACAATACTGTTTACGCCCCTCCGCTCAGGGGGATTCACCACCCATAAAACTTAACATCTCAATAACGTCTCTTCAATGCCAAACGTCGCTATGACCTAATTTTTCGGCGTAAAGCATCCTTCTGTTCCGCTTCTTATTGCTTTGAGCCTCACTCCGTTGAAGGGGAAAGGAGTTCCTGCAAATGAATCCATCGCCTTCCTTGTTTTGATGATTTATTTGGGCAGATTACGAGCAAAAAAAACCCGCCAGAGAAGCGGGAAGAAAATTGGCAACCAAGGCTGTAACGAAAGGAAGGTGCACCTAATAGTCCGAGCTACCGATTTACCAGGAAGCATTCACTTTTGCCTTTACGTTCTATAAACATAGCAGAGCAACCGCAAAAGTAAACCCACTATGAAATATTCAATATGCTTAGTGACAGTGTGGTGCCGGGTGCCTCCCGGTGAGCATGCCCCAGTCGGCATGGCCCGCGCTGCATTTACAGGTTTCTGTAACTGACTGGTCGCCCCTCCGCATAGGGGGATTCACCACATCAATAATTTAGGATGCAAACATTCAAAGTGTCAATATCTGACCATACCGCCAGCGCCTCTGCCATAATATAAGCCAGCAACAGCCCACTTAAATTGTATGCATTCTGATACTTGAAGCTATTGCAAAGCCCTGACTCAATGCAGTCACCCACTGATATCAGGTAAATACGAGGTAAGTAAAATGCTATCTACTGATAACCAAAGAATTTCAGAGATTTTTGAACGTTTGGCAGAAATAGCAGCTAAAACCGCTGAATTAACAAGCAACCCTAATCTATCCCCTGCTCAAAAGTAGGCAGCATGTGACAGTTACTTTATCGAACATGATCAGTTAACAACCGAAGCCCTAGAGATCTTCAAAAAAATCATTAAAAATCCTCGGTGAATGCTGAAGCATGTGAGATTGCGTATGCAATACGACGATATGACAGGGGTATTGATGCAGCGCATCTCGCGAATACCCCTGTCGTATCGCCGGAAAGCAAAAACCCCGCACGGGCGGGGTCTTCGTTATATTCAGATTGTCGCTTTTTGTCGCTGCCGAGTGGCGCAGCTCTGCCAAGCATGAAGGGATTATCTAACTTTCTGGCCCATTTTCAATACCAAAAAGTCAACATAGCACTTTTTGCTAATCCGCATGAATCGCCTTATGAACAGAAAGGAAAGCTTTTGCTCTGAATATTTCAAGACACCAGCGCACTCTTTTCCGGGCCTCACTGTCTGTTAACCATGGCGCCACCAGCTGTATTTCCCGTGTTATGTCTGAGATTTTTTTGCGGGTGGTGTAATAGTTAACGCCAACGAGATAAACAGGATCACCCGTTTCAAATATCGCCAGTACACATCGTTCAACAAATTCAACATCATCCTCAGTGATCGCAGCGTCAATGGCCACAGTTGCAGGTTTTGGCCACAAAATGGCATGCGCCCTGCTTAGTGCCTGCCGCCCGCGATAGCCTTCACTCCTTGCCTGCTCAATTGCTGCCGTAAAGCGCTCTAATGCTCTATCTGACCAGTGATCACCCTTCATACCTCGCCAGCATGAATGTCCTGATGGTTTGCGAGGGGCCGCACCTCCTCTCATACCTTCTCCCCATACAGTAAGCAGAGATTTTATCCAGGCGGACTGAATGCCATTAAGGGGAGTGAATCGGCCCAGCCAGCTTTTGCGCGGGGCGGCGGCCACTGTTTCTAATCCTGCACGGTGTAGACGGCGTTGACGTGGTGTCATTCTGTTCTTCTCCTTACTACGCCAGAACGCCGAGCGCGTATGCCCGGTCCAGCAATTTAATAATCAATACCGGCTGGGTGCCGTATTCACGCTCAAAAGCGGCAGGGTCATGGTGCAAAGCACGGTGGTGCTTGCGGCATAATGGGATCGTAAAAATATCGTGGGCCTTGGTGCCTACGCCGCCCTGCCCCCAGCCAATAAGATGATGGGCATCATCTGCAGGCTGCCCACAGCACATACACGGCTGTTTTTTAACCCATGAGATAAAGTCAGCTGATAACCATCGGCTCCGCTTAGGTCTCGCGAATAGTGTCGCCGGTGCAACAGGATCGACGTTCACAGGAACCAGAGGTTTGCCCGGCGTTGTTTTTGCCGTTGGCCTGATTGCTTTTTCGATACGGGGAGAAAGAATGCTGGTGGCCGGTACCGACGGAACGATCTCACTCTCCCTGTAAACAGATTTAATGCCATCGTCTTTAATACGCAGGGATCGGCGCGCCATTTCTTCTGTAATTTCATCGCCAATCCCGGCGCCTACCGCCCACCAGCATAGCTCCGCCAGTGACAATGATCGCTGAGCGTCCAGCCCAAGCGCGATGCGGGCAGTGTCGATTACCCAGTCAGCGTTATTAACACCTACCAGTTGATCGAGGGTGTGTTCCGTTTGGTTTTTCAGCTCATTATCACAGTGCCAGCATGCGATTATTACACCCGTCGAATGGCGAAACGGGACGAGCTCATGGTGATGGTAATCGGAATGTGTCCACTGACAGTTTTTAACCTGCCTACGCAACCATGACTCGAGGGCACTAACCCCACCAGCTGCAGTGATAACCGCCTTCTTCATGAAAAAAGGTCTGATCCCTATATCATCCCGCAATGGCTGCCGGGCATCAGGAAGACGTCCACTGGGTATCTTTTTCATGCTTGCCGGCGGTATTTCAACAAGAACTCGGCCGGCACCGAATAACGGCATTAATTCACTACCCGGCTTAAGCAGCACAATTCCAAGATGACGTGCAATATCCACGTTAAGCAAAGCTCGCATCAGTCCCTCCACATCTTCTGTATGTAGGTCCTGTCAATCCGTGGCGGCTTCTTCGATTCCGGCAACAACACGCGGATCTCCCACGATGCAAAGTCTCTGGATAAGCTCTTCTCAACCACACAGTTATTTTTACGGTATCGATCCACCAGCTCTGTAGCCTCAGCCTCTGAAAGCTGCTCGTGTAAAAACCAACTTTTCTTCATGGCTGATCACCGAACAGTCGCAAAAACTCAATCGCTCTTTCACGCGCGCCGGGTTCTTCAGCGATCATTTCCTGCAGCAGCTGCACGGCGAGCATAGGCTCCTTTCGCCCGACGATGGAAATTCCTCTGGAGACACGGCGAGAGAGTTTTATGAAATTTTTTCTCTCTAACGCACGCAGATGCAACAGGACAGCATTAGACGAGCTAACGCCGAGCATATCGGCCAGCTCAGATAGCGTAGGTGGGTAGCCATGCTGATTGATGTAGGCCACCAGCAGATCGAAAACTTCCTGCTGTCGAAAAGTGAGTTTCGAAGACGAGAGTAAACCGGCGCTCGTTGAAGGAGCACCAGTCAGAGGGGATTTTGATACTTCGGTTGTTTGCGTCATGGCTTCTCTCCGTGACGCAGCAGGTATAGGTTGTTCAGGCCTATGACGGGATTGTAACAGAACCAGGGGGAACCTGGTAACCAACTCCAGACCTAGCCTTTTCAATCATCTGTGAAAAAAGAGAGAGAGTCCCCACTATCTCATCCGGCTGCAAAGGCATAAACGAAACAGTGTCGCCGCGCCGGTACATTAAAGCGCGCTCACACACAGGAAAGGATGTAAGACGAGCAACGATCACCCCATCGTCGCATCTGATAATTGCATAGCCGGTGTTCGGCATTTCTTGTTTTTTACTCACAGCAAAATCCTCAAAATAAACCAGGCAAGCTACTGGACCTCAACTTAATAGAACCAGTCATCAGCGCTTTCCCAGGTGTCCTGCAGGATTTCCTCTACACGTTTTTTATCTCCGTCCATTCCACCAAGCACGGTCAACCCATCGGAGCTGGCCCGACGAATCACAAGACTGCAGTTATTAAAGTTTTGATCCAATCGCCGCAGTAGCTCCTTCTCCAGAGCAGGCACAGCGCCATCCGGCAATTTTTTTTGGCGATCAATTGTGATTTCCACTTTCATAACTAGCTCCTCACGCAAGTGTCGCGGTAGGGATACCCGTTACCGGGTACCCCCCGCACAGATCCCGGCGTGCG